>DASPQB010000321.1:0-3989 GCA_035625205.1 Nitrospirota bacterium | reverse complement strand
TTCATTTCGTGAAATCCTTTTGCGAAATTTGTCATTTGAGTTGTTATGCGAGCTTCATCGTGTCCCATAAGAGTGATTTTGGGACATGGGCTTCTAGATAGGTTTAATCGACATCGGATTATCCATATCGGGCAAAGGGGTCTCGTGGTCGGCTATTTTGATTTGGAGGGTGATTGAATGAACATCCCCTACAACACGCTGCTTGTAGCAAAGGCGCGGAGAGCGGAGAAAGAGGATTGAAAATTTATGCGCCATTGTTGCGTTGAAACTCATAATGTTGCGGTTTCCGGAGATAGATCTGTAGACGAGTGACGGAATCGGCTCAGGCGTAAAAATACGTCAAAAAATTTCTTGCTGCGGTGAATGCCGCGCCATGAACTTTTTTTGATTTTTTATGAACTCTTTTCTGGCGTTTATAAACATTTCACGTTCAGCCTTATATTGTCTGAACAAGACCTCGTTTCCGGCGTGACACGTCTCACAAAAACCATCTATTACTTCCAAAAGCTCAGAGACTTGGTTGTGAAGCTTCTCAATTTTTTGTTTTTCGTCATTGCGTGCCAAAGCATCCACCTCTTGGGATACTCGACATTCTACACTACACGCGCGTAAATATAAAGTTAATCCGCTTCTCGGCAGTTTCAATTAATTATGGTTAGCAAGTCGTTCTCAGGTGTAATTTAAGCATCATAAAGGGAATTTGAAGGCGTCAACTGGAGAAAAAAGGCCATAATGGAGAGATATTATATTTGATACAGAACATCATAGTGAAAAGGTGCTAAAGGCCGTTGGAAGCATACCCCATAATTCGTTTATCAGTTAATGGATTAAAGCCCTGTAAGATTTATGCTATGTGTCCAAGCATATTTTACGCCGTACAAGCCTGAGTTATAATATATAATATCAAATAATAATCATTAGGCTTCTGTTTTTTCTTCATTCTTCTGAGATTACTTGGCGGCGCAGCAACAAAGTATTTTTACAAGTGCGTTACCATGCCTTAACAGCGATAACACTACTCCTACAAGGTAAAAATATGACCACCACGCGGAAGTTTGGACTAGACTTCGTTGGCGACATACCTTGGGGGATGCATCTTTGTCAGTTCTACAATACCAAGCACGACTTAATCGATATTCTCGTACCTTATTTCGCCGAGGGTTTGAGAAGCAACGAAGCGTGCGTGTGGGTAACGTCCGAGCCCCTCAAGGAAAAGGAGGCTGTCACAGCGCTCGAGAAAGTTATTCCTGATATTGTCCAGTTTATTGAAAAAGGGCAGCTCTTCATTCTTCCCTATACAGAAGTCCACATGAAGGGAGGAACGTTTGATAAAGAGCTCGTTATACAGTGGTGGCTTGATAAGGAGCAGGACGCGTTAAACCGTGGCTTCGAAGGGCTACGTCTTGCCGGCAACACTTTTTGGATTGAGCAAGATCTCTGGGATGCATTCACCGACTATGAAGAGACAGTAAACGACGCCCTTGAAGGACATCGAATCATTGCACTGTGCCAATACAGCTTGGGAAAGTGTAGCGGCAGCGATGTCACTGATGTGATACAGAATCACGGCGGAACGATAATAAAAAAAGGTACGACGTGGTCGGTGGTTGAGGATGTGGCGCACCGTAAAGATGCTGAGCGCATAGCAAAATTTCCCGAAGAGAACCCAAACCCCGTGATGCGACTGAATGCAGAAGGGGAGATCTTTTACGCAAATAAGCCCGGACAGAGATTATTAGATGATTGGAACGGCGCTACCGAGGTTATTGCCCCGCAACTCTTGCGTGACGCAGCGATTGAGGCACTGTCGAATCGAGCAAATAAGACAATCGAGGTTGAGGTACGTTCACGTGTCTACGATTTTTTTGTGGCACCGATCGTTAATGTCGGTTATGCAAACTTTTATGGAAGAGATGTTACGGAGCGGAAACTGGTAGAAGAAAACCTCAACAGAGAGCTGGCCATCAACACGGCGCTCGCAGTACTTTATGTTCCATTGATATCTCCCACTGCCACGATGAACGAGATGACGAACGCCATTTTAGATCAGGCGAGACATCTCACCGACAGCGAATATGGATATGTCTCTCTCATTGATCCTGACACAGGCGACAACGTTGGGTATACTTTAATGCAAATGATGCGGGAGGGCCAATGCGATATCACGAGCGGGCAGCAAAAGGTCGTGTTCCCGATCGGATCTGATGGACTCTACCCTGGCCTCTGGGGGCATGCGCTCAACACAAAAGAGGCGTTTTACACGAATGCAGCGGCTGATCATCCCGCTTCCGCAGGGGTGCCAGAGGGCCATGTCCCGCTCGAACAGTTCCTCTCAGTGCCGGCACTCATCGGCGAGGAGCTCGTGGGGCAAATTGCGCTTGCCAATTCTAATAAGGAATACACTGACCAAGATGTTGAAGCGATACAGCGCTTGGCGGAATTTTATTCGTTAGCGATTGTCCGCATGCGAATGGAACAGGGGCTACAGAAGGCGCGTGACCAGCTTGAGCAGAAGGTTAAAGAGCGCACCTCCGAACTGCAGAATGAAATTGAAGAGCGGAAGAAAGCAGAACAGATGTACCATGCCGTCTTTGATGGCGTCAACGATGCGATCTTCATTATGGACGGCGAGACAGGCGCCTACCTTGACGTAAACGACCACGCGTGCGAGATGTTCGGTTATACATTCGATGAATTACAGAAACTTAGCGCAGGAGACCTCAGTTCAGGCTCAGGCCTCTCCACCAAGATGCACCTTCGCGATGTCGTTGCAGAGGTATGGAACACAGCAACGTCTCAAATGCTGGAATGGGAAGCGAAAGATAAATCGGGCCGCATGTTCTGGGTTGAATCAAATATCTCCCGCGCAATTATTGGCGGACGACCGTGTATTCTATCTGCAGTACGCGACATCACCCAGCGGAAGAAGGCCGAAGAAGAGCTCCGAGCTACCAGCAAAGAACTACGAGACAACGTCGAGGATCTCAAACGCGCTGAACAGTCCATAAAGGAGCACGCGAGGACGGTGGACATTCTCAACCGCGTCATCAGAGCGGGCAACGAGGCCGATGAGTTGCAAACGATGCTCTCCTCCATGCTCGATACTGCTGTTGTGCTCATGAGATTCGATGGGGGCACTATCTACTCTCTAAATGAAGCACAGCATAGCATAGAACTCCAATATCAGCGGGGATACCCTCCTGAGTTTGTCAAGCGGCAGCTACAGCATGTGTCGCTCACGCAGCAGAACATCGCACGCATTTACAAAGGCGAGTCTCTCTTTTCCGAGGACTATGTCACCGATGCCGTGGAGGGTTTCAATCCCGGAGACATCATCGCGCGGGCAGCCATTCCGCTCATTGCGCGAGACAGCGTCATAGGACACTATACCTTGTTCAGCAGGCATCGCCACCACTTTACTCCAGAAGAACGAGAGCTGCTCGTAATGCTTGGGAGAGAATCAGCCACCGTTATTGCCAAAATGCAGGCTGAACTTGAGGTAAAGGAACAACTAAGACTTATTGACCTCGCTAACGATGCCATTATTATACTGGACACTCACCATCACGCCCTTTCATGGAACAAGGGTGCAGAGAGTATCTTCGGATGGACAAAGGGCGAGGCAATCGGCCAGCGCGTCTCCACCCTGCTGCAGACCGAATTTCCCGTATCGTTTGATGATGCACAAGAGGTTTTAATGCGCGATGGACACTGGGAAGGAGAAATGCGGTGCATCACAAAGAATGGAGAGCGTATTGTGCTGGAAGGTAGTTGGACGCTGAAGCGGGATGATGCAGGGAACCCGACCTCGATCCTCTCTATCGGCAAAGATGTCACTGAGCGGAAACAGGCAGAAACCAAGATTGCCCGCCTCAACCGACTCTACACCGTACTGAGCAGGGTCAATGAGACGATGTGGCGCATACGCGAACCAAAAAAACTATACGAAGAGGCCTGTCGCATCGTCGTCGAGGATGGATTGTTCCGGA
>DASPQB010000320.1:0-4760 GCA_035625205.1 Nitrospirota bacterium | reverse complement strand
TGCTTGAGAAGAGCAGGCAGTCATCTTTCAGGGGCTGATCCGTCCTGACGCACATGCCTCTATCGCCTATCTCTTCGAGGATGGCATGTATGACCACCTTCCCCGATTCTCCGGAGTCCACCTTGAAGGCGCAATTGACAGGCTTCCTCAGCCTCAGGCGTTCACTGTTCCGATGCTCTCTCTTAGATTGTAAGACTTGCGCTTTTTTTTCATCACCGAAGAGATCCAGGTACGTAGCGGGATGTACCTTACTCAAACAGGTCGGGCATATGCAGTGGGTAAAACTCACGTCAGCATGCTGCCCGATATATGTTTCGACTCGTGTCCAGTACCCGGAATCGTCGCGAATCTTCTTGCACCAGGCGCAGATGGGAATCAAGCCTTTCAATGTCTTGATCTTTGCGAGCGCGTCCATCAGTTGGGAGATAAGCTGTACTCTCTCTTGTTCCGCAACTTTGCGTTCGCTGATGTCTTGAATCATGCCCAGGCAATAGAGGACCTTTCCCTCCTGATCTTGGACCGTGGTCGCGTTAACCTCAACCCAGAGAATTTCCTGATTCTTCTTGACGTACCGTTTCTCCAGGTGAAAAAGAGAGGTTTCCCCTTCAAAGGCTTGCCGTGTCACTTCTGCACTTTTTTCTTTATCGTCCGGATGGGTAATCTCTTGAATGCTGCGTCCAACAAGTTCCTCCTCGGGATATCTCAACATCTCGCAGTAAGCCTTATTCACTTTCACAAGCCTGCCGTTCGGAGCAAGGATAGTCATACCGAGGGGGCTGTCCTCAAAGATTCTGCGGAATCGTTCCTCGCTTTGCCGCAACTCTTCTTCTACTCGCCTGCGCTCCGTGACATCGCGGGAATTTACCACGATACCGGTGATCACGGGGTTGTCAAGTTGATTGTTTCCCGTGGCATCCAGCACTCGCCATGACCCATCCTTATGCAGAACACGGAATTCGGCAGAGAGTACTAAATCCCGGTGTTTGACAACCTCGTTAAAGGCATGTCTTACCCTTTGGAGGTCTTCAGGGTGTACCAACTCGAAAACATTCCTGCCTAGTAACTCATTCACCCCATAGCCTAAGGTGCGTTCATTCGAAGGGCTTTCATAGATGATTGTTCCATCAATACTGAGAATCGTGAAAATGTCTGAGGCGTGCTGGATCAGGGCATGGAAGAATTCTCTTTTGCGATTCATAAGCCGTCCATTTTTTTCCGAAGATTGCTTGGTGAACCTTTTTTGCCCGCTCGTGGAGGGCCTGGCATGATCGGGCATAAGCACCTAGAAGGGAAAAGAGATGAAGATCGTTACACCCTTTCAACTTTCCTGACAAACAGCGGTAACATCATGTGCACGTTTCGCGTGGTTCTGCATCTCCGGTTGATCGATCAACCGCTTCACCCTTGCAGGTGATACCGAGACAGGGAGGTGCAAATTGAACAATGAGCCATGCGGCGCGCTATCCATATATTGCCAATGCATCGGTTGAAGAGGGGGTAAAAGTTGCGGGCCCGCGAGTAGGGGGTGGCATTATAGCCGACAGGCCAAAACATTTTCGCGTTTTAAGGCTTTCTTTCTATACTCATCTCCCGACGGCAATAGGGAATACGGTCCGATTTATATCGCTGGTCCGTATGGAATTGCCGCGGGAAGGGCCCGACTGTTGTTACCCGGAAGAACATGAAAGTATGACGTTACGAGGTAATTGAGCAGCTTCCGTTTATCTTCCTGATCCATTTCCTGATAAAGCGAACTATTGAGCAAAATGCTCGTGAGCTCTTCTTCCTGTTCACGGGTTATGTCAGATAATATGCGGCTGTTCATACACATCACGAATTTTACCTAATTTCTATATTTTAATTTGCATACTTTGTGCCAAAAGCATAATCCTCATGATATCATGGCATTACAGCCTGAGCGTTTATAAAAAAAAATGTTATAATGTCTTGTTTTCCCCAAATTGGTTGGTGAAATAACATAACAGGTACTTTAATCCTTCCCCTGCAAGTATTAGTGGGAAGGCCCTTGCGATGCTCATGTCATGGGGACAGCCTGCATAGGCTTATTCAGAGCCGCGCCTCTTCTTCACAGCTTCCTTCAACACGTGAATGCTCCCGCGAGCCCTCTCCTTTGAAATTTGTCCTGAACTTGAAGAAGCATGAATAGGCGAACGTCACTGGAGAGAGCAGGTTTTGTCCAGTGCGTAATCGTACTCCCATACCGGCACGTACCTTGCCCCGCTCGTTGCAAACTTGGAGGGTGGTTTCGACCGGAAGGCCCCTGCTGCATGTTGAGAGCAATCCAACGCTAACGGTGCTGGGAACCCGGTATTCGAAGGATGATGGTTCTTTGTTGATTGATGGGATTCGAGTGATTTTGCCAGAACGATTTCGACCGGCCATGACCCGCTCATGCTTGCGATGTTTTCGTCGCTTTTTCATGTTTCATGGAGTATGCTGCCTTGAAATTTGGTCAGCACCGCCGCAGACACGCAGGTGAAGTCGAGTGTCATATCATATTGGAGAAGGTGCAGAATTCATTTTGTATCATGGCCTCCGGTCATAAGGTTTTCTATCAACGAGTCCATTCTGCGGTCATTACTGTTGCCATTCTTATAAACTCATCATATTCCAAGCTGAAGTCGTTACGCGGCGTCTGGCCCCGAAATCCGCATGCGTGGTGCCCATTCGTGATAACAATATCTCATGGCCGGGACAACATTGGAGTACTTCTGTGATATAATTTTTTTAGGACAGTGTAAAAAAAGTTTTATCCATACGCACCAGGGCAACCTTCATGAAATGCTTTCTTAAACTATCCGTCCTCGTATGCCTCATGCTCTCGATTTCAGACTGCGCGATGATGGGTTTTGCCGTCCCCGCAGCAGTAAGCGGCTGCGCGATCGACGTAAACTATACATTCACGAACATCGCCTATAAGACCGTCTGTTACCCTTTTGCCGATGTCGAGGTCGCGCTCACTAAGGTCCTTACAAAGATGGACATAAAAGAGACGAAGCGCAAGTCAGAGGACGGGAAAATAAGCGTTATTGCGCTCGCAGGCAAGCTTGATATTTACATCGACATTGAGAAGGTAACGCCGACCGTGACGAACATCAAGGTTAATGCGAAAAAGGGAGTTTTCCTTAAGGACAAAGCAATGGCGACTGAGATCATAGTGCAGACTGAGAAATACGCAGCAGCTAAGCACAATCCAACCACTTCAGTTGCCAATTGAATACCCGCATGTCCAAATTAGCTGCTCTAGTCTAGAAAAGTGTTGACGAAGTGGCCTGGCAACTATGGCATCACTACGTCACCTACGTCGTGGATATTGATAGACGCAAGGTCATCTGGAACCATGATGGCCGCGGCAAAGCCGTCCTGGACTCCTTTTATGAGGACCTTGGGGCAAAACACTGCGCCAAAATAGAGGCTGTCGCCAGTGACGGCGCCAGAGGGTTTCTCTCAGCCACCAAGGAGCATGCAAAGAACGCTCTCATCGTCCTTGACCACTTCCACGTTAAAAAATACTGAAATGATGCCGTAGACACGGTGCGCACGGAGGAACCGAACAAAGCCCGGAAGGCGGACAACCCCGAACTGGTATCGCTCCTCCATTGCAATAAACGCTTTATCCTGATGCAGAACTAGCCATCAAAGCGGCCGGAAGATCTCCTCGATAAGCTTGCTAATCTTAACGAACCTCTCTATAAGTCCATGCTGCTCAAAGACCAGTTTCTCGCGTCTATTCATCACGTGACCGCGCCACGATCCAGAAGGGCTTGCATCAATGGATTGTCTCAGCAATCACCTCTGGCGTTCCCGCGTTCGTAGAACTCGGGTTTAAATTCTTTCGGAAAAGGCATTTTGTCTTGAGCTACTTCATCTGCAAAATAACGACTGCCATCTCCGAAGGCATCAACAACAAGATCAAGCGTTTAAGGCACATGGCGTACGGCTACAACGACGTAAAATACTTTTTACTCAAGACACATCAGCATTGCGGCTTGCTTAACCCCAGGCTTCAACTTAAATACGAATGACACTTTTTTCGGCGAAACATGAACCTGGGTTGATTCTGTGTGCTCCATACCAAGTTTTTCCGGTGACTTCTCCATGCCTAGGCGGGTATGAGAGAAACCATATTGAAGCGGTTCTTCCTCTTTTTTCACCATGTTCATGAATTCGCAACGCCAGCAGTTCTGGATTTTTTTCGCATAGGTACCCTGAATCTTGCCGCCGCACAAAGAGCCTGCTATGACCCATCATGCTCTTCCCGCTGACTTGCCGCCATGAACACCATCCAATGCATGATTTGGGGTAGCTCGGCATACTCCCAAATCTGCGACTTTGGGTCCGCCAGGTTGACGACAGCATTTTTTAAATTCCCAGCAAATTTGTTTACCCTTGTTGCTGACTGCTTCATCGTCATTCTTATTTTCGGATACCATGCTGCCCCTCCTTTCAAAAAAACTGTTTTTTTAACTTCAGAAAAAAAAGATAACAAGCTTCGCAAAGACCGGCTATATAGCTCGCAGTCTATTCAGCAATTTCAAATAGCCATACCATTTCCATAATAATTCATTCTTAACATATTGTAAAATTGAATCTATTTAGCATAAATAAATCCTATTACTAACAAATTTTTGTTGACATAACTATAACTGTTTGTTATATTATTCTTCAAAAGCTCCTTTAGTTATAAGAACGTGAGTGATTATGCAGCTTGAACGGTTACGGTTCTTCAGCGCGATTTT
>DASPQB010000319.1:0-30862 GCA_035625205.1 Nitrospirota bacterium | reverse complement strand
GGCGGACTTTGGCCGTGAAGCTGAAGTCCTTTTCACCCCAGACAGAGACCGAGAGGGTATCCCCTTCCCCAATGAGGTAATCCGAGGCAAATAAGGTCGTCGCGAACAGTAGGCCAGCCAGCGTAAAAATCACTTTTTTGATCATATCATTTGGCGAGACCCGTATCTTCACCATCGCATCACCGGGATGATCTTGGCTATTCATGAAATACCTCTTACATAGAGACGCCGGCATCAAATAGACAAGAATATTTTATCAGAAAAAGAGCGTTATTATTGAGAAAAAGCATCCTAACTCAATGTTACGACATCGTGTCCATTGTTACTGAACTTTTCTTAAATACTATACGTTTGGGTAACCAACGAAAATTTGAAGCCTGTTGCTATAAATAATCATAAATCGAACTTATAACATAATATTTAAATATTTTGCAGTCCATTTGCATTTCGACTTGGACAATCTAGGCACAAAAGAAAAATCCTGTTCCACCACTTATTATAACAGCAAGTTTCATACCCATATTAAAATGATTTATTTTATTGAATACTTACTAATTTTTATATAATTAGACAGTAGGTAGTGTCTCCGGAATATACATATTCTTTTTTTATCATTTTTTTTCTTGTATCCAGAGGAAACATATTTGATAACTATTTGATGTTGCGTACTTTTATTTCATTTTCTGTTTCATATGTATACATTATTATTTTATAGATTTGAAAGAGAATTTATCGATAATATTACTGAAATGAATATGACTGTAAAATATTGATAATTTATATATTTCTATAGATATTGCATCGGTACGAAAATATCTGAATTTGAGGTGTTTTGTCTAATTACCGTAGTTGGGGATTTCGCCGTAAATAATTATGAATATGCCCACATACTGGGTATAAAATATGTACTTGATTTGTCTGCTGACATTAAACTAAAACACGCGGTTCTGATATTTTTATTTTACAATTGTCTCGATAGCATATCCCGAACCTGTCTATCTGCCGGGCAAATGAAATATCAGAAAAAGTTTCTGTATCTTTTCCTGACCTTCTATCAACGCCGCTTTTCCGTTCAGGCCCCTCATAAATTGCATCTGTGGATCTTCTTCTGTTTTTACGTCCTCTTCGTTCCAAATAATCCCTCGTAAAACTGGTTTGTACTGCAAACCCTTATGAATATGCGACTATAGAGGAAACGAGAGAATTTATCCATGGCCAACAAGAATTCTGGCATCTATTATTCATAAATGAAGGTAGCAGCGCAAAGAAACGACGCTCGTAAAGATAAGTTTATTTTTCAGATATTGCGTCCTTTGCGGCTTTGGATAAAGCAAAATAAATATCACATTGCCCTCTTCCTTTTTCTTATTTTTGGAAATAGGATTTCACGAATGATCGGGAAATTTGATGCATAAAATAATGATATACTACCTGTGTAGGGAATAATAAATTACAAGCAAGACTACATTTATATTGGGAGGATGTTATGCCTCTTGTCATAGGTGTGCCCAGAGAAACGGGCCACGGCGAAAAACGGGTAGCCATCGTTCCTGACGTGGTTAAAAAGTTCAAGTCTCTGGGCGTCGATCTTTGCATAGAGCGTGGCGCCGGTACCGGTAGTTTCATCTCGGACAACGATTTCGGCGCAGTTTCCATTGCTCCGACCAATGTTGAGGTGTTCGCCCGATCTCAAGTCATCTTGAAAGTCCAGCCGCCAACCCTGGAAGAGATCAGGCTGATGCAACCGGCTATCATTCTCATCGGTTTTCTCAATCCCTACCAGGACAAGGAGCGGGCAAAACTGCTCTGCGAGAAGAACATCACAAGCTTCGCTGTGGAGCTGATCCCGCGTATCTCTCGCGCACAGAGCATGGACGCCCTCTCTTCCCAGGCCACCGTTGCCGGTTACCAGTGCGCGCTCATCGCGGGTGTGATATCCCCAAAATTCTTCCCGATGCTGACCTACGCTGCCGGTACTCTTCGTCCAACGCGGGTGATGGTTATCGGCGCGGGTGTGGCGGGGCTTCAAGCTATCGCGACAGCCCACCGGCTCGGCGCTATTGTCGAAGCCTATGATGTGCGTCCCGAAACGAGAGAACAAATCGAATCTCTCGGCGCGAGGTTCATTGACACCGGCGTGACCGCCGTAGGGTCAGGCGGATATGCAAGGGAATTGACGCATGATGAGCGGACTGCCCAGCAGGAGAAGCTTGCAAAGGCAATATCGCAAGCGGACGTCCTCATAACCACAGCGGCGATACCGGGCAAGAAGAGCCCTCTCATCGTCACCGATGACATGGTGGGACGCATGAAGAAAGGTGCTGTTATTGTTGACATGGCCGCTGAGGGCGGCGGAAACGTGGCAGGCTCCCGTCCCGGTGAGACTGTGGATAAAGACGGCGTCTCGATCGTAGGAACGATCAACCTTGCCTCCCGCATGCCGGTCCACGCTTCGGAAATGTACGCGCGCAACCTGTTCAACTTCATATCCCCTTTCATCAAAGAGGGAACGCTTGCGCTGGACTGGAGCGATGAGGTCCTGGCAGGGAGCGTGTTCACTCATGAAGGATCCATCCGTAATGAAGGCGTGAAAAACATTCTGGAGGGAGCGAAATCGTAATTGAGGTTTGTCAGCTCAGGAGGTTTCTATGGAAGGTTTTGCAGCGCTTTACATATTCATGCTTGCCGCGTTCACCGGCTATGAAGTTATCTCGCGAGTGCCGGTGATCCTGCATACACCGCTCATGTCCGGTTCGAACTTCGTCCACGGCGTCGTTCTGGTCGGCGCCATGGTCGCGCTCGGAGAGGCCCGCACACCGTTCGAACAGGCCATCGGGTTCATCGCCGTCTTGCTCGGAGCCGCGAACGCAGCAGGCGGTTATGTGGTCACAGAACGCATGCTCGCCATGTTCAAGAGCGGAAAGAGTAAAGATATTAAACAATAATGAACATTTTCTCAAGGTGGTGGACGGTGGAAAACCTCTCTCCGGGAACTTCTGTAAGAATTTTTCTTAGCATCCTCCGTAGTAATTATCTCAAGTCTCAAGGAAAGGCTCGGACATGACCATAAAAATCCTGATCAATGCCAGCTATTTTGTCGTCGCGCTGTTATTTATCCTCGGACTTAAAAGCATGTCATCTCCGGTCACTGCCAGGCGCGGCATAATGTGGGCTGGTGCGGCCATGGTCCTGGCGACGCTCGTCACTTTTGGCTGGCCCGGCATGAGCAATTATGTGCTGATGGTTGTTGCTCTTGCCATCGGCGGCGGATTTGCCACATGGTCGGGCAAGGTGGTCAAGATGACCGACATGCCGCAGATGGTCGCCCTTTATAACGGCATGGGCGGTGGCGCTGCGGCGGCGATCGCGGCGATCGAGCTTACACGGGGTGAGACGCACAGTACTATTGCAACGGCCCTCGCGGTGCTTGGCGGGCTGATCGGGACAGTGTCCTTCTCGGGTTCGCTGGTTGCCTTTGCCAAACTCCAGGGCATCATGAAAAAAACCTTTCATTTGCCTGCACAAAATTGGGTTAACCTCATCTTGGCAGCAGTAACAATCTTTTGCGGTCTTGCCATCGTCATTTCGGGTCATCTTGCGATGCTCCCGATCTCCGTCTTTTTCCTGCTCGCACTTACTCTCGGAGCAGTCATAACCATGCCCATTGGCGGCGCCGACATGCCCGTGGTGATCTCGCTCTTTAACGCACTTACAGGCCTCGCTGTGGGCTTTGAAGGGTTCGTGCTGAATAACCCGGCGCTCATCATTGCCGGCATCGTGGTCGGCTCAGCGGGTACGCTTCTCACCCAGCTGATGGCGAAAGCCATGAACCGACCCCTGACGAATATCTTATTCAAACCGATCACGGGGGAGGTGCAGACCGGCGGTGCGGTCATTACGGGAACCATGAAAGAAGTCTCCGCACTCGATGCCGCGGCCATGCTCCGCTATGCACAGAAGGTGATCATCGTACCGGGCTACGGCATGGCCGTGGGCCAGGCCCAGCACAAGGTCAAGGAGTTGAGCGTGCTCTTGGAAGAAGCGGGCATTACGGTCAAGTTCGCCATCCATCCCGTCGCAGGCCGCATGCCCGGCCACATGAACGTGCTCCTTGCCGAGGCAGGAGTGTCCTATGACAGGATATTTGACCTGGAGGAAATCAACGAGGAATTCAGCCAGACCGATGTCGCTCTCGTGATCGGCGCGAACGACGTCGTGAACCCGGCGGCACGCACCGATAAGTCGAGCCCGATCTACGGCATGCCGATCCTGAATGTTGATCAGGCCCATAACGTGATCGTCATCAAGCGAGGCAGGGGTGCCGGCTATTCAGGCATTGAAAACGCACTCTTCTATGCCGAAAATACGCGGATGCTCTACGGCAGCGCGCAGCAGGTCGTGAACGATGTGATCAAGAACATTAAGGAAATGGCGGGCTAAAAAAGTGGATATAATGAATGGCGGGCGCTTCCAGCGCCGGAAGACGTAAAAGACCATAATACGTGGTTTACTGCAGCCGGGCACCGCATTTCCTGCAGATGCGCTTGTTGATGTTGCTTCCAAGGCTTTTATTGCATGATGGACATTTCCAGTTAACTGCCGAAAACAGCAAAAAAGCCGCGATCGCGGCAATCTGCATTCCAAAAAGCGTAGCCTTCGATAATTCACCGAAAAGCGGACGTTTATAGAGCACGGCGGACAAAAGCACGAGAAAGAGCGCGACCGTTATTGCGATGATCTGGCGGTTCTGGCGCATACGGAACTCTTGACGTACTTGCTGTTCGTCCTTCTTTTGTATCATGATAATTGTACCCGCTCACGTGCCGCAGCATTTCTTGAATTTTTTTCCGCTGCCACAGGGGCATGGCTCGTTGCGGCCCGTTTTCGGCATGACACGGGAAACCATCCTTGGCATGGTCTTCCCCGTCACAAAGTACCATATCCCGTCCTTTTTCTCGAATGAGGACAATTCGTGGTGCTCCTGGTCAATCCTATTTTCAGTAAAGGAAACGATAAATTCTACCTGACCTTTGCTATCGTCAACCCCGCCACCAACAGTCTTCACAATCTTAATCCCGTGCCACGTAGCACTTTCAGCCCACGCCCTGCTGCGACTTTCATCATAGTCAGACCGGTGGTCAGGATGAAGCGAAGTGAGGATGTAGCCGATCTCTTTTTTGACATACGCGCTGTAACGGGAGCGCATAAGTTGTTCCGCAGTCACTGCTTTTTGTTCGCCGGCTATGATCGGAAAGCAGCAGGAATCATAGCCGATATTTGAGCCGCAGGGGCATACATCCATGGAGGGGCACTCCTTACGCTTGGCCTTATCCGTCCCAAAAGGACCGGCCGGCGTTGATATTACGCAAAGGACGGGCTAGAGTCAAGCTGAATTTGAGCAGAACAGGCCGGGATACCGGTAGGCTGATCCGGCTCTCTGGGAACGCAAATATAGAGCACCAATTAACTCCTGTTTTTTTCCTACAGTGCGCATTCCAGTGATATACTTTAACCAGTACTGAGTAAAGCGTGTACTTCTGCCTGCCATATGGTTTCGTCATGGACGCGGGAGCGAAGTACAACGGCTGTTCTAGAAGCCGGTTTAACGAGGAGGTTCCAATGGCAACTGCAAAGAACATAATAATCAATTCCTATTGCGATGCCGTAAGCCGTGAGCTATCGGAAATGAAGGAAGGCATCCACATACTTCGGGTAGATGCAAGAAAGACTTACGGGGAGGAGAGCATGCAATTCCGGACCTATGACCGTCATCTGTGCGAACTTGCCGGCATGATAGACTGGAAACTCCAGCTCTTGATGAAGGCATGTCCCTTTGACTGGAAGGAAGCCGGTTCGGACATTGAGAGCGACGTCTCGGTTGAAGCTCTTGTGAAAGTACCGGAACTCGATTTTTCCGGAGGGTATATCGGCGGATAGGATAGCTACGCCGCCCCCTCGCGTAAAAAAAGCCGGCGAACACATTTCGCCGGCTTTTTTCTATGGACACGACACTTTTTCCCTTTCCTTACAGGTTTTCTTTGCCTCCGGATTTTTCAATTCCTTTTTTTGTTGTGTGCAAGATCATGCCGATAAATTTATTGATGGGGTTAGACCGTTCGAGAAACGAGATAGGAGGCTGTTTGCGTCTCCCCATTCTGTGCAATTCCTGGTGCAGGTCACCATTTCTGCTATCATGCTTGAGCCCTCGGGTAAAAGCATTGATCGCATCCTGCTTCTTTCCTGCCGCAAGATATGCCCTTCCCAGATTGAGATACATTAGCGCGTAAAGATCTTCTTTTTCTTCCTCTTCGCTGTTCCTCAGAAGAGTAATGGCCTGTTTGCACGTTTCTATGCCGCTGCGGTACTTTTTATCTACCAGGGTCTGGAGACAGCCGAAATAAGAGATGATCACAGGGTTGTCGGGAAAGCGAATTGCGGCTTGCTGCAGGAGCATGAAGGCATCCTTTTGTTTTCCGCTTCTCAAATTGGCTTTCGCAAGGCGCAGATAGTTGGCCGCGGTCATTACCTTTGCGGAATCGCGCCGCGTCTGCTCGTTGCCTCCTGCGGATATCGTATGCTTCTCGTCATCTTTCATAGGTATATTGTACCATACCGGCCGACAGGCGCTGCAAGGACTGGGGGAAAAGGGGCCTCGGGATCAAGGGCAGGTTTTCCCGCAATTTGAAGCGATGATCTGTATTCAGTATACCAAACTGGTACCATCAAAAAAATGTTTTTTTCGCGTCGTCTCTTGCGCTCTTCTTTCGGGTCACACTTCCACTTTTACCACGATCTTCATGACGATCGAAGATTCTCCGAGCGCTAGTCTCGGGGCATGTCCGTCCTCAGGATAGAGCACGGCCAGTTGTCCGGCCTGGAGAGAGATTGGCGTCCATTTCCCTGCTTCCGCGGCGCCGAACGCGACGTCTTTATCAGCATCATACGCTTCAGTGATCGTCATGCTCTCAATCGGCACCCACCCGATGATCTCCTTGCCGGATGCGATGAACTGAACGTCGATATATTTTTTGTGGTATTCGAACTTCGGGGAGCTGATGTCCTTTGTCTCATATCGTTGCACGATTGCAAATACTTTGTTGCCGTCGATCTCTACCCTCCCGTCGGGAAGGTCATCGATTCCGCGCAAACGCAAAAATTCGATAGCCTTTGTAAGAGATGGCGACATCGCGAGTTGGCGGTCGATGTGTTTGAGGTCGGATGCAATCATGGTGAAGCTCCATGCCCGTTCGTTCCGTATCGTGTATTCTTTCGTGCTTTAAGCGCCTCTGCCGTCTCGTTTTCCCTTTTCGTTCATAACAGAGTTTATAATTTCTTCGTTACAGCGCCTTCGCGAGCTGCCCTTGAATGAATTCCTTGATAAAAGCCTTGTCTTCCTGGCTGATGCTGACGAACTGCATCCCCATGCCCGGTTGTTTGTGTTGCTCACCGATTTTGACCGAACTGTAATGAACTTCAGCTTTCACCATGATTTGCCTAGTGGTAAAGAAGATCTTAAGGGGCAGTACGGTGTTCACCGGCTCGGGCGTCAGCGTCTTAATATATAAGCCGCCCGCGGACAGGGACGTCACCGTTTCCACCCGTTTTCCTCCACCCGATGCCGTATCCTCGCCGACCTCCACTTTGAGAGACGTTTCCATGCGGATGGTACTTCGCGGAGTTGCTTCAGTCGCCGCCTGGATGGCCCGGTACAGCACATCCGGATCAGCAGGTTTATTAAAATATCCTACGCAGCCCATGGCCATGCATTTTTCCCGGACGCTTTGAGTGGCGTCGGACGTGTGAATGATGACAGGAATGGCTTTCAACCGGCGGTTCTGCTTCATCTGTTTCAGGAGGTCCACGCCGCTCATGTCGGGAAGCGATATATCGGTGATGACAAACGCGGGCAGTGATTCATTCATCGCCTGGAGCGCAAGTTCCGCCGTCGCGGCGGTACGCACGGCGTATTGAAGCTTTCTAAACATTGTCGCCACATAGAACAGATATGAGGCGCTGCTGTCAACGACCAGGAGTAATTTTTTTTGACTGTACATACGAAACCTCCAATCCGCAAAATAACGATCAAACCCGAGGAATCAATGACGGGCACTACAGCGCAACAAAAAGTCCGCGTAATCGGCTCGGAAAATGCGAATGACCTTTCCTTGATCTCCGTACCTTACCTATTGGAAAATTGCAGGATTCCCGATGGGGTATGGTCAGGGTTGGGCATTTGCCAGCGAATTTTGAGAAGACCGTTCCTTAGCCGAACTGCAAATGTACAAGATCGATGGCAACGATCGGTTAGGTATGAGGGAGAACGATGCGGGATAAGATTTCTACCCTGCTGGCCGTTTGACTGGTTTGACGAGAAAATCTCTTGGCGAAGATACAGCGCCACGTACGCGATGCATGATCCGTTTCGGGCCGTTTCCGCGCGTTCGCTCCGTACCTGCCATTACTTGCCGGGGAAAAGTTTGAGCAGCTCTTCCTTGTATTCGTCCGCGGTCGACTTCCCCCTTCCACTTTTTATTGCGTAGAGGTAGTTTTCAAAGTGGCTCTCAAGCTCATCGAGCGTTCCGCACTGCCTCAGCGATTCTATGAGAGATGCGCCCATGGCACCTACTGCATCATTGAGCGTGTTGATCATGAAGGTTTTTGCCAGTTTCGTCTTTTCCTTTTCTTCCTCCGGCGTGAGGGCCCGGGGGGCGAGAACGTCGGCCTTTTTCCTGATGAAGCCATTTTGCTCCAGTTCGCCCAGCACTACGGCCGCACCATCCAGGGTCGCGAACTGAGTGAGAATGCTGTCCCGTGTTTTCTTTCCATCGACAACGATGAGGAGCGTGCGAAACTTCTGAGGGAGGTTGTTCTTTCTTGTCTGGATCTCCTCAATGCCTTTCTCAGTCTTCTCATAAACAATCCACGCCTCTGACTGTTCATTCCTGTTTTCACTCATGATACCTCCTTTTCACATGCATCGTTCGTTGTCCGGCCTGAGAACACCTCCAAAAGCCATTTTTTCACTGGCGTACTGTTATCCCACGACTCCCCGCGCCCCGCTTAGAGCGGATGGATACGTGCCTTCCTAAGCCGATGAAGTTTCCCGGGCTATCGCCGGCCCAGCTGAAATTGCCGGTTTTGAAACTCTTGCGCAACGAGGTCCGCGACACTTTCAATGGCATCGGAGAATTCCACGTAATCCTTCTCAGAAGCGGGAAGGAAGCCCGTACAGTCTTTCCCAAGCGGCTGAAGGATCTCGATGTCCTTTTCGTTCGCCGCGCGAAGGGACGTCAGAATCGTTCTGAAACGGTCCCGCGTTTCGCCATCAACGGATGAATTGCAGCATATATTGAATTCCGGTATCTCAATGGAGACCGCGAGAATCCGCAGGCCGTCGGCCACATGCTTCTGCGCTTGTTCCTCGATGAGTCCGGCTGCATCGAAGTTCCCGTCGAGGACGGCCTTGACCAGCTGGTCATGATTTCCGATGAATTCATAGTGCCTGAAATCGGCGGCCGTCATGCCGGCATTCTTCAGCATCGCGAGCGGAATAACATGGCTGGTCGCCGACCCGATGCTTCCGAAGGCAAAACGTTTTCCCTTTAAGTCCGTCACCGCCTGAATAGGTGAATTTTTTCGTACCACGATGGCCGCGCGGTGGAACGGTTTGTTCTTCCGGAGCGCTTTCGCGATGACGACGACACTGTATTTCCTGTGCGCTTCAACGTAGTTTTTCGGCCCCATGGCGCAGATTTGCGTTACGTTGTCGCCAAGGTCCTTGACGGCACTTTCCATGTCGATCGCTACCTTCAGATCGACCCGTCTCCCGAGCTTGGCGGCAAGATGGTCCGAGAGAGGTTTGAATTTTCTGAACATCTCCGACGGTTCTTTGAGCGGCACGACCCCGAAACGGAGCGAGAGGCCCCTCGTTTCCTTGAACGAGAACCGCTCCATCTCGGCCCCGAGAAGTTCTGCGTCTTTCTGAAGATTCCAGAGCGTCTTGCTGATCTTAAAGACGAGGTCCTGGTTTTCTACGGGGATGTTCTGCACAGCCTCAATGCTTCGTTGGATGCTTCGCGAACCGTTGCGGTGTTCGCTGAGGGACCGCGAGATCTGATGGCTTCTTTCTGAAACAAGCTGGGTGGTTTGTGCAATCTGGTCGCTGCTCGCTGCCTGCTCCTCCGTTGCCTTGCTTACCTGGGCAGCAAGCTTTTTCATGCTTTCCGCTGCCTGCGCGATGAGGGTGGCTTCCCGCGACTGGTCGCCCGTGGTTCTGGCGATATCGCCGACCATTGCTTTCACCTGCGTTGCAGCTTCCTCTACCAAAGCCGCTGATTTTACCTGCTCCTCCGTGGCGCTTTGAATGGAGAGGGTCATCTCCGCGGCCCGCTTCGAACTCTCCATGATCCTTCTGAGCGCGTCCTCCCCAGCCTTCGCGAGCCTTGTTCCTTCTTCAACAACGGGAATACCTCGCTTAACCAGTTTCCCGGCGTCGTTCATTTCCCGCTGGACGGCCTGGATGAGCGCTGCGATCTCCCGCGTCGATTTCTCGGTCTTGTCCGAGAGGTCCTTGATCTTTCTGGCCACCACGGCGAACCCTTTGCCATGCTCGCCTGCCTGTGCGGCCAGGATCGATGCGTTCAAGGCCAGCAGGTTCGTTTCCTCGTTGACCGACTCGATGACGCCGACGATCATTTCTATTTCCTGTGATCTCTTGCCCAGGGATTCGATGGCTGCAGCGGAATCGTTCACGGTCGCCGCTATCTCTTTCATGCCCTCGATCGTCTTCATGATCGAATCGAGCCCGATCGTTGCGGCCTCGGTGGTCACTTGTTCTGAAAGGCCCGCCGATTCCTTTGCATGGGTCTCGACCTCCCGGACCGATGCCGCGATCTGGATGATTGCCGCGCTTGTCTCCTCCGACGCGTTCTCCAAGTCTTCGGATTTGTGCGCCACGGTGCGGATGGCATTTGAGAGCTGTTCGATCGAGACGGTCGTCGATGATGCCAGTCCACTCAGCTCCTGGATGCTGGCGTTGATCATCTTGACGCTTGCGCCCATCTGATCGATCGAGGAGGAAGCGGATTCCGATGCGGAAACGAGGCCATCCGTATTGCCGGCTATCTCGTCAACGGCAGAGTTCAATTCTGCGACAGAGCTCGCGATGGCGCTTGTTGCTTCCGCTTCCGTTTCAGCCCCGGAAAGAACTTTTTCCGTCGTCCTTTCAACCTCGACGACAACCGAGTGTATCCTGTCCGACAGCTCCTTGATCCGCTGGAGCACCCCCTCCATAGCGATAAAGGATTCCTTCAAGAGCATACCGGCCCGTCCGATCTCGTCTCCTCTTTCCGCCGTCACCTCGAACGTCAGGTCTCCCTTCGACACTTTCCTGGCCGCCTCCTCTATGGATTTAATCGGTGTGGCAATTGACCTTCGTACGATGAATAAATTGATAAAGGCAATGAGACAGACGGCCGCGCCAAGCAGCACACCAAGCGAGACACGTAATGATCGGTGGACGCCAAGAGATCGTTCAAATGTTTCTGTCCCGCTTCTGTCACCCTTCTCTCTCATCGATTGCAGCTGGCCCATGATCGACGCAA
Organism: Nitrospirota bacterium; assembly: GCA_035625205.1. GTDB lineage: Bacteria > Nitrospirota > UBA9217 > UBA9217 > UBA9217 > JAJYKN01. The sequence goes on along the minus strand of DASPQB010000319.1, from coordinate 19,259 downwards.
AACGTTCATCAGCCGCGGCCAGGACCTGCCGCACCAAAACCGCATCAGTTATCCCGGCGCCCTGAACGCGCTCCAGCAACTGCAGGTATTGTTGCACCTCTGAGATGAGGTTGCGGTATGTCTTCGTTGACTCTTCAGTCAAGCGGCCTGAGTCAGCTGCATCCTTGAGCGACTGACTGAGGGACTGCAAGACGGCCGCATCCGTTTGCAGCAGGTTCGCCCTCTCCGCACGTGATCCCATCCTGTTGTTTCGAAATAAGCGCAAGAGATCCGCATGAATATGCCCAATATCCTGGGAGATTGCTGCAATGAGTTGTGAGTCCTTGAATTGAACGGAATAAAGTTCTGCGGTGATGTCCTTCTGACGGGTAAGTCCGGAAAAGGCGGCCATGGACAGGCAGACAACGATAACAATGAAGAGAAGTGCGGTGAGCAGGAATTTTGTCGAAATTGAGAGATTATTTACAGTGCGCCACATAGTGCCTCTTCCATTGCATTACAGCAGGACGCAAACGGGTGCATACCGGTGCCGGTCTTAAAAATACCGTAAGGTATCTATGCTTATAGAGAGAAAACGTCCAATCAAGAGCGGATGTCCGGTCTTTTTTTGCCCGGTATTACATGATCGTTTACACGATTGAAACATGATTGGAACTAAATAGAATGCCATCCTGAAGCTTAAACACAACAGATCGGCTCAATTTTGAGGAACGAATAGCATTAAAAAACCTATCGTAAGCATAACGTACTACAATATCTTGAAAAAGGCAAGGGATAAGCAAAAAATGTTAACTATGCGTTTTCCAGTATTCTATCTGTATTTTGACACGCTCATCGCATAGGCATGCAATCAAAACAGTAATTATTGGCATTTCATATTATTTAATGTTGCCTCTCAAGGTCGATACCGACTTCGTAACTAATTATTATTGTTAATACTATATTTACTTGACAATTGGGAAATAAAACAGTATAATATGTGAAGGAAAATAAATAATAGTTATTCATTCCCGGTTTTGGCATGGATCAACCGAATTCAAAAGGAGGACTTATATGATGAGCCTGGCAGAAATGGTGGTGGAGAATATTGACGGCAAAGTACCGTTAGGCGTTCTTCTCCTCGCCGATGAATTTATAATTCCTCAGGATCTTTACCTAGCCCTCGATCACCAGAGATACAGCAAAGAACCGCTCGGTGAAATATTGATCAAGATCGGCGCATTGACGCAGGAAGATCTCGATAGGGCTTTGAATCTGCAGCGTAGAAGGCACTCTCAAGAGAAAGATATTCTTGCATCAAGCCGCACATGAAACCAGACGCCTGTCTGGCATGAGGTGGCAGCTCGCAGGGCACAAGCAAGGTGCCGCACGCAAGATGAAAGAAACCCCACGATCATCCTGGGGAGCTCCGCAGTTCCGCAGCATTCCGGCGGAAGCCGCGGCAAAAAACAGACCGGCTCAGCGTTTTTGACTAACGATAAAAATACAATGTAAAGGAGGTTTTGAACTGTTCTCTGGATAGAACGCAGAATAACCCTGGTAGTTCAAAATGGCCTGTTCAGATTGAACTCCTTATTCACTAAAAGCCAAACAAGACTATTTTAAACCTTTATTATCAGCCTCTTGATTTTGGCAATGCTCTTGCATTTTATTTTCCATCATGAGTACTCCAGTTTGTACTTTAATATTCTTCGGTTGCAGGAAAGACATGCATCATACATCTATTTCTCCAGAATGGCCGAAGAGTAAGGAGGAAATATGAAAATCATCGAAAAGACCGTACTTCGCATGACAGTGATTGCTGCGTTATTGATCGCAGGTTTTGCGGCCGGTTTCCCGATCGGGCAGAGCGTTGGTTTTTCAACAGGCAGTGAATGGGCGATTGTTCAGGCGGACCTGGTAGCGCGGGAATCGGGACTCTTAATGCCCATTACCTATGAGGGAGGAAAATTCCGAGTCATCGTCAAACAGCCACGGCACCTGTATAGACGTGCATGGCAACTTGCCGAGCGGCACGACACGGCAATGGATTATGTAAACACGGGTGCGAAACCGTTGAGTGAAACAATTCGTCTGACGAGTAACACCACCTATATGACGCATATGACGCAGTAACGAGCAGTCCTCCTACTGCGGGGCCAGAACAACACCACCTACTTTTTTACGAGCGATCGAATCTGCTCGCGCTTGAGGGTTATGTTTCCTTGTTCCGCGTTCCGCAGTTTTTAGTTCAGCTTCCGCGTGGTTTCGTACGGCGGGTCGGCATGGCATTCCAGGGATCGTCCGGCCAGGGATGTTTGGGGTACCGACCTTTTAAATCTTTTTTAACCTGTTCATATGACGAGTCCCAGAACCCTTTTAAGTCCTGGGTGATCTGGACCGGTCTGCGGGCAGGCGAGAGCAGGTGCAATACGAGTTTTATCCGCCCGCCCGCAATCGCCGGCGTATCCGCAAGTCCGAACATTTCCTGCAATTTGACCGCGAGTACCGGCTGATCCCCTCCTGTATAATCGATCGGTACGGTGGAACCACTCGGAACACTCATGGATAAAGGTGCCCGTTCCTCCAGGAGCTGCTGCTGCTTCGAGGAGAGACGGGTCCTGATCGCCGGGAGGATATTCAGCGCTCGCAAACCCTGTGTGCCGCGAATTCCGCCAAGCCAGGACCCTAACCATTCCTCAGGATGTTGCAGGAGCTCCTGATCAGAAAGGTCCGGCCACATCTCCTCGGGAAAGGACCTCTTCATCAATCCGACCCGTGCCTGAAACTGGCGTGCCTCCCGGCTGAAGGTCAGGGTGCCGGGGGTCATCCGGATGGTTTCGCAGAGAATTGGCGCCACCTCGGCGTCTGCAGGAATGAAAGGCTTTTTTGAAAGGACCAGCGTCCCGTACCGTTCTTCAATTGCAGCAGTGATCCTATTTTCTTTCCTGTCCCATTCCACTTTTCTGACGGTCTCGATGCGTGTTGCGCATTCGCTCCGGATGAGCTCCTCGTCCACCGGTACGGCAATATGCACGAACCCCTCCGCTTTCTCGCCCGCATCGACGACAACGGCTATGAGATAGGGGCTGCTTCCCAGATGGCTGTTCAGGGAGAGACGGACTCCGCGCCCCTGGACGTGGATGAAACGAGCTCCCCCTTCGTCGCGGCGCTTGCAGATCCTGTCAGGAAAGGCAGCGAGCAAGAGCCGCGAAACTGCATCCTGACCAATGATATCGCGGTTGGGCCGCTCCGCCGTCTCTGAGGTCAACCGTGAAAGCTGTTTTGAGGTCCTTTCCACGATGCGGAGCGCGGAACGGTCAGCCCGAGCGTCGGTGCATTTCCCCGCCCGCCAGCAGCGAAGTGAATCAAGCCGTTCCCTGATATCAGGCTCGTCGACCGTACGGTCCGCTACGGTGTGCCGGAAAATGTCACGCTCCGTCAGGAGGGCTGCAAGGTCAGCGCCGAGGCCCGGACAGCCCAGCTCCTGCGCGCGTGTCATCAGTCGGCCCAACCGGGGGTGGATCGGCAGCTGTGCCATGGCCCTGCCCACGGCGGTGACGGATCCTGATCTGTCGAGCGCGCCAAGGTCCTCGAGCAGCGAGAGTGCCGCGTCCCAGGCGGCGGGAGGAGGCGCATCGAGCCACGAAAGTACGTGCGCATCCTTGACTCCCCAGACCGCAAGCTCCAGAACAAGTTGGGAGAGGTCGGAGAGCAGCATTTCCGGCTGGGTAAAGGGCAGCATGCCGTGCAGGTCATGGCTCCCGTAGAGCCGATAGCACACGCCGGGCCCCAGCCGGCCTGCCCTGCCCTTGCGCTGTTCCGCCGACGCACGGGAAACCGGCACGGTCACGAGCCGGTTCATCCCTGTCGAGGGATCGTAGCGGAGCATTCGCGTCTGGCCGCTGTCAATGACAACCTGAACGCCCTCGATCGTGAGGCTCGTCTCTGCAATGTTGGTGGCGAGCACGACCTTCCGCGCTTCCTTTGAGGGCATGATTGCGCGCTCCTGCTCATCGAACGGAAGGTCGCCGTAAAGGGGATGCAGGGTAATGCGGTTGGCATCAAGGTTCACTGTTTCATGTATTTCCTTTACACAGGCCCTGATCTCGCCTGACCCCGGAAGGAACACGAGGATATCGCCCTGAGTATCTTTGAGCGCGATCCTGACCGCATTGGCCACGCGCGCAGGAAGCATCCCCGTAGTGTCCTCGAGATATCGCTCTTCCACGGTAAACGCCTTTCCCAGGGACGTGATGACCGGTGCGTTACCGAGCAGCGTTGCAATGGGCCCGTAGTCAAGTGTGGCGGACATGACCATAATTTTAAGGTCCGGCCGCAGGTTTTTACGAACATCGAGGCAGAGAGCGAGCGCAAGGTCTGCGTGAATGCTTCGCTCGTGGAACTCATCGAAGATGACCACCGCTGCATCTTCGAGGCCGGGATCGGATTGAATACGGCGGGTAAGGATCCCCTCGGTAACTACTTCGATGCGGGTTTTTCTGGACTTTTTCGTATCGAAGCGGATGGCATAGCCGACGGTAGCACCCACGTCTTCACTGATCGATTTCGCCATCCACCGCGCAGCCGAAACAGCGGCGATCCTGCGCGGTTCGAGCATGACGATACGGCCCTGTTCCGGGGGCAGAGCCTTAAGGAGTGCGAGGGGGATACGGGTCGTCTTGCCGGCACCCGGCGGGGCATGCAGAACGACTGATGGGCTTGCCGTGATGGCAGCTATCAGTTCAGGCAGAATGGCGTCTATCGGATAGGAAGTCATAGGTACGCCGGAAAAGGTTCAGCTCAGCTACGAGAAATCTTTTTTAGTGCGCCCGGCACATATCTCCATCCCTTGGCTATTACAAGCAGAGAAAAATGGCGTCCGCGATGGCCAGCACAAGAGCGGCAAAGCCTGCCGCTATATTCACCACCCCGACTATCCAGCCGAGACGCTGCATCCAAAGACCAAAACAAAGCCCTGTGACGTAACCAACGACAAATCCTGCCGTTCCGGCGAAGGTTCCGATCAGGAGCGAATGGTGGACAATACCGGCATAGATCCCGCCGGAGAGGCCCAGCACCACGAAAAAGAAAAAGATCCCGATCTGAAAATTTTCATACCCTGGCCGCGTCCCCCATTGGAAGTATGCGCTCGAAACAACGAGGAATATGATCCCCCCGGTACCGAGGATGGTCATTGTCCATCCGAGTATCGAGCCGCGGGCCACGGCCGACGGGCTCCCCAGGGCGACAAGCACCAGGCAGATGGTTAAGCCGATCATCCCTTCCAGGAACGCCGATGATACAAATGTGCTGCCAGCCCTCTTCCTGTGCCTCAGACGGTCCCAGATCAGCCGCGGCATAAAACGCGTATGAAATTCGAGTGATGCGAGTTTTGGGGGAACAGTTTCATCGTCCATAGGGAAATCCTTCATGACGTTGGTACGTGCCTTAATCGGTCCAGACCTCAAATCCGGTTTTCGTATCCAGGATCAGAGACTGCTTGGGCATATGCAGCAACGTGAGCACGATCCAGATGTCGCCAACTGCGCCGATCGTAGTGCTCATGAAGCAGAAGTCACAGAACAAGGTGAGCACGCCTTGAGCATACATCAGGATGAACAGGATGTCCAGAAGTACGAGCGGCGCCACTGCTACCAGGATGAAGTGATTACGCGGGATCTTGCTTGCAAAGGTGATGTACACGAGCGGCGGCTTGAGGCCAAACAGCGGCTTGTGTCCCAGCAATGACGCGGTCGCACCGTGAAAGGCCTCATGCAGGACCATGACCAGGAGCAGCGAAGACAGGAGCCAGCCGCCGAGCATGGGTCTCATGCTGAGATCGATGGCACGAAATGAATTCGCAACACCCGCAAGGATTCCCAGAAGAATTGCGATGGCGTAGACCGGGTTTCGCGGAAGAGTATAATCGTAGACATTGTAAAAAGGCGTCCCGTTCCTCCTGCTTCGCTCGTTCTCTGTTCGTGGACGTCTCCCCGGGCCTTCCGGTACCAACATGACTTCGTGCAATGTGTGGGGAGAAGATTGGGCATGCCGCCTACGTTGAACGGGAGTAACCGCGGTTCACAGCCCCGTAATTTTTGTTTGCAAGGCAGCGCTGTCAGTTCCGAGAAGGTCCGCGAATGGTCTTCTCGGACCGCAGCGATAGGCTTCTGGTTACAACCATGGGGAGTGGTCAGGTGAAGCTATTCCAAATATTGCTTTACATTAATATTCGACGTGTAAGGATCGATGATCCCGACTACATCCCGCTTATAGTTCCCGCCCGTTGTCTCGAGGAGACTGATTTCTGCGCCTGACCCTCTTTCCGAACCGTCGAACTTCGTGAGCAGCAGAACCCGGGGACGCATGAGATCGCGGGTCTGGTGCAGGACAAGCCCGACTTCGCCGCTCGAGAGTTTCAGTACCGTGCCGATGGGGAAAATGCCGATCATGTTGACAAAGGCCTTCACGAGAACCGGATGAAACACGGTCCCGCGCTTTTTGACCAGTATCCGTATTGCCTGGTCGGGGGGCATCTGGACACTGTAGTAGACACGGGCTGCCGTGAGGGCTTCGTAGGAATCGGCAAGAGAAACGATATTGGAGAACAGATGCTCGTGGGAATGGTTCTCCACGTGCGGGTAGCCGGAAGTTCCATGCTGATGGTGTTCGAAAGCCACCACCATCGCGAGCTTGGTCACGCCCGGAATGCCCGTCGCGATCAGCGCCCCGCTAATGGGATGGCGCCTGACCGCTTGCCATTCCTCATCCGTCAGTTTGCCCGGCTTGTTAATGATCTCGTGGGGCACCCGAACTTTGCCGATATCGTGCAGCATCGCGGCAGCGCCAAGCGCGGCGATCTGGGGCTTCTCGAACGACAGGAAGGTCCCGAGTGAAATGGCAAGAATGGCCGTGTTGACCGAGTGGGCAAACGTATATTCATCATACATCTTAAGGCTGGTCAGACCCATGAGCGCATCACGGTTCTCGAGCACATTATCAACCATGGTTTGAACGACGGTGTTCAGCCTGCGCATGCTGATCGATTTGTCGCGATGAACGCTCTTAACCACGTCTTTTATCGCATCGATCGCATCCATAAACAACTGGGCAGATTTTTTCTGTTCTTCCTTGATGGCCCCACCGGTCTTCTTATCGACGAGCAGCACGTGGTGGAGCTCGATGTGGGTAATGTTCTCACGGAGTGCGATCTGAAGAACGCCTCCTTCTGCTTTAAGCGTCTCAGGCTCCTTGCTCATCAGGACTGCCAGCCTGATGAGCTCTGCAGTAGTAAGTTCCGGTTTAAAGACGATTGCGCCGATGTCACGGCTTGTAAATTGCTCCACGAGGAGGGAAACGCTTTGGTCCAGCGGAACGGAGTGGGTCTCAAAAAATAATTCTCCGGACACGAGGTAGAACGCGACCTCCTTCCTTCCTACCAGCAGTCCCTGGAGCGTGCCAATAAGCTTTTCAGCCAGGGCAAGCAGGAAGGGGTGCGATTCGGGATAGATGGTCACGTTCTTCATCAGACCCGACAACTGCTGAAACGAGGTCTTGGCCGTGCCCAGCAGCAATTGTCTCGCGAAAAAGGATTGCCGCGACTCGCCGCGGCTATCGTTTTTCTTTTCCGCCATCGACCTGTCTCCTCGTGATATCAGTCATTGCCCGCCTTGCCGCGACCCGGAGCTCCACCTGGAGCTTCCTCGGCTTCCACCACCGGATTCGAGTGAATCCTTTAAGCACATCCGCGGCAGGGGGGCCTCCGACCTTCCCCAGCGCCCTGATCGCCGCCAGCGTGAGCTGATGCTCCTTTTTGTTGAGAGAACGGCCCTGCAGGTATGCGATGAGGGGTTTCGTATCCTCAACGGTTATGCCCTTGATCTCGGTGAATCCGTGGATTGCCATCCCCTGGACGCCGTCATCCCGGTCCGCTAAAAACTTCGCCAGGATGCTGGCGGCCTTTCTCCCTCCTATGGTGATCAGGCCCTTCGCAACTTCCTGCCGTATCTTGGCGTTATTGTGCTCCGCTGCCCTCTGCAGAAAGACAAGGGCCTGGTCGCCCTTACTCTCACCGAGGACGTTCACGATATTGCGGACAAGGTACCACCGGTCGTCAGAAAGGTACTCGCCGAGCAGCGTGATCTGGTTTTTGCCGAATTCCTTCAGCAAATCGAGAAGCGCGATACGCGAAGCCTTATCGGAATCCTCTGCGAGAAGTTCCAGCAGGACCGCGGTGACTTCCCGGTCCATTGCCGACAAAAAGGCATACGCGGACGCATATTCGGGGGAACCCTTGGCATAATGTCTCAAGTCGGCGATCGTTGATACGATGACGTTTTTGGAAGACGCCTTCCTGAGCGCCTCGATCATCCTCGGCATGTACGCCGGGTCCACGGAAGTATGGAAGGCCTTGCTAATGAGCGCGGCGTGGTCAAAATCTTTCTTACTCAAAAGATAACTCAGCATATCTTCGAGCTGCTGGATGACGCTCGAGAACTGGGCGATCTCTTCTTCGTCGGGCGCTGCATGGCGCGGATCCTTCACGAGGGGTAGAAGGGACATCTGGGTGCGCACCCCGGCTTCGATGACGTCCGACTCCATGCCGACGCTGGTCATGGCTTTGAGCGACTCCATCTCTTCCGCAGTGTACTCCGCCATTTCTCTCGCCATCGCGGTTATCTCGGCTGAGATCGGAGCGGCCGTAAGCTCGGAGGGCGCAGCAGGCGATGGCCCCCGCGGCGGTACTGTTTTGCTCGCCGTCCTCTTTAAGAGCATCGCCACCTGCTGAACGGTCCATGCATTCGAAAACCGTCCGGTCATGATTTCGTGGTACTCATTCGGCACGTCTTCCTCGAGCTCGGCTTTTCGCTCCTGCACATTTTCGGCATCCAGATCACTGTAGAGTTTTCCGGCAATCAATGCATCACGATAGGGCCCTTCCAGCGACAGGGCCGACTGTGCCAGGCCTGCGAAGAGCGCATCCTGCTGTTCGGGACTGCCCTCCTGTATCCTGCGCCCAGCCTCCTGATACAGCGTAAGGAGACGGTCTTCAACGGTTTCATTCTTGCCGCGCGTGAGCTTTGCCTGCGCCAGCATTCCGGCACCGAACCCGGCAGGGTCCGTCCTGAGGTCGCCGAGTACCAGCGTGCGGCGGGAATCAGCCGCAGCTTTCGGCGCGGGTGCTGAAGCAGCGGTACCGGCCGTCCTGCGGTCCCGGTCATCCCATCCACCTCCGGTGTCAACCGTGATGACTTCGTCAAGCCCCGCTTCGACAACCTTGATATTGGACACGCCTTTTTCCCAGAGGATCGAAGAAATGCCGCTCTTGATCGCCATCTCCTCCATGGAGAGTGCGAGTGCCTGGAAAAGGTCCAGCATTTCTTTTGCCGTTACCCCCCCGCAAAAGGTAATGTCCCTGACGCCCTTGCTGAAAAGGTCGTGCGCTATGGCCCTGTTCAACTGCGCGTCCTTTCCGATCGGCGTTTGCATGTAGGTAAAATAGGTTTTGAGGACACCGACGTTGTATTCCGGCGTGGTTTCCAGAAATCGGGCGAGTACTTCGTGGGCTTTCTTGACTGCCTGGGAATAGATGGGGTTGTTGGGAGGATAGAGTTTAACTGCCCGCATGGCCGTGATCAGGTTGCGCATCACCTCCTGGACTTCAGGGGACAGCGTTTCGGTTTGATTGGTATCTTCAGCCATACGTGTATAGGGTATCTCAAAAATAATACTGTGTCAAAGATATTCTGCCAGCAGTCTGCCCCCTCGCACAGTCGCTGTTGTCGCGGCCTGCGGCACCGGGCGATGCATCGCTTCAGGGATCTTTGTCCCGGTCGATTTTCTCGACGCGTGAAAGTACGATCCCTTTGTGCAGCTTCGTGCTAAGGGAATCCCCCTCCTTGACCAGGGCGGCGTCCGTCAGGACCGCTCCCGTGGCATAGTTCCGGGTAATGCTGTAGCCGCGCGCAAGAATAGCGAGCGGGTTCAGGTGGTCAAGGCCCGCGGCGAGTGCAGTGAGTCGTGCCCGGTCCCTGCTCACCTGGTGGCCGATCTCCATCGCCATGCGGTGTACCAGATCATCGAGACGCTGGCTATACTGCTCCAATTTTCTGCGAGGGTCGCCCAGAATACGCATGTTTTCGCGCAGTGAGGAACGCACGCGCTCAAACATCTGCTTTACACTTCTGACGAGCCGCGACTCGAGGGCGCCTATCGTGGCCCGGAAATTTTCCTCGCTCTCCACCACCATCTCGGCGGCGGCTGACGGCGTCGGCGCTCGCAGGTCGGAAACGAAATCGGCGATCGTATAATCTGTCTCATGCCCCACTGCGGAGATGACAGGAAGTCTCGATGCATAAATCGCGCGCGCGACGTCTTCTTCATTAAAAGCCCAGAGGTCCTCGAGCGACCCCCCGCCGCGGCCGACAATAAGGACGTCCACATTCTGCTCCCGGTTAAAATAACGAAGCGCTTCGACGATAGCAGGGGCCGCCTCAACACCCTGTACCGGCACGGGATAGAGAAGGATCTGCATTTTGGGATGGCGCCGTTTTATCACGCGCAACATGTCCCGGATGGCCGCCCCGCTCGGCGACGTGATGATCCCGATACGCCTGGGAAGGACCGGCAGCGGTTTTTTGTGGTCCAGCTCGAACAGCCCCTCCTTTTCAAGACGGGCCTTCAGCTGCTCGAACGCCAGCTGGAGTGCGCCGACTCCCTTGGGTTCGATATAGTCGAGGATAAGCTGATATTCACCGCGCGGTTCGTACACGCTCACGCGGCCGCGGCAGATCACCTGCATGCCATGCTGCAGTGTGAACTTGAGAAACCGCTGTGAGGAACGGAACAAGACTGCCCTGATCTGGCTCTGCTGATCTTTGAGGGTAAAGTAGGCATGACCGGACTGAGGGATGCTGAGGTTCGATAGTTCGCCTTCGACCCAGACATCGGGAAAAGAGCCTTCGAGGAGGCTCTTGATCTGCGAGGTAAGCTGCGTTACGGTTAGGATATGTGTCGTACGTGACACGTGGTCCCTGCCCCCCGGACACTTATGATTTAATTTGAATTCTCTCGATCCCTTTGGCCTTCCCCGTTTCCGCATCAATATCGAGGAGCACGCCGTTCAAATGGACAGGCCCTTTGGGAATCTCGAACCGGTGCGGCGTCTGGTAGAGGAACCGCGCAATGGCCTGTTCTTTTTTGACGCCGATAACCGAGTCTATGGGCCCGGTCATCCCCGCATCAGTGATGAATGCAGTGCCTGCGTTCAAGATGCGTTCGTCGGCCGTCTGTACATGGGTATGGGTCCCGATCACCGCGCTCGCCTTCCCGTCCACATGCCAGGCAAGTGCGACCTTCTCGGACGTGGCTTCGGCATGAAAGTCGATGATCACGACGGAGGTTTCTTTTTTCAGGTTTTCGATTTCGCGCAGGGCGACACGGAAGGGGTCTTCGAGGTTAGACATGAAGACCCTGCCTTCGAGGTTCAATACGGCAGCTTTGCCGGCATTTGTGGATATGACAACGCTTCCGTAACCCGGGTTTCCCGGGGGATAATTTGCAGGCCTGATGAGCCGGTCCTGCTTGGTCAGATAGGGTTCTATCTCCTTTTTATCCCATACATGGTTGCCTGAGGTCAGCACGTGGATCCCGAGCGAGAACAGCTCCTCGGCGATCTCGGACGTTATGCCGAAACCGCCGGCGGAATTCTCTCCATTGGCGATCACGAGATCAGGTGCATGGCTCTCCAGGAGCGCGCGGATGTTTGTTCGGACCATCTTTCTCCCTGGTTCGCCAATGATGTCTCCGATGAATAGGACCTTCAACTAGTCTCCCCCGCGCTCTGCCGCGATGACGCTGCGACACCCCGTTTAAAAAAAATTCATGACGCAGCGCCTTCGCGCTGAATTCCGGTTCGTGCTTCGCTGATTATTTCGCGAACTCCACATACCTGCTCTCGCGGACCACGGTCACCTTGATCTGGCCGGGATAGGACATCTCCTGTTCGATCTTCTTAGCGATATCCCGTGAGAGCTGGGCCGAGTGGGCGTCGGAAAGGTCCTCAGGCTTCACAATGATCCGGATCTCCCGTCCCGCCTGGATAGCATAGGACTTTTCGACTCCCTTGAAGGAATTCGCGGCAGTTTCGAGCTGTTCAAGCCGCTTCAGGTAGCTCTCGAGCGTCTCGCGCCGCACACCGGGCCTGCCTGCCGAGAGCGCATCCGCAGCTGCGACCAGCACGGACTCGACGCAATTCGGCTCGCCGTCCCCGTGGTGGGTCATGATTGCGTTGATCACCTTCGGATTCTCGCCGTACTTCTTGGCAAGATCGCCGCCGATCTGGGGATGAGTACCCTCTACTTCATGGTCAATTGCCTTGCCCAGATCATGCAGCAGGCCTGCCCGGCGCGCGAGTTTCTGGTCCACGCCGCATTCCGCAGCCATGATGCCCGCGAAGTATGCTACCTCGCGGGAATGCATGAGGACGTTTTGACCATAGCTCGTCCGGAACCTGAGCCTTCCCAGTATTTTGATGATCTCGGGGTGGATATTATGGAGTCCCAGGTCGAAGGCTGCTTTCTCGCCCTCGTCCTTCATGGCAATATCGAGGTCCTTCTTCACCTTCTCGGCTATCTCCTCGATCCTGGCAGGATGGATGCGTCCGTCCTGCATCAAACGCTCAATGGTCATGCGGGCAATCTCGCGTCGGAGCGGATCATAGCAGGACAGGATCACCGCTTCGGGCGTATCGTCGATGATCAGGTCGATCCCCGTTGCCGCTTCGATGGCGCGTATGTTCCGGCCCTCACGTCCGATGATGCGTCCCTTCATCTCATCGTTCGGAAGGTTCACGACCGAGACCGTCGCTTCAGCCACATAATCGCTTGCGTAACGCTGGATAGCGAGGCTGATTATGTTCTTTGCCTTCTTGTCGGCTTCTTCCTTTGCCTCATCTTCGATCCGCTTGATGGACTTAGCCGCCTCGAACTTCGCCTCGTCCTCCATGGAGAGCATGAGCTGGCGCTTGGCCTCCTCAGCCGTCATGTTCGCGATCTTCTCGAGCATTTCACGCTGTTCGCGCAGGCCCCTGTCAAAGCGTTCCTCTTTTTCGGTCGCAATCTTCTCGCGCGCCGTGAGTTCGCGCTCGCGCCGCAGCGCCTCGCTCTCCCGCTTGTCGACCAGGTCTACCTTCTTTTCGAGACTCTCTTCCTTCTGGGTGAGCCGGCGTTCCTGGTTCTGAATTTCCTGCCGCTTTTCGCGGGTCTCTTTTTCGAAGTCCGCGCGCGCCTGGTAGAACTTATCCTTTGCCTCGAGTACGGACTCCTTGCGTTTGGTCTCGGCTTCACGCTCGGCATTGGCGATGATCCGGGCCGCTTCTGCTTCCGCATCCTTGATTTTGCCAGCAGCCGACTTACCTTTGATCAACAGGCCGGCACCGAGTCCGATAGCAAGTCCTACGATCAATAGCACACTATATTCAATCATTCTTTTCCTCCTGGTACCTCTTCTTCAGTCCGGCGAGACGTTCCTTGATTCGCTTTTCCTCGCCCTGTTCCGTGGGATGGTAATACTCCCGTTTCTGCGGGAGGTAATCCTGGGCCGTATAGTGGCCCGGGAAATCATGCGGATACTTGTACCCTCTGCCTCTGCCAAGACGTTCTGCGCCTTTGTAGTGCGCATCCTTCAGGTGGTCAGGGACCGGCAGAAGGTTCCCTTCCTCCACGTCCTTCATCGCTGCTTTAATCCCGAGGTAGGATGCATTGCTCTTGGGCGCTGAAGCGACGTAGACCGCTGCCTGTGCAAGAGGCAGCGCACCCTCGGGCATGCCGATCCGTTCCAGGGCCTGGAATGCGGATGTCGCCACAAAGAGAGCGCGCGGGTCGGCATTGCCCACGTCCTCGCTCGCGGCGATGACGATCCTGCGGGCGATGAACAGAGGGTCTTCGCCGGCATAAATCATCTTCGCCATCCAGTAGAGCGCTGCATCAGGATCGCTGCCGCGCATGCTTTTGATGAACGCGGAGATGGTGTCGTAATGTTCGTCCTCGTCATAGACGAGCGGCTTTTTCTGGATGGACTCCTCGGCGGTGCGCAGGTCGTAAAGGACCGTCCCGTCGGGACCCGGGGCCGTTGACAGCGCGCCGAGTTCCAGAGCGTTCAGCGCGCGCCGCGCATCGCCATTCGACTTAGCAACGATGAGTTCCAGCGCCTCTGGCGTCACTGTCACAGGAATTTTCCCGAGGCCGCGTTCCTTATCGGAAAGCGCACGAAGGAGGAGGGACTTGATGTCATCGCCGTCGAGCGGCTTGAATTCGAAGATCTGTGAACGAGATGAAAGAGCCGGAATGATCGCAAAGAACGGGTTCGATGTCGAGGCGCCGATGAGGGTGATGTTCCCCCGCTCCACATCGGGCAAGAGGGCGTCCTGCTGGACGCGTGTAAAGCGATGGATCTCGTCGATGAAGAGCACGGTTCGCTTGCCGCTTCGGCTCCGCTCCAGGGCTGCTTCCTGGGTCACTTTCCGGATATCGGCAACGCCTGCCGTGACTGCATTGAGCGACAGGAAATGAGCGCTGCTTCTTTCCGCGATCAGATGCGCAAGCGCTGTTTTACCGACTCCTGGCGGGCCGTAGAGGATGAGCGACATGAATCGGTCTGCCTCAATGGCCCTCCGAAGGAGCTTACCCTCATCGAGAATATGTTTTTGCCCAGCGAACTCTGAAAGGTCGCGGGGCCGCATTCTCCATGCAAGAGGCGGTTCCGATGGCTCGACAGGGAACGATTCAGGCTGTGGTTGTTTTTTGACGTTTTTTAGACCCAACGTTGTGCTTCAGGAGGGCTTACGGGGCAAGCGATAGAGTGGGAGACGGTTTGACCAGCTCAGACTTGTACGGATCCTGGGGTGTTGACGAACATCTGGGAACGTCTTGATATTCCAAGAGATAACGAAGAACGGCTCTCTCTGGAGAACGAACAACAGCTCGTCTCAGGAACGTCTATTCCCTGTGTTACCGTTCGGCGTGAATATGTATAAATAATAAACCCCATGGTCTCAGTCTATTACGGTACTGGTAAAACAGTCCTTGCTCCGTCCTCAGGAAAGAATCATTTAGAATCACTGCTTTTTATCTCTTCCTTGGGGACGTCGTCGATACATTACACACACTATCTATCACAAAGCGCCGGAGCCATGCTTCCCGCTCCTTTCAAACCTGTGGCGATTGTCAGTTATTTAACTTTGATGATTATGATGCGAGCTTGATGCTTTAAGGTCAAAACACTAAAAAATCCCCCGCATTTGCCGTGCAGATAGACTTGTTTCCTGGAAGATCCAGGTGGGTGCCATTGTAGAAAGTTTAGGCTTCCCAGTCCAATCTGGGTATGCACACCCTTTCTCAAAGATAGCTCCCGATATTTTTTTAATCACGAGGAACAAGTTGTATCTATCACGCGCAAAGCAGGGGACGTTTTTTTTTATTTATGTTCCCTATAGAATATATACCAGAAACGGCTAAAAATGGCAAGGAGAAAAGTGGGTGGGAGTGGAAAAGGGGATGGAAAATATCATTTACTTTGAGTATGTTATCTGCATGGCATATTCTTACAAAACCCGTTCTTACGAAATGAAGCACTTGACCGCTAGATATCGTCAGGTGTCGCATCTGTCAGTTCCATGAGGCGCTTCACCGCGTTCCCGGCGGTATTTTCCAGCTCACTGCATCGTTTTCGCTCATGGTAGAATTCATCTGCTATGGTGATGGCGGTCAAAATGGCTACACGAAGAGGGTCTACGGTACCGGTTCCCTTCTCGATTGCCCTCATCTTGCCGTCCACATATGCTGCCAGTTCGCGCGTATAGGCCGTATCGGTTCCCCCCTTGATGTTGTAGGCCTGTCCGTATATCTCGACCTGCACGCGTTCCATGTTGACTCCGTCATTGAGCATAGGGGAGGGAGCAGCGGGTGACCCTCTTGCCCTGTCCACTATCCCTGGCCGCTACGCGCCATGCTCTTTGCACGAGGCGTTACCGAACTATCCGCGGAAAGCTCCTGCTTGTAACCATGGAGATCGGTTAGAGCAGCGCATCTACGAACTCCTTCGGGTCAAAGCTCCTCAGGTCTTCCATGGCCTCGCCGATGCCCACGAACTTCACCGGGATCGCAAGTTCCTTGTTGATGGCGAAGACTATGCCGCCCTTCGAGGTCCCGTCAAGCTTTGTCAACACGATGCCGCTCACCCCTACTGCTTCGTTGAACATTTTCGCCTGCACGAGAGCATTCTGGCCCGTGGTCCCGTCGAGGACAAGGAGAGTCTCCGAGGGGGCACCGGGAAGTTCACGGGAGAGAATACGCTTCACTTTCTTAAGCTCTTCCATGAGGTTCGATTTTGTGTGCAGTCTGCCTGCTGTATCCACGATCAACACATCCATCTCTCGCGCTTTCGCCGCAGTCACTGCGTCGAACACGACGGCTCCGGGATCGGCGCCTTCGCGGTGCTTTATCACCGGAATGCCCGCGCGCTCGCCCCAAATCGAGAGCTGCTCCGAGGCCGCAGCGCGAAACGTGTCCCCGGCAGCAAGCATCACCCTCTTTCCTTCTGCCTGGAGGCGGTATGCCAGCTTGCCGATCGAGGTGGTCTTGCCCGTACCGTTCACGCCCACGACAAGGATGACGGCGGGTGAGCCGGAGATGGCTAGTCGCGGAGCATGGCCCGCCAGGATCTCGATCAGGACCTGCTTCAATCGATCATGCACCTGCGCCGGCGAGGAGAGCTCTTTGCGCTTGAATCGTTCGTTGAGATCCTTCAACACGAATGAGGCCGTTGCGACGCCGACATCGGCAGCGATGAGCGCTTCTTCGAGCTCGTCGAGGTACGCTTCATCGATTTTTTCGCCGAGGACCGCTGTTCCGATTTTGTCGGCTATGTTCTTCCTCGTTTTAGCGAGCCCTTCGCTCAGACTGCGGAGTACACTAAACATGGAACACCTCAACTACTTCGGAAATTGTACCTTGTTCCTGCGGCACGGAACGCATGCCGTTACAGGTCCAGCGGCAATTTGCCCGACATATCGTTTCCTGCTGCGGGCGGCGTCTTTTTGTCCCTGGACAGGTGCGGTCTTGCCTCTTCGAGCCTTTCAGGATCACTGTCTCGATCATTTCCGGCTTTGGGAAGTGACGTCTGCCGGTAGAGATAGCGGTCATGCATTTTGCTGAAGCCCGTCCACTCGCCCTCCGCCACGTGCTCTTTCTTGAGCGTAGCCTGGAAGTTGTTGATCTTTGCCGCCAGATCGTCCAGGTAGTTGATGATGATGGCTTCCTGGATCTTCGGCCTCTTGGGAGAACCGAACTCGTACTCTCCGTGGTGTGACAGCACGATGTGCTTGAGCAGCATGGTCAGTTCTGCCGGGAAGCCGGGAATCGCATTCACCTTTTCGACGAGCATCTCGTATCCGAGGGAGATATGGCCGATGAGCCTGCCCTCGGTGGTGTATTCGATCGATTTTCTCACGGCGAGCTCGCGGACTTTGCCGATATCGTGCAGGAACGCACCGACAGCCAGGAGGTCTTTGTCGATTGAGGGAAAGTGCCTTGCCACATCATGGCAGAGCGCGATCAGCTCGACCACGTGTTCAAGCAAGCCGCCGATGTAATTGTGGTGCAGCGTTTTGGCCGCCGGCGTGCGCTTGAACAACACCATGAACGGCTCATCGTTCAGAAAAGCGTTCATGAGTTGCTTGAGGTGTCCGTTTGACAGAGCGGCTGCAATCGCCTTCAGCTCCTTCACCATCTCGTCAGGATTGCGCGGCGAACTTTCGAGAAAATTGGCGATATCCACCCTGGTGTCGTCGACCCGTTCAAGGGCCTTCATCTTGATTTGCAGCGACCCCTGGTAGTTCGACGTCATCCCTTTGATGCGGACAAAATCTTCCCGTTCGAATTTCCCGGCCACCTCATCGGCGTTATCCCACAGTCTCCCGTCGATTTCCCCGGTCTTATCGGCGAGTTTGAGGGAAAGGTAGGTCACGCCGTTCTTTGCAGTCGATACCTGCTTTGACGTTACAAGATAAACCTCCTCAACCCAATCGCCTTCCTTCAGGGACACTATGGTCTGCATCGCGCTCCTCTCCTCTGACGGAATTGATAATAAACTATCCCTCCGGTGTTGTCAAACGGAAACAGGGAAGGCACGTGAGCGCTTGAGCGCGTACGTTCACTCTTTTTTTAATGCATTGTCCTGCAGATATACCGTTCGGGTGGGGTATGGAATGGTGATCCCCTCGCGGAGGAACCGCTTGAGGATTCGCTTCCGAAGAGCATGTTGAACCGGCTGCTGGGCATTGATGTCCGCGACCGAGCACGTGAGGGTGAAATCAAGGGAGGATGCTCCAAAGCCGGGCGCGAACAGAACCGCGGGGGCGGGGTCGCCGAGGAGGCCCGCCACCTCTGCAATCGATCCCCTTGCTTCTTCAAGGAGCAGACGCTCGACGAGATCGGGGTCAGCGTCACAGCTCACACTCACCGGCACTTGGATCACCGTGCGCCTTTCCGGCAAGAAGTAGTTCGTCACCACGCTCTGTGATAGCTTGCTGTTGGGAACGATGACCATATTATTCGCCGGCACCCGGATGCGCGTCGTGCGCCAGCTGATATCCTCCACGAATCCTTCCTGGCCTGTCTCGAGCCTGATAAAATCACCGACACGGATTGTATGTTCAGCAAGGATATGGATGCCGGCGAACAGATTTGACAGCGTGTCCTGCAGGGCAAGCGCCATCGCAAGTCCGCCGACGCCGAGAGCGGTGATGATGGGCGTTATCGAGAGCCCCACAAAGTTCAGCATGACCAGCACCCCGACAGCATAGACACAGGCCTTGATCACGGCATTGAGCAAACTCGTTACAGAGATCGGCAGATCGACCTTTTTCAGGAAAAAGGAGACCGCGCGTCCGCTGATGTTCGCCAAGGCCATCGTGACGGTAAGGATCAGGGAAAGATGCATTCCCTTTACCGCGTAGGCTTCGTATCGATCGGGGATTTCAGCCAGTCGCAGGCAGATATACAAGGCAAGTGCTACAATGAGCAGGGTGGACGGTCCCTGCAGCGCTGTTATGAAAAAACCGTCCGTCGGTGACGATCTTTCCCGCGCCAGCCGGTGAAGCCTGCTGAACACAATGTTCCGGGCAGCAAAGAGTGCGGCCGTGGCTCCGGCAATGATCAGGTAGGCGATAATGGGCGGGGCATGGTGCTCCATGGGAATAATTGTACCTGAAGAGGAAA
>DASPQB010000318.1:0-16259 GCA_035625205.1 Nitrospirota bacterium | reverse complement strand
ACGCTCGAAGTCGACTTCACCTGGTCGTCGGCTGCCCGGGTGATGTCCGTCATCAGGGTAGCGGTCTGTTTAACGATCTGCTCAATTTCACGGAGCGCAGCGCCGGCCTGGTCGGCAAGCTTGGTACCTTCCTCCACCTCGCGGGTACCCTCTTCCATAACTGTCACAGCTTCACTTGTCTCTACCTGAATTCCCTTGATCAGACCCGTAATATCCTTCGTCGCGCGGGCGGCACGTTCAGCGAGTTTTCTCACTTCGTCGGCGACCACGGCAAATCCCCTGCCCTGCTCGCCGGCGCGCGCGGCTTCGATTGCGGCATTCAAGGCGAGAAGGTTCGTCTGCGTCGCAATTTCATTGATCACTTCTATGATGGCTCCGATTTCCAGCGATCGCTCACCTAGGCCTTTGATTTTCTTTCCCGTTGACTGCACTGTTGCGCGGATCCGTTGCATACCCTTTATCGTTTCCGACACGGCCGCGCCACCTTTGACGGCAGCCTGCGTCGCCTTCACCGAGGTCTCCGTTGCAGCCTCGGCGTTCTCGGCCATGCGTTGGGTCGTCCGGGACATGGCATTCACGGCTTCAGAAGCATTCCGGATCTGTGACGCCTGCTGTTCGGCGCCCATGCGCATGGCGTCGGCTGAACGGAGAATGTCGCCCGCGGACCGTTGTATTTCGGTGGCCACATTGCTTGCATGGGTCACGAGTGTAGTAAGCCCGGTAATCATAAGGTTGAAAGCGTCCGCGACGGACCCGAGTGCGTCGGCGGTAACTTCCGCCTTGATTGTGAGGTCCCCTTCAGCAGCCGTACTCACGACCGAGAGCAAGTCCATAACCTGGTGCTGCATTTTATCCCGGTCGGACTCGGTCTGGATGAGGCCTTGGAGCCTGTCGATTGTCCGGTTCAGCGTATCGCCTAGCTGGCCCAGTTCGTCAGCAGTCTTCACGGTCGCCTTTTTCGACAGATCGCCTCGACCGAGGGCTTCTGCCACTCTCATAAGGTCTTTCACGGGGGCAATCGTAATGGCGGAAAGGACCAGAGTCAAAATGGATAAAATGATGAGCGCTATGACGCCGACGCCCATGATGAACAGGAGAAGGTTCCTAATATTGGACTTGATGAGGGTCATATTGAGGCCCACGTGCATAGTGCCCAATGTTCCTCTGGCGATGGGTGATGCAATATCAATAACTTCGATGGAACTGTCCTTGAAAGCGATAACCGCAGGCTGAGTCCCAAAGGGCTCTCCCGGCTTCAGGACATTTATGTTCTGCAGCGGTCCCGGTATTATATTGCCCTCGAAGGAGGATGACAATATCCGACCCCTCCCATCCCGAATGAAGCAGTACGCAACCTCTGGCTGGCTGATAGCCTCGCCCTGGATCAATTGAAGAGCGTTGAGGTCTTCAACCTGAACCGGTTCAACGGCCTTAACGCTAAGTCCATCGGCCACGATGAGCGTTTTATTGATTGCTTCGTCTCTGAGGGTGTTCTGGATCTCGAAATAGATGAACCCCAGTATGCCTGCTCCAAAGATCGTCGACATGCTGACGATCATGAGGACGATTTTCGTTCTGATGCTCATCCGATAGAATGGGTTCCACATCTTCATAGTTCTGCTCCTTTTAAGAAAAGAGTGTCCTGTTAATCACCTTAAGACTGTGTATTGCTGCGCGGCATCATTTCTCGCCCGCTGCCCTCACGTGAGTTTTATATCATCCAATACTCGTTCAATGTTCAGAATGGCGACCGCTCCGGTTTCTCTCTGGATGATGCCTTTGAAAAAACGACTTCGGCTTTTCACGTCGGACAGCGGCCCTCCTGAATCTGTCGGAATCGCCTGTATGCTGCTTGCATTCACCGCTATCACTTCAGCAACATTATCCACAGTTATCCCAAGCAGAGTGGCGCCGTGTTTGATGATTGCAATCTGACCGAGCGCTGACTGCTGAGGCAGGGATAGTGCCGGGCGTATGTCAACAATGGGAACAATGCTGCCACGCAGGTTTATAACGCCGAGTACATGAGATGGGGTGGTCGGGACAGGAAAGATTTTCTGAGGAATGATGATCTCCAGCAGCAACTCAACCGGAATGGCATAGGTCTCTTCACCTATGCTGAAGAGGCAAATTCGAGTTTCCTCCTCCGGCAGTACCTCTATCACTTCTGCGGTTACATCGTTGTCAAGTTCGGCCAAACAGGCCCCCCTCCAGGGTTCAGATGTATTTTTTAACAGCCTTCAACAGATCTTCGGGCTTGAACGGCTTGGTTAAATACTCATCCGCTCCCTGTTTCATACCCCAAAACTTATCACTTTCCTGGTCTTTCGATGTTACCATAATAACGGGAATATTTTTATACTTATCATTGGTCTTTATATCTCTGCAGACCTGAAACCCATTTTTTTTGGGCATGATTACATCCAGGATAACAAGGTCAATTTTTTCAGCCTTCACCTTCTCTTCAGCAGCTTCACCGTCCGTGACTGTTACGACGGTATGGCCTGTGGGCGAAAGCGCTTGCTGAAAAATCTGAAGCTCCGCCACACTGTCGTCGGCAATGAGAATTCTGGCCATTCTTGTCTCCTTCTTCCTTATGTAACAGCTAGAGAAAATTATCACAACTCTTTGGTAGTGTCAAGTTTTCTTTTGATTTTCTTTAAGTTAGATGCTCCTACTAAAGAGTCAACTCTTGTTGAGACTGTCTTATTTTCTCCTCCTGATTAAATTTACTGAGAGCAGGATGAACATGCTCTTCACTACTTCAAATTCTCCAATGCAGAGTGTGTCTATTATGTTTTGGATCGTCCGTCTGCCGTCCACATAGCGAAATACGCTGAGGTCGATATCGCTCATGCCTCGCGTTGTGAGCTCGTCAGCATTGCTGATGATGGGTTCGAACACGATATCGAAATGAGGGATTTTTTGCTGGATCAGGCTCCATTCGTCAGCCCGACGAGCGCCTTCGAGGAGCACATCGTCCACTTTGAGCTGTACTGGATTGGCAAACACAGGCGGTATCGCTTTTTCGAAAAAAAACTCGCCATCTTTCCACGCCATGATTTTATAAACAGCGGACTCCGTATGCCGCCTCAGGCAGTCCGAGAATGTCTTTGCATCGAGCAATCGTTCCTGCACAAGCACACGGTCAATTGGCTGCGAAGTCATTTCCGCAATCCGGAGTACATGCCGAAAACTGTCATCCTGCAGCCCGCAGGTTTTTTTCAGTAAACCCTCAAGCCAGGTTTTGCTACCTGCAACGGTCGATGATGCAAACACGACGAATCCATCCTTGAAATATACTTCTACCGCGTCGCCCGGTGAACGGCTGATAACGAGCCTGCCCGTCTGACGTTGCAACCCTAGCATCTGAAGAACTTCCACGATACGGACGCTCGCCAAGTTGCCCTGAATGCCGGCGTTTTCGGCATGCTGCGGTTTAGCCAGTTCCTTCCTGATCAGTTCAGGTAACGTGGTCTTTACGAACTCAGCAAGAACCTGCTCGACAATCGAGCGCACGGTGGCCTCGATTCCTCGGCTTGCTTGCGAAATATTGATGTCCGAAGGTTGTTGTACTAAGGCGGCTCGCGACTCTTGAATGGGCACTCTCACCGGCTCCGGGACGGGCAGGGGCTGTGCGGTCGCCTGTCTCTTGTCGATCACTTCTCGTATTTTTGCGAGGAGCTCTTCTGGCTGAAATGGCTTGGTGAAGTATTCAGTAATGCCCAGAACGTCGACAAACTTGCTGCCAACCTTATCCCCTTTGGATGTAACAAGGATGATTGGCGTGTCGTGAAACTCGGGGTCTTCCTTGAGCGTCTTGCAGACCTGGAATCCATTCATCTTCGGCATGACGAAGTCTACAAGGATGACCGCCGGCCTCTCTTCTCGAGCCTTGACTATGCCCTCCTCGCCGTCTGATGCAAGAACCACCTGATATCCCTGCGATGAGAGGATCATCTCGATGAGCCGTTGGACTGTCGGACTGTCGTCAATATCGAGGATTTTTTCCCCAGCCATCAATCCCTCCAAACTGCAAGCGTATAAATACTAACACGGTGTAAAAGCCATTGTCAACAGCATAAGCCTTCCGTTTAAGGCAGAAAAAGGTCACGCGTTGATCCGCTTCGGTGGGCATGAGGATCAATAGGAGGGGGTACTACAGCCGTGCGGCAATCTCGTCCAGGAATTCCTCAGTCAGCGCATAGGTAGCCACCTTCGGCTCTGCAATGACCGCAAGATCTTTTGTCATGAATCCGTCCTCGATTGCTGCTACTACCACCGATTCGAGCCTGCGGGCGAATTGAACCACGTCTGGTGTGCCGTCGAGCTCACCGCGCCTGGCGATCGCGCCGGTCCACGCAAAGATTGAGGCTACTGAGTTCGTTGAGGTGGGGTTTCCCTTGAGGTGTTCGTAGTAATGGCGCATAACGGTGCCGTGAGCGGCCTCGTATAGATATTTGCCAGCGGGCGATACCAGCACTGAGGTCATGAGCCCCAGGCTGCCGAAGCCTGCCGCGACCATGTCACTCATTACATCGCCATCATAGTTCATGCAGGCCCACAGCATGCCGCCTTCGGCCTTCATGATCTGCGCAACAGCGTCATCGATCAGCATGTAGCGGTATTTGACCCTTGTTTTTTCGAAGTCTGCTTTTCGTATGTCAACCTCGTGATCAAAGATTTCTTTAAAAAAACCGTGGTACGTCTTCGATATCGTATCCTTCGCACCAAACCACAACTCGCACTTTTCGCCGAGCGAGTAGTTGATGCAGGCTTGCGCAAAACTCCGGATCGACTGCTCCGTATTATGTATGCCCATGATGACGCCCGGGCCTTTGAAATCGTGAATAGTCAGAGACGTACGTTCACCGGACGCGGGGATAAATACCAGTTCTGCTTTACCCGGGCCTGGAACCTTATACTCGACTGATTTATAGATGTCGCCATACGCGTGCCTGCCAATACTGATCGGCTTCTTCCAACTGCGCACAGCCGGCGGGATGTTTTTCACGACAATGGGTTTTCGGAAAACCGTGCCGTCGAGTATCGAACGTATCGTCGCATTCGGGCTTTTCCATGCCTGTTTCAGGTTGTACTCCTTTACCCGCGCTTCATTCGGTGTGATGGTTGCGCATTTCACGCCCACACCGCACTCGTTAACTGCAATCGCCGCATCGGTCGTCACTTTATCATCCGTATCGTTTCGGTGTTTGACTCCGAGATCATAATATTTAAGGTCCATCGTGAGGTGGGGAAAAAGTAATTTCTCTTTAATCATCCTCCAGATGATCCGAGTCATTTCATCGCCGTCCATCTCAACGATGGGGTTTTTAACAGTTATCATCACTTTTTATCTCCTTCATGGGCCAGACATTGAAAAACTTTCAGCTGAGCTGGCGGAATTTTTATGCGAGTCACCAGAATTGTCAATAAAACAATCGGTTCGACCGTAAATTGTGTCAAGCCATTTCGTCAGACCCTGCATACTCGATGAAATATCGCCTCTCAACGTGCTGTAGCTGTTTACGAATCGTTACTTTGCAACAAAGGCATGAATCCTCAGTCGGTCCAGAATCTTTACAAGTGCTCCATCACGCATTTCAGGCCTAAATTAAATAGCAGGGATGGAGATGGAAATACCATGAATGCGTCAGTTGATGATTATGGCGCACAACTGCAGATGGGCAATTGAGGAGAGGGTAGCCGGGGCCTTCTGCTTCTGAAATTGTCACGACCGCTGCTTTACAACCTCTCCGCCCCACGCCAACGAAAACAACGTTTTTTGCCAGAGCTGCAATGCAATAATCAGTGAACGTCATCTGATTCAATAGTTCCTCCTCCCACAACGACATCGCCGTCATAGAATACTGCTGCCTGGCCGGGACACACTCCTTTCACAGCATGCTCAAAGGTAACACATACAGTATTTTCTCGCGCTGATTCAATCGTTGCCGGAACGTAGGGGGATCGATATCTGATCTTTGCGGTGACCTTCATCGAATGATTCAGTGAATCAACTGAAATTAAATTAAGGTTCGATACCATCATACGGCGCGTTTGCAGATCAGTAAGCCTTCCGAGGACAACACGATTCGTATCCGGCTCAATCCTGACGACATAGAGCCGTTCACCGGCGGCAACACCAAGGTGCCGACGCTGACCTACGGTGAAGAAAGCAATCCCATCATGCTTGCGCAGGACCGTACCATCTGTCAGGACCACTTCTCCGGGCCTGAGGGTCTCCGGTGCATGCTCTTTTAAAAAAGAACGGTAATCATTGTCCAAGACAAAACAAATCTCCTGGCTCTCTGGCCGCTCAGCGGCTGGAAGCCTCAACTCCCGTGCAAACGCACGAACATCGGCCTTTCTCATGGCACCAAGTGGAAAGAGCACCTGCCTCATCTGATCCTGCATCAAACGATAGAGAAAGTAGCTCTGGTCTTTTCCCGCATCGACCCCTTTTTTCAAAAGGTAGCGGGACGAGGTATGGTCCCGCTCAATACGCGCGTAATGGCCGGTGGCGAGATAATCAAACTCGTTCGTGCGGGCGTACTCAAGGAGGAGATGGAACTTAACGAGGTCGTTGCACATGATGCAAGGGTTTGGCGTGCGTCCCTGACGGTACTCAGAAATAAAATCGCTGATAATGGTCCGGGAAAATTCAGCTTGTGCGTCGATCGTGCGGTGGGGAATTCGCAAATGCTCGCAAACGGCCTGGGCCGATCCGATATCACAACACAGCCCTGCTGTCAGCTTCATGGTGACGCCTTCCACCACATAGCCCAGTTTCTGCAGTAGCGCGGCGGTCACCGAACTGTCAACGCCGCCACTCATGGCTACAAGAACACGTTTTTGCATGGCATCTGTTAACCGGGCAACTTGAGACGAAGGGGCACAGCGGCTGCAGAGTGACGGAAGACACCTATAAAGAACCAAAGGGCGCAGTGCGCATCATCCGACCTTCGCTCCACACAATCCGATTTTCTCATGGTTCCCTTCAGGGCAATATTACACCTTCCTCCACTTCAACACCAGCAGCGTGAGCGATCCAAGCAGGAAAAGAATGCAGCCGATGAGCGCCCACATCGCTCCATGGTCTCTTACGATGAGAAGGATCGCCGCCGGACCTCCGTCAAAATTCAAACTCTTGAGATAGACCCCCACACCTTGGTAGAACAATGGCGTATTCGGTCCTAGTGTGCCGGACTTCACAACCTTATTATTTTCATAAAGAAATACCTGTACAGTCCAATCATGCATCACGCCTTGCGCGTCAGTCTGGACATAAATGTGCTCCAGGCGTAGCGCCTTGTCCTCAGGTAGCGGCGCATAGGCTCCCTCGGGGATTGCGCCTGAAAGCCTGTATCCCCAAATTGCGCTGAGGAGATGCGCGGTAAGAATCAGGAGAAACCCAATATGGATTACTTGCGGAGAAATACGGAGAAAAAAGTCTGTACGGTTCCACTGCCCTTTTATGGCCTGCACGCCGCAGACGATGGTGTTAATCGTAAGTAGAGCGAGCGCCGCCGCAGCTGCATAGAACCACCATGTGTACCAGAGAGAGGCCGGAACGGTGTGAGTAACCCAGCTTAGAAGGATGTCGTCGTTCATCGGCGCAAAAATCTCACGATGCATCGGCATCATGTAGGAACCGACCAAGAAGAGGCAGATGAGACCAGCCAGCGTCCAGACTGTTGTCTTAAGCGATAGGAATACGTTGCTCATAATGGAGGCATAACGGAGCGTGACTCAAGCTCCGCGAGTCTGTAAAAAAGATCCTTCTCCCTATCTAAAGATTCGTCATCTGTCTTGCGTTCTGAACATCCGTTATGCCTGTATTCCTCAGAGCTACATAACCAAATTAAAACTCATGCGAACTTTTCATCAGAAGCCCTACGCCGACATAGGTGAACATCACAATCACAATACCAAAAGTCCCCATCCATGTCACTTTTGGTCCACGCCATCCGTGCACAAGCCGCGCATGCAGATAGAGTCCATAGTATAACCATACGATCGTCGTCCACAGCTCCTTGGGTGTCCAAAGCCAATAGGTGCCCCAGGCGTAGTAAGCCCAGATTCCGCCGAAGATCGTGGCACAGGAAAACAGGATGTATCCAAGAAGGATACTGCGGTACTGGTTGATCTCAGCGAACGGTTCATCCCCATATTGCGAGTGAATTCCGAAAACTGCACCAACGGCAAACAGCGCATATGCAATGAATGAAAGAATGACATGGAGCTCAAACCAAGCCGTTTTCAGTAGCGGCGGCAAAGGCCCAACCACGGGAGGTGACAGGTGTGAACCTGCTAGCAACAGCAGTATCATCGGGATCGTGAGCACGGTAGCGAGATCTCGCTTTCGGTTCCACTCTGCAATGCCGTAAATGAGACCGATGGCAAAAGCAAGGAAACCGAGTGTGTCGTTCAGGCCGATAAGAGGGATTCTTCCGTAACGCACGGCCGTCTGGGCAATGAGCGCGGCGTGCAGTCCTAGCGCCGGTAGTACAAGCCGCGGAGCGATGAGTGCGAGAGGATAGAGTATGAAGAGAATCATTTCCATAGTTTGACCGTGATCAGCTGGTAACTGCGAGATCCCGACTCTTACCCCTCCACAGCGAGGAATGTAACGCTGAGGATCGCCCGCGTTACAGACGCAAAAGGCATCCCGGATTTCCGGAATGCCTTTTGTTAAAGGTTGAGCTGGGAACGCAAATTGACAGATATTATTTCTTGCCGAGGATAGCCTCTTTTGCCGCCTTAGCCACGCGGAACTTAACAACCTTCTTGGCCGGGATTTTGATGGCCTCCCCTGTCTGGGGATTCCTGCCCATGCGGGCCTTGCGCTGGACCAGCACGAGTTTGCCGAGACCGGGAAGTGTGAAGGCATTCTTTGCTTCCTTGTATGCGAGCGCTGCCATGTCTTCCAGAATCTGTACTGCGAGCTTCTTCTTGATGTCTGCTTTCTTCGCAATGTGGTCCGCTATCTGAGACTTCGTCATGGCTTTTGCCATAAAAATCCCTCCTTGAAGAAATAAATTAAGATTTCTAACTGCGCGGAGCAGGTTAGGTGCTCTTTGTTGGAGGAAAGTATATACACTCTATTATAAAATAGCAAGTGAAATTTTGTAATTTGCACGGCTATCTTTAGGGTACGTTTTTTTAGTCGCGCTCAGACTGGACGAACACGTTTTTTCACATGAAGATGCATCGGGCCTCGCGCAGGTTGTCTTCACCTGCACCCATTTTTTGGTTCCGGTCATACCTGATTTTCGTGCGCTCTTCCCCACGTTGGACAAGCGTGCCTTATCTGTTTCATATAGAGTCTAGGAGGCCGTAGCCCAGCTATATCGTCTTTTCCTGAATGGTTGGCTCCTGTCCTTTTCTCAGTTGACTTAAAAGTGGTGTTTGTGATAATTTATTCCCGACGATGTAGATTATTTTTATCAGGAGGCGTGGTCATGGCGGCGAAAACAAATTTTATTCTAAAGGTTCAGGACGCGAAACTTGCTGACGTTCAAAAGGCACTTAAAGATGCCAACATCAATGTCATAAGCATTCTTGAAGTTCATAGGGAAGAAGGGTAGCATTAGCTCTTTGTTCCTCTCGTGGAGATCGTCCTCGGGATTTAAGGATGCAACACGTGATGCATCGCGAATCTCATGCCTGATAAATCTATACTGATAGCATCACCCCATGCGTAATCTGCTATACTTAATTGAGATGAAACTTTGACATGAAAATTACTCTCGCGGATCTTGAAAATGTGGCAAAAGCTCTATTGATCAAAGTGTCCTATGACGATCTTAAGACTTTGAAAGGCGGCTCGTGCAGGGTCATGGAGACCCGTCGGATCATCATTAACAAGCATCTTCAAAACAGCGAAAAAATAAATCTCCTGGCTAAGGAGCTTGGCAATTTTGATCTTGGCGGACTTGATATGCCGGCCAATGTACGCAAAAAGATTGAACAGGAGACAGAACAGCGGACCGACGCGTGAGGAGCAGCTGGCCTGCCTCTACCCAACCGGTTGCTATTCGGTTTTCCACGAGAGTGTGGCCGCGTATGAAAAAACTCGCATTTGTGTTCGGAATTTCGCTGCTCATCCAGAGTTGCACCTATGCCATTTCGCCTGAAATGGCTAAGCAGGCTGATAGGACCCTCACCTTCCGGCAACTGCAGGCAGATCCTGATATCTTCAAGGGCAAAATTATCATCCTTGGCGGCATCATCGACCAAACCAGCAATACAAAGCAAGGCACCGTCATCGAGGTCGTCGAAAAGCCCCTCGATTACTGGGGCAAACCAAAACGCACCGACAAGACGGAAGGTCGATTTCTCGTCGTGCACATCGGCGACCTTGATCCCCTCATATACGCCCCGGGTAGAGAGATAACCGTTGCTGCTGAAATCGAAGGTACACGCAGCAAAGCACTGAGGGAGATGGAATACGATTATCCTGTCGTGATTTCTAAAGAATTGAAGCTTTGGGAACGCGAGCGCCAGTCATGGGACAAACCGCAGTGGATCGATCCGCTTTATGATCCGTACAGCCCTGGACGCTTCTAACGGAGACAACGTTGCGTAGGACGTCAGGCAGTCATGTTCGACCGAATCTGCTGTCTACGTTCAAGAATCTTTCTGCTTGCTGACAGCGGAAGGACTTCCGGATGTGCACCGGTTTTTCCTCAGGAAATAGCTGATCGCATAAACAGGTACCTACCTTTAGAGGAACCTCAATGCGATCCCGATCATTTATAGACACCTGACTCCTGCACAGGGTGTCGTCGTTTCTTTCAAAAATATGAAAGAAGAGACGCCTCCCGGACAGAGCTACGGCAGGCTGCACAGAACGGAAAGAACTGACGCGCGCATTCTCGTTCGAACAGGCCCGTTTCTCGACTCTGCCGTGTATCATCGTGAGCGGCTGGTCACTGTTGTGGAGAAGTCGCGGGCGATAAAGCCATGCACGATTGCGAGATCATGTATCGGTATCAACGCCTGATGACTACGGCCCTTCACCTGTGGAGTTCGGCATCTGGGCCGTATTTTTCTTTGACACCGCCATGTCAGGCCGGATACGGATATAATAAATTAAGAGGATTTAATCCGACGAATCGATAATCAGGCGCTGGTGTGGTACAGAAGTGCGATTTTACCGCCACATCCTCCACTTCTCTTTTTCTGTTTCTTTCTGTCTGCCGTGACAGAACATGATCGAGGTCTTTCATGAAAAGAAGCTCGCAAATACTCTTCTACGTTCTGGCAGTGTTGATGCTAATAAGCATGTTCCGGCTTTTTTCAGAACCACAGACCGAGGACGTTTCTTATAGTAATTTTAAGACGCTTTTGGCCGAAAAAAAAGTAAAAGACCTTGTCATCACACGGGACCACATCCGGGGCGTACGCATCCCGGACAAGGCGGGAGAAAAAGAAAAACCCTTCACTGTCGTGCGTGTTGATGATAATGAGCTCGTAAAGAACCTCGACGCGAGCGGAATCGCATATCGCGGCGAGATTTCAGAAAACTGGCTCCGCGATTTCTTGCTTACGTGGATTCTGCCGCTGGCTGTGCTTATGCTCATTTGGAGCTTCGTCTTTAGGCGGATGAGTGCCGGCGGGCCTGGAGAGTCCTTTATGAGCTTCGGTAAGTCCCGCGCTAAGATCTATGGGGAAAGCGATGTAAAGGTTACCTTTAGCGACGTGGCGGGGGTGGATGAAGCGAAGGAAGAACTCATGGAAATCATCGAGTTCCTCCGTCACCCGGATAAGTTCACCAAGCTCGGTGGCCGCATTCCGAAGGGAGTGCTGCTCGTCGGTCCTCCCGGCACGGGCAAAACTCTCCTTTCCAAAGCCGTGGCGGGTGAAGCCAAAGTGCCGTTCTTTTCGATGTCTGGTTCGGAGTTCGTTGAAATGTTCGTCGGTGTTGGCGCCTCGCGCGTTCGCGATCTTTTCCAGCAGGCAGTACAGAGGGCACCATGCATTATCTTTATCGACGAGCTCGATGCTGTCGGCCGTGCGCGGGGGGTGGGTCTTGCCGGTGCTCATGAGGAAAGGGAGCAGACCCTCAACCAGCTCCTTGCCGAGATGGACGGCTTTGACCCGCGCAAAGGTGTGATCATTATGGCAGCGACCAATCGCCCTGAGATCCTTGACCCGGCGCTTCTCCGACCCGGCCGCTTCGACCGGCACGTTCTCGTGGACCGGCCCAACATCAAGGACCGCGAGGATATCCTTTCAATCCACGTCAGAGGCGTCAAACTCTCTAAGGACGTTGATATCTCCGTACTCGCTGCGCGCACACCCGGCTTTGTCGGGGCCGATCTGGCCAACATCGTAAACGAGGCTGCCCTTTTGGCAGCGCGCAAGAACAAATCCGAAGTAGATATGACCGACTTCGAAGCCGCCATCGACCGTATTGTCGCCGGGCTCGAAAAAAAGCGCCGCGTCATGAACAAGAAAGAAAAAGAAACCGTGGCTTACCATGAGTGCGGTCACACCATCGTCGCCGAACTGTTGCCCACCACGGACCCCGTCCATCGCGTCTCCATCGTACAGCGCGGCATCGCAGCGCTGGGCTACACGCTCCAACTGCCGACAGAAGACCGCTACCTGATGACCAAGACGGAGCTCCTTGACAAGCTTTGTGTGATGCTTGGAGGCCGTGTTGCCGAGGAACTTATCTTTCACGAGGCCTCGACTGGCGCACAAAATGACCTCCAGCGAGCAGCCATCATTGCGCGCAGCATGGTGACCGAGTACGGAATGACCGAAAAGTTCGGTCCTCTAACTTTCGAAAAAGAACGCAGGCCCATGTTCCTTGATATTGGCTTGCCACAGGGCGCCAAGGAGTACAGTGAAGATACAGCACGCGAGATTGATCAGGAAGTCAAAAACCTCATCGATAATGCCTATCAGAAAGTTCAGACGCTGTTGGGGGCCAACCAAGACAAGCTCACAATGCTGGCGGCGGCGCTGCTGGAAAAAGAAACCATCGAAGGTGAAGAAATCAGAAGGATACTGGGACTCCCCGAAAAGAAGGAGCGTGCTTAGCATATCGACTATACTGAATCCAGTGGATTATTTCTGGAGATTCGAGGCAGCGGCAGTAACAGCCGTTGAGACGTCCCTTTCGTGAATTCAATTGGCATTGAGAGCTTTGAACTTGGTGATTTAAAAGGAAGCGGTCTTCCTTTTTTTTAAAAACACCACATAGGCCCCGCTCCCGCCAAGGTTACGCGGTGCCGGACGGAATTCTACAACCATTCTATTCCCCCGATCTCTTAGCCACTCGGCAACAGCTCCCTGCAGCACTGGCCCTTCCGGGGAATTGAGCCCCTTGCCAGTTATTATGAGAAGTGCATGCTGACCACTGTTAAAGGCTTCTGAAATGAACTGTTCGAGCCGCCTGAGTGCCTCGTCCCTCAGAAATCCGTGCAGGTCAATCGTCCGGCTGATGAGAATTGTACCACGTTTCAACTGACGCAGGCGGCTGCTCACAGATCTGCGCTTCGGTTCGAGGGTTTCCTCTTCTTGTTGACGAGCATCTTTGAATGCGGTCCCAATATCCTGCATTGCTGTCAGAAATAGCTCGCTGTCGCGAATTGCAGCTGCATGCCCCGGTAACGTCGCTTTTTCCTTTATTTCGGCTTTGCCCATGCCTGAGGCTGCCGTGCTGTCTATTTTTCTAGCGTCCTTAACTGCCTGACGAAAAAGCTCGCTTTCATCTTCCTGAAGTTCATCTTTTTTGGGGCGCGGGGCTACTTTTTTTACTGCCGAGGGGGATTGCGTGGAAAATCCTTTGAGGGATGTAAAAGGATTATTTTTAAAATCAACCGGTGCCTGGTCGTTGCCCTTCCTTTTTTTCATAATGCCTATTTCCGATCCGGACAAGCCCAATCCAACAACCTTGGAGACAAAAATGTTAACAAAAAAATGAATGAAACGGAGCTAAAAAGGATTATGCTTCTCTCTAGGATCTTTCAGAATAGAGCCCATATCCAAAACTTTCTTTTTTCTCATAGTTGACTCACGGGGAGCGACTTGCGTATACGGACTCCCGTGGAACGGTCAATCGATGAGCCGGGACACCATGGAGAGAAGTATCATCGCGAAACTAATGGTCGGGATACCGCTCGGCGATACTTTGGATTGTATCAAGGCAGGAAAAGAATGTCTCGATCATATTCGGCTCAAAGTGCTTTCCAGAGGTGGCCTTAAGTTCATCGAGGACCTGTGATTCTTCCCACCGCTCTTTGTACACTCTGCGAGAACTGAGCGCGTCATACACGTCGGCAATTGCAACAATCCGCCCGAACAGAGGGATCTCTTCACCCTTTTTGGGCCGCGACATCCCGTTGCTTTTTTCGTAACCGGGCATTACTTTTCCGTCAATGGGGTTCACGTGGCCGGGATAACCGGTCCCGTCCCATTTTTCATGATGGTTCAGGGCGACGATGGCTGCTGCTTCATCGAATTCTGAGTATCGGTCTGCAAACAGCTTCGCACCCATTATGGTGTGTTGCTGCATGGCTTCCCGTTCTTCATCATTAAGCCGTCCAGGTTTCTTCAGGATTGCGTCGGAGATTGCAACTTTGCCCACATCATGAAGCATGGCTGCCATTCGCAGAATGTCCTGGTTCTTTTCGATTACGTCACGGGAGATGCCCTGTTTGCCCGCCCATGATTCATAGATCGCAACAGTATAGGCAGCGACCCGGTTCACGTGGGCGCCCGTCTCCTTGGGATCGCGCAGCTCCGCCATTTTGATTGTCCGGAGAATCATCGTGCGGGTCATCTGCGCCCGTTCGATTGCAACGGCCGCCATGTTTGCGAAGTGCAGTACGAGCGGTTCGTCCTTTTTTGAAAAAGGAATCACCCTATCATGACTGTCATATGCATTGATCAACTGGAGCACGCCAATAGTCTCTCCGCGGTTGGTCTTGAGTGGAAAGGTCAGCATCGACTGGGTACGGTATCCCGAGAGTTCGTCATACGATTTATTAAAGGAAAACGACAGACCGGCTTTAAGCTTATACACGTCGGGAATATTCATGGTTTCCCCGGTATTCGCCACATAGCCCGCAATCGACTGATTATTGATCGGGACGGAAAAGGTGGAATAGATCAGCTTCTTGCCTGGCGCAAGTTTTTTCTCTTGTGTTTCGTTTTGTGTGTAGCTGAATTTGAGTTTGTCGCCTTCCTTAATATAGATTGAGCCGGCATCGGCACTTACAAGGTGTCTTGCTTCGCGAAGGATCCGTTCAAGGAGGACGTCAACGTCCTTGATTTCAGTGAGTTCGACACCTAAACGCATGATCTTATGAATTTTTTGTTTTTCGCTCAGCATACGCTATATTTACCGTATCATATGTAATTTGTCAATCTGCAATCGTCATGCAGAGTTCTTGCTATTTAACAATTGACTCCTCTGTACTTTTTTGATATATTACGTACTTAAGTTTCGCCGGGCATGTGAAGTTATCCTGCACCACGAGCCCGAACATTACATTACATGAAGAGGTCGTGATGATGGTAGCGGACACAAAATTGTTGGCCATTAAAAAACAGCTTCTTAAACAGCGGCAGGACCTTCTTTCCGATGCTGAGGCCACGCTGAGCAGCAAGATCAGCACGGAAAAAGAAAGCTTTCCCGATCCTACGGATCAAGCCGTAGCTGAACTGGACAACAACTTCCTGTTGAAACTGCGTGGTCGGGAGCAGAAGCTGCTGAAGAAAATCGACGAGGCTATTTCCCGGATCGACGGCGGTACCTATGGCGTGTGTGAAGAATGCGGCGGTCAGATCAGCGTCAAGCGTCTCGAAGCGCGGCCAGTTACGACGCTCTGTATCGACTGCAAGACACGCCAGGAAGAGGAAGAGAAGATGCAAGCTGGTTGACAGGCATTGCATTGAAAGGTGTTTTACCAATGAAAAGGGGTCAACCGATGAGGTTGACCCCTTTATTTTTTTATGGTAGACGACGCTGGGTTTGAACCAGCGACCCCTGCCGTGTGAATGTGAATTAAAGAAAATTTAATTACCCTGGTGTTTCGGCTGGTTTCCCGATCATAATGTAAAATCAACGGATTTTAGTACTCCAACGACTACGATCAGTATAATGATTTTATCCTTTTCGGTTTCTTTCAGCACAAAATTAGCACATTTTTAGCACATCAAAAGCATGCATTGTCCGTGTATTTTTAGTGCGGGGGTCATGTCTATGGCTCGGTGCAATATGACTCTAAAGACTGCAT
>DASPQB010000317.1:0-3622 GCA_035625205.1 Nitrospirota bacterium | reverse complement strand
TGGAAGACCTGCTCCGCCAGACGATCTTTTTCACACTCAAGCTGCTTCCGCAATTCCTCAATCAAGAAAACGAAGTTGTTTGCGATGAGCCGTTCACTATGTTCAGGATCGTTGCCCTTTTCTCTGAAATGGGCGAGCAGTTGCCTGGAAAATTCATGCGCCTGCCAGGGATTTGGAACGATGTCGCATATCTGCCTGGTCATGAATACCGGGTCCACTCTAATGCCGCTCTCTTCAATACTGTGAAAGCCGGTGGCCTGGACGGGCCGGTATTTGTCATCAGTAAGGGTAACGCCGATCTCCATGTCTTTTTTGTCGTACATTGAAAGCGTCAGGGAGAGAACCGGCTTAAGATCGACCTCTCCCCACGGGATCCGGGCGGCTATATCCATTTCATAGCTGACCGGGCGCCATCCGCTTCCGCTCCTTATCATGAAAACGGGGAGGATAGTGCGGCCTGCAGCCTGCCTGAATCTTTCGCGAACCTCATAGCACCTGTCCGCGCCTCCGGTCTCGTCCTGCTCGTGGACGGTCACCACGTGGCGGCGAAGGTCACCCAAACCCTCCTGCTCGAATCCCAGCTTGATACTGTCGAGGAGTTCTTTCCCGCGCTGTTGAAAACAGAAGACATAGCTCTCATCGAGCTCGCCAACGCGCGTCTTGCGGGCATACGGCTGCCTGAGTATACGGCCGACCAGTTGGGTCAGAGCGTTTTTTGATGCCGGGTTAGTCAGAATCACCAGCACATATGCAAAGGAGCAGTCCCAGCCCTCCTGTAGCGCCTGCTTGGTAATAATATACCTGATGTTGCAATCGCGACTCAGAAGTCCGCCCGAGTCGTCTACCTCCTTCAGCTCATCTTTTTCGCTGGTCTTGACGGCAATTTCGTCACTTGATACGCCGACGGTGCGGATCAGGTGTTCCCTTACCTGTTCGGAGTGAATCCACTTCCCGCCTTGCTGTTCCCTTCCCGTGCGCTCCACCTGAATGAGACAAATCGGTCGTATATAGCCGCCCGTATTCGCTTCGAATTCTCTGGCCTTTTCTTCGAGCCCGTTCCGTTTGTTTACTGCCGCAAGGAGCGTGTCTTTCCAGTCGGGACTGGCCTTGTTGACGACATGAAGATCGAGTTTGATCATCTCCTCGCGATGCAATTCCCGGCCCGTGATATCGACCAGCACATTGCTTTTAGCCGGTGTGGCCGACAGCTCCAGTATGAGACACGGGTTGAAACCTCGAAGGGTCTCCTGAGCACCCTTGCTGTATGCTTTATGCCCTTCGTCCAGCACTATCAGAGGGGAAAGCATTCTGAGCGTATTGCCAAGAGAAGTCTTGATCTGCTTTCCCCAGAACGCGCTCTGCTGCTCATAGGTATGGAGGTTTGGATAATTCTCAAGCAACGCTTTCTGCGCCTTGACGTCATCCTCGCCGGGGAAAAAATCCTGGAACCCGCCGCTGTCCCTGAAGACCCTCAGCACCTCCTTGGTCTGGCGATTGGCGGAGGGCAGCATGAGCATTAAAATCACAAGATTTTGCTGGAGATCCTGCGGTGAAAAGCGGTCGGTTTTTTCCTTAATGAGCGTATGCCCGCCGCTGGCAAGATCGAGATGCTGCCGGTAGGGATGGTCACGGTCCTTCAAACTCTTGATCGTTTGCCTGTAAATCTGCGTAGTGGGCACAATCCACAGGACAAGTCCCGTCCTGCGGTTAAGGTAAACCGTGTTCACCAGATCGATCGTTTTGACTGCGAGAAGGGTTTTTCCACCTCCGGTGGGGATTTTGAGGCAGAACGTCGGCAATGGCCGCCCAAGTCCGTTCCTTGCGGGGATAAAAGACCGGGGAACTTGAGCCTTCTCCCATGCCTTCGGCGGAAAATCAATCTCGAAGTCGGGATTTTCGTCGGACTTTTTCTTCCAGGCCGCAAGATGTTCGAGGTAGTCCCTGATTTCAGTTAAAGCCCTTTGCTGGTAGTCCTTAAGCTGCATGGGTCACCGCGCAAGCTCGTAAATTTCAAAGGGAAGCTGTGCAAAATCAATCTTGTATAAATCGAGGTGCTCCTGGTCGAGATACTTTGTCGGCGCGAAAACCAGCCGGCGCTTGCCTTCGCAAAGCGGCGGAAGATTGTTCGCGATTTCGAGGGTCAGGGCCAGGTTTTTCAACTTTGAGACTTCCGGTTCGTAAAACATATAAACCTGGTATTGTCTACTCTCGCCGATAAAGTTTTTCTCCTTATCAACCGCCGCCTCGTTAAATTCTTCCCCTGTGGCCGTATAGAAAACATAACGCGCAAGCTCGCCGTATTTCGGCAGGTTGTGCCCATCAAGAATGTGTCCCAGTTCGACAGGGTTGCCTATTTCAAAATAGCTGAACGAGCCATCCAGGCCGTTCTTGAGACCCTCGTGTTTTGCGGCCGGAACCCCGCTTATTGCTCGACGTATCCGCTCGGCGGTAATGGAATCGGCGTATTCCTCGCTCTCGATCAGGATGAAGCGGCGGCTGCCACCGTCCTCGGCATTTTGCTTGAGCACGGCATGTGCTGTGGTGCCTGAGCCGGCAAAGGCATCCAGCACCAAAGAATCGTCCTTTGTCCCAACTTGAAGTATTCTTTCGAGAAGCCTGGTGGGTTTAAGGGTTGTAAAAGTTTGAAAATCCTCTCCAAGGACAGCCAGGAGTTCCTTTTTGGCTTCCTGCGTGTGCCCCACTTCCTTGTAGGTCCAGATTGTCTCGGGAACCAGCCCCTGCTTGACTTCGGTGAGAAATCGCTTTATTGCGGGAACCTGATTTTTGTCGGCTCCCCACCAAATCCGGTTGTCAGCGTCGAGTCGCCGGAATTTCTCCTCGGAATAGCGCCAGTAATTGCCTGGAGGCGGTCCGTTTACCGTGCGCCCGCCGGGACATGTTATGCTGTAGATCCCTTTGCTGTAAGGGTTTCGAGCGGACAGATCACTTGGCTTCCAGGGACCTCTGAGGTCGTTGTCAGGATTTTCATACCTGGCATCCGCTTCCTGCGTGCGGGGCAGGAGGCCGAGGATAAAATTCTCCTTATGTTTAGCGTATGCGACAATATAATCGTGATTCTCGGAGAAGAACTTTGCGGAACTCTTGGGAGCATAAACCTTTTCCCATATAATGGTGGCAACGAAATTCTCTTCGCCGAAGATGTCGTCCATCAACATTCGAAGATGCTGGACCTCGTTGTCGTCAATGGAGATAAATATTGCCCCCTCCTCGCTCATCAGTTCACGGATCAGCTTAAGCCTTGGCGTCATCATGCAGAGCCATTTATCATGCCGCGTCAAATCCTCACGGTCTACGACCTTCCCAAGCCATTCCTGCATCATTGGCGAGTTCACGTTGTCGTTGTATATCCAGCCTTCATTGCCGGTATTGTAAGGCGGGTCGATGTAAATGCAATCGACCTTCGCGGCAAACATCGGAAGGAGAGACTTAAGCGCCTTCAGGTTATCACCGTGGATGATAAGGCTATCGTGAAGGCTTATTTTTTCGGTCAGACTTTTCGCTTGGACCGGGATGAGCTCGTGGTATTTCACGAGCAAATGATGATTCTGGACGAAGGTTTTCCCCTTGAATTGAAGCTGTGCCATCAATCGCCTCTCGTTCG
>DASPQB010000316.1:0-10936 GCA_035625205.1 Nitrospirota bacterium | reverse complement strand
GCGTGCGCATGTCTCAAAGCGCCCCCTGAGCAAGAACTCGCGTAATGGAAAGATCATCACATGGCTCAGTGATCGCACGTTGAGCGAAGCAGACCGTGCCGAGGTCGGGATGAGCCTGTTGGTACAAACAAGTGCTCGTCGATTCGTGAACCCAGTAAAACGTTACATTGAGGGCATGCCTATGCGGTATCGGTTATTCAGGCGTCTCCGTCGAGAAGACGGTACCTGGTATTCTGAGAACGCATTCGACGCGAAGGAACTCCATCCGCTTGAGCTTGATGTTATACTGCTGGCCATTCTCCAGGCGGCAGGACATTTACTGAACAGAGCCGACATACTCCGGAATGTCGACGCTCCCGTTTGGTTCTCCCTGAATCAGGTTTTGGGACTTTACAGAAATCAGATTCTCGTTGATGAGGCACCTGACTTCTCCCCGGTACAACTCGCCTGCATGGCGGCATTGGCCCATCCAAGCATTAGATCATTCTTCGCCTGCGGGGACTTCAACCAACGTCTGACAACCTGGGGGACCCGCTCCGCCGAAGACTTGAAATGGGTATTCCCCGACCTTGACATTAGAGAAATCACAGTCTCATATCGCCAGAGCCGGCAACTTAATGAACTTGCCCGCGCTATCATTCAAGTGGTTGGCGGTATGGAGCAGAGGGTCAGTTTACCGATACACGTCGACAACGAAGGGATTGCCCCTGCCTTGTTGGAATCGGCATCGGAGCTTTCAGTTAACGTTGACTGGCTGGCCGACCGCATTCGTGAAATCGAGCGCTTCGTGGGCCAACTACCCTCAACTGCTATCTTCGTGAATTCAGAAGACGAAGCGGCACCACTCGCAGCAGCGCTGAACGCGGCGTTGGCGGGGCAAAATATAGAAGTCATTGCCTGTCCGCAGGGACGAGTTATGGGACATGACGATGACATTCGAGTTTTCGATGTGCAGCACATCAAAGGCGTAGAGTTCGAGGCTGTTTTTTTCATTGGCATCGACCGGCTGGCAGACCTGCATCCAGAGCTATTCGATAAGTATCTGTATGTTGGGACGACCCGAGCGGCCACTTATTTAGGCATCACGTGTGAGAGTACGTTACCGCCTGTAATCGAAATTCTGAGGCCGATGTTCATTTCTGAGTGGAAAAACGTTGAGAGACCTCCAGGAGCATTCCCCCAGATGATCAACCCGCGATAAGGGCACGAGTTCAAAGGGCGCTGAGCGAGGCGGCGTAGGTCTATAATAGACCCCGCCATGCAGGAACGATAACGTCCTTTATCATACATAAAAGTTAAAGGTCTATTAAAAAACGAAGGGGCTTTCCGAAAGGCCTGTTCGGTTAGGGAACACCCAAATTGTTCAATATCTGCTCGACTTGGTGTGGATTCTGCTTGATGGCAATAGCCCAATGATTCCGAAGACCGCATTCAATAATTGTTTCGTGGACTCGTGGTGGGCGCTCTTCCGCGTTACCTCGCCAACGTTCAGTACGCATTTGCTCTTCAAATTGACGGCGAATATTTGCATCACCTGATGATGAATAAAGCCTGATAATGCGGATAGCTACCTGTTGCCACAAGCGCAGATTGGTTAGCGCATTGCGACCCCAAAGTTTTGTCATCACTCCAGGCAAATCGAGAATTGCATCGGCACAAGATTGCATATCAACCGTCACCGCCGCGCTGGCGTGTTGCATCGTGTTTCTCGTATCCCGGCGCCCACGGACCCTGCTGCCAAGACCGTTTTTGGGAAGCCGGACTCCTGGGGCATTCCAAGCGTCATGAAAACCGCATTGTGTATTGAAACGATGATCTCTTTGTTTTGCCTTGGTCTTGCATGCCATCTCGACGAAATTATCACATAGAATAAACGCGGCTCGCTCCCTGTGGCGGATATCCGAGAGGAATATATCCACGATTGATTCAAAAGCATCCAGGATTTCCATGGGAGCGATGGGCATGCTAACGGTTATCTCCCAATATGGCCTTTTCGACCATTCGCTTCGCTTCTTCCAGCAAGTCGCGAGATTCGTCCTCGGCCTGGTGTGACTCCCGAATTAAGTCTGACAGCCGCTGTTGTGTTTGTTTGGCGAGAATGGGAACGACGATCCGCTTCATAAAGGGCTGCGAGATTTCAGGTACAATCCCGCCATTACCATTCTTCATTACCTGTTGAATGCCGGGCAAAGTTGCAAGGAACAGAGCAAGGTAATCACTCAAGACAGGGCAATTTTTACGGGCACGAAGCCTCATCAAATGTGAGCTAAGCACGCTCTCAAGATCGTTCTTGGTGACAACACAGGCCTGGCCTATGGAACCCGAACGTGCTGTAAGAACATCTCCTTCCTGTAAATTAACTTTGAAGTAGAGTCTACTTGCATCTTCTGTGGATATACGAACCGCATTAAAATATCGGATGCGCAACTTGCCCATGTCGCCAACTCGGATGTAGGCTACTCCTTCATCGACAAATGTTCTGCATTCCACGCCATTCGTCATGCTAACAAGTAGAGTTTCTAGTGTCTCGGCTCCACCTTTGTATGCACAACAAATATCAACTATTTTTTGATAGGCTGGCTGGAAGAATTCAGCGTCAAGGCGCGCGGATCGTTCGGCTTCGGAGAAGCGGCGCTCATAGAAAAGCGTCGGCGAAACGTCTAAATCATTGAGGTCTAAGTCTGACAATAACAATGCCTCTGCTTGCGCGTACAGGCCTTTAGATTCAGATCGTTTCGAATAAGCTCGACGAACTATGTCTCCTATCTTTCTCTCGGCACTTTCATTCGGAATGAAAATTGGGATTTCCTTTAGGTCGCCTAAGTTCAATCCGGTTTGTACATGTCCTCTTACCATTCGCTGGAGATAAGATTGGCCTATTGAGCTATTCAGGTACGCGCAAAGATAAAACGAGTCCACGTTCTTTGGCCTGAAAGCCGTGCTCTTACAGCTGAACACTGCCTTCCCGGCATCTTTGGTTACCACTGAAACGTTACCGAGCGTCCCCACTACTGAAACCAAGAGGTCACCCTGCTGAAGTTCATACTTCCGGAGACGGTCAAAGTGATCTTCCGGCATGTAACAATTCTCATCATCGAGAAGAAAAAACGGCTTCACATCTCTGCCGCGTATGTAGCGGTACGATGACTTCTCGACGTAGTTTTCAACTAGGAATGCGGAACCAAATGGGCCGACGATGAAATTGCCATCCAGTGTTCCCCAAAGAGGCGCCCCCATCTCTTTGAGTAAATGATCGAGCTTGAGGTGTTCTGGTTGGTAATATTCACTATCCAGTCTTAGATCTTCGGTCAAATTGTGGAAATTGACCTCGCTCCATACAGCCATCACTCCTCCTCCATCCAGAAAGAGAGCTCTTCCTCATAGGCAAATTGGATGAAGCCTTCCGTTATCTCGTCGAGGTCATGCTGGACAATCATGTGCCCGTGTTTATCGAGAAGCGGCTGCCCGTCTTTTCCCTTCTTGTAGATGTAGTCACCGGAATTGTCCTTCCCACCATTCTGACTGGTCGCAAAGAAGATTCGGTAATCTTTCACGTGCGGACAGAGCGGTCCTACCTTGGGGTCGTCGTTCCATTTTTGAAGGAATAAGATGCTAGTCTTCGTGCCGGTGTGGGGTTTGAACGTGTTGCCGTGCAATCCAACAACGGCAAGGATACGTGCCTTTTCAGCAATGAAATCCCGGATATAGGCATCCGTTGTGTTGTTAAACCGCCCCTGGGGTAAAACAATACACATGCGCCCGCCAGGTTTTAGAAATTCCAGGTTGCGCTCGATAAATAGGATGTCGCGTCCGACATTGCTTTGCCATTTGCCGTTAGGCTTCTTTGCCAAATCGTATTGGTGCAGAAGGCGCGTGTCTTTGATATCGCCAGCGAAGGGAGGGTTGGTCATTAACACGTCGAAATTGAAATATCGAAAGGATTTCTGGTTCTCTTGATCGTCTGTAGGACTATCAGGAAAGCGGCGCAGAAAAGGCTTGAGTGCGACACGGATTTCCTCGGACCAGTGTCGCGGGTCCAGCGTATTAGCGCGATACACGTTAGTACGCCCATCACCCGCGATCAGATTGAGCGCCTTCGCAATCTTCACTGAGCGCGCGTCGAAATCGATGCCGTAAACTTTTTCGGCGGCATAGTCACTCTGCCACTTCTTCGGCCCCTCGGCAGTGAACTCGTTTCCCCATACGTGAAAAATGGTGTGTACGGTGAAACCGCATGAGCCAGCGGCAGTGTCGATCATGCTCTCACCGATCTCGGGATTTAGCATCTCGACACACATATCGATTACGTGGCGCGGCGTGAAATACTGTCCCTTTGCCCCTTTCCCGACCTGGACGGCAAGGTATTCGAATGCTTCGTCGATGATCTGGAGGTTCGAATTGAAGAGCTTAATATCTTCTAAAAAGGAAACGCACGTGATGAGGTGATTAGGCTCTAATTCGATGCGTTCATCTACAAGGAAAACGCCGGGCCATTGATTTTTTGCTCGGTTAAACAAGCTCCCAATTCTCTCCTGAAGCTCACGAGCAGTGGAGCCGTAAATGCGGAATTCCAGAGATTTTTTTTCTTGCCGGGTTGTGCGGCGTTCCATTCGTCGTAAAGTTTGGCGTAGATAAGTTTGAAGACCTCCTCGAATGCGTCCACGCCGGCGTTGGCCAGAACCAGATCTTCCATATCGAGAATAATATCCCGCAAGGAAAGACGCTCACGGACGAGGCGATTTTCCTCGGTCAGGCGGTCCATATCCCAACGTTCGGACAGCAGATCAGAAAGTTTCTGATCGGCGCGTGGAATATCTGGAAGGTTCTTAAAAAGATTAGGCTCTTCACGGTGTAGATAGAGAACCTCTCCGCCATTGGTCCAGACACCTATGGGGGAGCCTTCAGCATTACAATAGGACTTGAGCTGTTCAAGGCCGTCTTTGCGCTTCGGCTTCTTACACTCCACGATGATATACGGTGTGTCAGGCGCGTCCTTTTCAAACACTACAATATCGGCACGCTTTTCATGCATCGTCGAACCGAAGTAGACGCCCTTCTCTACGTCAATTCGGTCGGCCGGATAGCCGTATTCGTGGATCAATTTACCAAGGTAAAGCTGCCGGATAATTTCCTCGGGCTTGGCTGGCCGGTCTTTTCCGGTGACCAAGCACGTGAGATAGGGCTTATCGCGTTTCTGGACAATTCTTAGCGACGCCACTTCTTCGTGTGTAAAAATGTCGAGCGCGTAACCGCTGGATGAGGCCGCTAAGATACCGGCGATAGAACCGGCTTCCGCCGTTCCGTTCTG
Organism: Nitrospirota bacterium; assembly: GCA_035625205.1. Lineage (GTDB taxonomy): Bacteria > Nitrospirota > UBA9217 > UBA9217 > UBA9217 > JAJYKN01. Next base: position 5,628 of record DASPQB010000316.1, on the reverse strand, counting down.
GACTGTCTTTGTCACATTAACTCCTGTTCTATGTTGTATCTCATTAGACCGATTTGAGATTTCTATTCAAAAAATTCCTCATCCACCTTTTTGATCTGCAAGGTATCCTCGATCCTGCAGGCCACGTTATAACGGACTATCAGCTTTGCAAAAGGTAATCCCACCCCTCCAGTCTTCGCGCCTGCCAAGCAGCCAGATCGCAGCATACTCGAATATTACCATCCATGCTTGCGAAATGAAATCAATAGTTTCCACATTCATAATTGGGTTTAGCCTGGCTGAACCCGGAGCTATAGTATTGAAGATTCAACGCCCGCGTCCAAAACGGTGGTCTCCAAGTGGTCCTTTTGGCTGTCGAGGCAGGGCGCAATCCTGCGCTCTGCAGCGATCCGTTAAAGTAGGCAAAACGCCCCCTTTTTTCTCCGAACGAAAAAACTGGACAAATCCCCACATCTTGTCTAGTTATGCCATTAATGGTGGATCAGGTCGGCGACTTCTGCTTTCCCCAAATGGAAGGCATACGGTGTAAAGTTAAGGTCATTGCGATCTGAAACTCCAAGTCAAGCCTTGTCCTAGAGAAGGGGAGGTTCACGCCGATAGGCACACTTGCGGCAGTGCCCCAAACCCAAAAAACGATGGTCCACCTTGTATCCCGACCTTACTGCCATCCGTACTTTATCGCATCCTTTACCATCTCTTCTGAGGGCACTCCCGATGCCCTATAATTCCTTCAGCCAAGACCAAAAGCCATACTCCCACGGGCTTCAGGATCGATATCAACTCCATTGATCTGGACGGTGGGACTCCCAAGACAGCGAAGCTCGACCGCCATTTCCGGTGATGTTACCAGCACCGGCTCCACATCAATAGGCACACCGATTTCCTTCCCTACCTTCTCGATCAGATCGATAACCGGAGAAGCGTTTGGGCATCCCTCCGAGTATAGAACTCTGATGTGGACTGATTTATTCATGTTTTACGTACTCCAACAGTACCCCGTATTGCGTCATTGCGCTCAGAGGCACCTTCACGGAACTCCATTGGATCTTTTCGGCATTAATGTAATACACCCGACAATAAACTATGGAGTAATGGAACCGTGTTGGCGATGGTGATCGCAAGAGCCGCAAGAAAGAACCAACCTAATATCCATTCGAGTCTTACGATGAATCTGTAAAATCCTCCAGAGATCGATACGTCTCTGTATCCAAATTTGAAGAACACCACAAAACTGAGCCAGAGGGAATTGACAATATCCTCCCTGATTTTCTCTATCTTCTTGTTTTTCCATATTCCGGTATAATTGGTCATATACTCGTTTGGAAAAGTGAGAAATCTTTGCTTAAACTCAGAATCCTGTTCTTCGGCTGTTGGATGCTTTATTGCCTTTTGACCTTTTTTCGTTGGCTTTCCCCAATAAAGGATGAAAGCAAAAATAAGGTATAATCCAACGCACCAAGTGATTACACGCCCTAACTTAGTGCCATAGCCTGTTGCCTTTCCCCATGTTAGCCACTCAAACCATTCAAACCATTTTGAATTGCTAGTTTTTAACCATCCAATTTGATCCTCAATACGCTTAGATTCTTTCTTATTGTAATAAGCCCAATTCGCTCCATCGAGTTGATTGGATTTTCTGAAACTCGCCTCAAGATGTTCGAATACCTGAGACAATGGTTGAAGTGGTTCTTCAGTCTTCACATTTATATGCCATCCAGTAATTAACGTAAGATGATGAATCGCTTGATCGAGAAAACTTCTGACTCGTTCATCTGATGATGTTACCCATAATCGGTAATCTGGAAGTTGATTCCATTGTAAAATCAAGTTGTTTAGATTCACATGCGATAGGCAGAATCGTTTTTGATTTGCGCAGTTGGAACACGTGAATTGTGCCCGTGTGAAGTTAGCCACACCTTTAATATTAATATTTTCAAAAGCAAAGCAGTCATTCATATTGGTGCCTATAAAAGATGCGTCTGACCCAAAAGTGACGAATCTAAAAACCGTCAATCCTAAAGTAGCATTAGAAAAATCGACATCCTTCTCAAAAGTAATATCTTGAAAATGTGCCTCAGCAATGTTTGAATCTCTAAGATCCATGTGACCTTCTATAACAGCAGGGATACCTCTACAGCAAAAGTCTAACCGTTCGATCTGTGCATTGCGAAAACCAGCGTATTCTTTGATTTTTATTGAATCAAGTCCAAGGATGTTCGAGAAAATAGAATCCTTAAACTGGACTGTTTTCCAAAATTTAGTTCCAAGAAACGACGCTCCCCCGCGAAACTCCGCTTTGAGAAAGTCTGCATCCCTGCTGAATGTGGCTCCCCTAAAGTCTCCAACCCCGCTGAATGTGGCTCCGTCAAAGTATGCCGCCGCGCTGAATGTGGCTCCGTCAAAGTGTGCATCCCCGCTGAATCTTGCTTCGTTAAAGAATACGCCCTGTCTGAATATGGCTTCCTTAAAGTCTGCAACCCCGCTGAATGTGGCTCCTCCAAAGTCTGCAACCCCGCTGAATGTGGCTCCACCAAACCTCGCACCTCCGTCGAATATTGTCGTTCGATCATGAGAGAATGGCATCATCGATCTTACTAATCCATCTATATTAGAATCTATAATAAGGATTGTATTAGATATAAAAATGATTCGAGTTATATGTTTTTTCGTGGTCGTTTCCACCAACTGATTCCATCTATCAGTATTCCAATTTGAAGGCATAGTCAGTTTATCAATCGAAGTAACTGGTAGCGATGTAAAGTCAAGTCCTCCTTTGATTATAGAGTTTTTAATGCGTATAGGTACTTTGGCTTCATTTATGATCTCCACGATGTCCTTGCCTGCAACTTCGTATCCATCAACCCAACCCTTTTCTGGATCGCTCTCACCAGCCCTGAAAATTTGTAACATTTCATCCTTACTGATATGCCCATTCTGACCCCTCTTTTCCCCCTCAGCCGAAGCACTCGGCAAGGCGACGACCACCTGTATGAAGAGGAAAACCGCAATGGCAAAGGCTTTGGAATTCATGGCGCACTCCTCATCTTAATGGATTCAAGATCGATTGTAGGTTCTGTCAAAGAAGCGGTGTGGTTTGAGATCATTTCGCTCTGATCACTCACTGCGCCGAAATCGCGGTAATCCCGAACACTGATCGAAGCAGAGTTGCGCTAGAACATCTAAAGGCATCGGTGGCGACAACCATTCTCCCATTCTGTGATCGCCAGATCTCTGACAGCATTCTATGGAGAGTGACGGTTCACCTAGCCGTAGACTGAAATGCGGTCTTGCAACAAACCGTCGCTTCTCTGCGCGATTAACATCCATCATCCAGCCATTTCCAAGAGTTTCAATGATTCGTGAATTTCCTTGCGTACCTCTGGCTCTGATTTAGAAACATCGATTTTATTCAGTAATTCTTCCTTGGTCTGAATCTTTAGGTTCAGATCAAGGAACCCCAAGATAGATTTTCTCAGAATGTCTTCATAAACGTAGATGTTTTCCGAAAGAAATTCGGCATCCTCACGATTCACTAGGGAAGCATGGACGATATCGTTTCTGATTTCATGGAACCTCATGACCAGTTCGCATAACTCGTTTTCCTCATTTTCATCCTTGGCAAGGAGATATGAAACTCTCCTCGATAACCTTCGCCTCCTATGCCATTCTTCTTTGAGCAAATACAGTGATTCAAGTCCCATAGTATAATCGATTACCTTATCGAACAAAATGTAGGGGTCACTATTTTCCGCAGTTCCTTTAAGATAAATATGCAGGGCGAAAAGGCATCGCATGTCAATGTCTTTTAGGCTTTCATGTTTTTTGAGATACGGTACTTCAGAGAAGTTAGCAAACTTTAAGTAAGGTTCAAGCTTTTGCCTAAAAGTAATGAATCTAGTTATTTCATCCTTGCTAAAAATAAAGAACTTGCCTTTCAGACCATATCCAATTCCATAATTCCCACTATGGATTCTACCTTCATGCCACTTGTCCCTCCACTTGTAAAAGCCTATTGTGTAAACTAAACCCCCGTTCTATACAACTTCATAGATCTGAATAGAGGATAGAAAAACATTAGCATATTATCCCTCAATACAGTAGTGCTCTTGCCTCTGCCGATATAGTACCATGGTGCAACATAATAGTTATCAGCCCAATGCATACCAAAAGATTTAAGGTCATTGCACATCTCTTTTTTATCTTGTTCTGACAGTTTTTCTATCCAAAAATGTCCAAAAGGACTGTTGCTTTTCCTTTCTTCAAAAAGAAGGTATTCACTATCAGATTCAAAGTTTCTTAGAATCACGCACACGGCAACTGTGTCTTCAAGCATGATGGCATACCCTATCATCCGTGCTAATACGGCAACCAATCTTTAACATACGGGAATTTATCAAGATTCTTTTTCAGACTCCGGTTAATCTTTGCAGATCGTTTCAGAATTTGGCGTTTTCCATCAGACAAGTCAATTTGGTAGAGAATGTCTCCACGTTCCAAGTCACTTGCCACGATGTCTGGCATTTTTGATTGGATATGGTTCAGAAAGTTTAAGAACCAGAGCGCAGTGCTACAAGCAAAATATCGTGCTCTGCGAAGATGCCCCACGTAGATCGCCTCAGAGAAAGTATCACCGTGAACCAACGTGTTTCTGAATTGATACAACTCTTTAAACTGACCTTCTACATTTTCCCTCCCAGTTGAATCGTCAGCCAGAATTGCACCCAAGCGTTGCCTAAGTCGCTTTGCTCCACCTTCTTTTTCGCCCACCAGAGCATCAATGGCTGCAATATGCCAGAGCAATTGGTCAATATCCTCACTGAAAAATGCTTTCCTGATGAAATTGAGCGCGATATCCACGAACTTCCATTCATCCTGCGGGAGTTGCTCGATGAGAGTCACAACATGGCGGACAAAGCTACAGAAAGCCTCTGTTTCGCTCTTATCCAGATAGAGGTATGGCACAGGCTCGGTTCCGATCTCCTCACCTGTCTGATGATCGAATTTCGGCTGAATCGCAAGCCCATCAAGACTCGGCATACTGGACGGAGAGGCGAGTAGGTGGTCATCGATTTTAGTTACGAACCGGGATAATGCACCAACTTCGGCGCCAAACGCGCCGCACGCATTTTCGGGCCTGGTCTTTGTCCCAGAAAGACTCCAATTCTCCGACTGAGACCGAAAAACCATACAATTTCCGGTTGAAAAACGCAAGTTATACGTCAATGGAACAAGTTTTTTCCTTTTCCGGGCACACCTCCCCCTGAGTTCCGTATAACCCTCCTCCCTTCCTTTCCGACTTGAGAGTTTCAAGCAAATAAGATGCGATAGTGCCGAGCGAGAGGGAAAGCCGTTGCTGCATGGACATACCACCTCCTGGCATGGTAGACCACCCTCAGTCTGGGGTCGGACCACGCTAAATCCGCCACAGCCAAGGATCGGAACGCAAAAAACAGCCTTTTGGGAGGCTTATACCCGCATTTTCGATGCCTTGACCGGCTAACATGCAATTAGCTTTTCTTCCATTTTGCGCACGCAAAACACTTTTGTTTCCCTGTATCTGGTTTTTATTCTTCCTGATTTCCTTTTTCCCTCCTTCTTCCAGATAGGTTTATGGTTTTTCTCCGCCAT
>DASPQB010000315.1:0-3662 GCA_035625205.1 Nitrospirota bacterium | reverse complement strand
ATTCAAATACCATATAGGAGGGGCAGGGTGAATTTGGCTTTGCCCTTTTTGTTTCCATCCAGTCTTCTCACAAATATTCTTCAATCATCAGATGTTAATCATATTGAATAGTTCTCGCCACCCTTTTCCTGAGGACTCCTTCCTCTAATGGCGATTTTTCAATTTCATTCGAAAATACTATATTTCAAGTCATAACGGATGATTTTAATTGCTGTCTTTTCGTATTTCAACTGAATCAAGTTATGGGAATCAAGTTATGGGTTTGACTAAATCGAAGCCTCCTGATATAAATATTAATTCGTAAATGTAAAAGGGTTCAGTAATTCCATTTCTGAAGGAGGATCACCATGAGAAAAATAGTCTTCGTCATTTCAGTCCTTTCGATTTTATGTCTCGTTCCGCTTAGTTATGCTCAATTTGGGAAAGGCGGCGGCCCCAAGTTTTATTCCGATTTTAAGCCGGTCGTGGGTGGTTGGTCAGAGTATCAGATGACAACAAAGAGTGGAGAATCTTCAAAGATGAAAATTGCTATTGTTGACAAAGAGGGAGATGCGTATTGGTATGAAACCGTGATGGAAGGAGGACGACAGGAAAGAAATATTGTTAAAGTGCTCGTCTCTGGAGATCCAGGAGAACGGAAGAATGTTAAAAGGATGATCATGAAGACAGGAAGTAAACCTGCCATGGAGATGCCTGTTGAGATGATGCAGCGGTCATCCAAAGGCCAAGAGCAGGAGGAAAAGATAAAGGGAAAGATAATTGATAAAGGGTCTGAGACGATCAAGGTCCCTGCCGGATCATTTTCAACAAAACATATGCAATATCAGGATGCAGAGAATGTGGTTGATACTTGGGTTTATAAGGATATTTCTCCCTATGGGATGGTGAAGTCTCAATCGAAAAATTTTGAAATGGTTCTAATTGGATATGGAACCGGGGCAAAGACCTTGATTACGGAGACCCCACAGAAGTTTCAGATGCCTCAAATGCCAGAGATGCCACCAGTAAGAAAATGATGACTGCATACTCGATTGTCAAAGAACGAAGCCAGGGTTAAGAAAATCGCCTTGTTTTTTATGCGCATTTGCACCAGAATCGATAGGTGGTTACCATCCTCTAACTTAGTTTTGATATGTCTTTGAAATAGAAACCCTTCAGCAGGTGCAGGAAGGACAAAATATGTTCATCTTCTGACGGAATTCATTGCTGGATTGGACCTGAGTTAGATCCGCGAACCTTGTCCCATGTTGGCGCTTGAAGTTATGAAAAGGAGACTCTTATATCTTGTGGTCGATTTTCATTGATACTTAACTCCAATCTTTGTATATCCAATTCACTCCAAAGTAAGTTCTTATAAAGAAAAGTCATGAGTATCAGGTTCCGTGCTATCAGATATGCGCATGGTGAATTCTTCTGCAATAGTAACCATAACCGTGGAATCTATAAAAAAGTATAAACAATGAAACGGGCGCCTTCTTTCAAGGAGAATAGCCGTCTTTCTGCGCCGTAACTGCAAGAGAGGAATTTTCAATGAAGATATCAGCACGCAGTGTTGTCCGAATGTTAAGTATGATTGTCATCTTGGCTGCCTGCTTCCCGACGGTTGGCGGTACGTCGATTGCGGCTGAGCTTGTCGTCTACAGTGATAGCTTAGCCGCGGGATGGAATAACTGGTCGTGGAACACCACGGCTAATTTTGCGAACACTTCACCCGTGTATAGCGGCACAAACTCCATTGCCGTCACATATACCGCAGCTTGGGGAGGTCTTTATCTGGCTACGAACACTGCTGTGACCAGTGCCCCTTATGATACGTTACAGTTCTGGATTAATGGGGGCAGCCAGGGTGGTCAGAAATTGCGTGTTTTGCTTGCCGATAGCGGATACAACCTGATCGGGTCGGGAGTTGATCTGTCGGCGAGTGCAGGTGCGTGGACTCAAGTAAAAATCACTCTGACCGATCTCGGCAATCCCGCACAGATTGGCGGAATCGTCTGGGAGGACACCAGCGGCGGTGCGCAGCCAACGTTCTATCTCGACCAGATATCCTTTATCAATCAGGGGATCACTTCCTCACCGGGGTCTGGACCGGCATTGAACATCGATACAAGCACCGAGCGGCATACCATCAGTGAGGGCATCTACGGAATGAACTTCGCACCCGAAGAGCTTGCCGCGGAGCTGCGCCTGCCGGTGTGCCGCTGGGGTGGCAATGGGACCACGCGATATAACTGGCAGAACGATACCTCGAACCACGCCAGCGATTGGTATTTTGAGAACATTCCCGAAGATAATTCCTCCCCCTCGTTGCTGCCCGATGGCTCTGCTGCGGATCTTTTTGTCGAGCAAAATCGGAGGACAAACACAGCATCTCTTATCACAGTGCCGCTTATCGGATGGACACCCAAAGCGCGTGCGTTTGCATGCGGCTTTAGTGTTGCTCTGTATGGCGCACAGGAGAGCACCGATCCATGGCAGCCTGACTGCGGCAACGGCGTCAAACCTGGCGGGGCATTGATTACCGGGAACAATCCTGCTGATACCAGTACCCAGATCGGTCCGGACTTTGTAAAGGCCTGGATCAATTACCTTACTGCGAAATACGGCACGGCAGGAAACGGGGGTGTCGCCTACTATGACCTCGACAACGAGCCGATGTTGTGGAACAGCACGCATCGAGACGTGCATCCGCAACCGACTGACTACGACGAAATGCGCGACCGCACGTATCAATATGCGCCGGCGGTCAAGGCTGCCGATCCATCGGCGCAGACGCTTGGTCCGGTGGCGTGGGGTTGGTGCGATTATTTCTACTCGGCAAGTGATGGGTGCAGCATCGGCGCCGATTACCAGACACATGGCAATACGCCGTACGTTGCATGGTATCTCCAGCAGATGCAGGCATACGAACAGCAGAACCATCTGCGTATCCTCGACTATCTCGACCTTCACTATTATCCGCAAGCCAATGGAGTGGCGCTTTCCCCGGCGGGCGACGCCTCCACGCAGGCATTGCGCCTGCGCTCCACACGCTCGCTCTGGGACCCGACTTATACGGATGAAAGCTGGATCAACGACACCGTACGCCTGATTCCACGGATGCATGACTGGGTAAATACCTACTACCCCGGTACCAAGCTTGCTCTTAGCGAATACAATTGGGGTGGACTTGAGAGTATCAACGGCGCACTCTCTCAAGCCGATGTGCTGGGCATCTTTGGCCGTGAGGGCCTGGACTTGGCTACTTTGTGGGCACCGCCCACCGCGACCCAGCCGGGCGCGTTCGCCTTCCGTATGTACCGCAATTATGATGGCGCGGGTCATGGTTTTGGTGAGGTGAGTGTGCAGGCAACGAGCGCCGATCAAGAGACGCTGGCAATATACGCTGCGCTGCGCAGCGCGGACAATGCACTGACTGTGGTTGTAATCAACAAGACTGCCAACAGCCTGACCAGCCAAATCAGCCTGGCCGGGTTTGCGCCGGCGCCGACGGCCACGGTATATCAATACAGTGCCGCGAATACGGGTGCCATCCTCCAGCTGGCCGATCAGCCCGTTACAGGAAGCAGCTTCAGCGCCACGTTCCCTGGCAACTCGATCACGCTCTTTGTCATGATGACCGGAGGAACGAACAATCAAACTATTACGATTACAAAATCAGG
>DASPQB010000314.1:0-5234 GCA_035625205.1 Nitrospirota bacterium | reverse complement strand
GCACACGGTTGAACAACACCGGTTCCCTCACTGCGAGGATCAATTCATGCAGTGGGGTAATCTCGAACATCATAACATTCTTTCCTTAAGGCATACCTGAGTGCCGATGCGCGCTGGTATGACGAGGTGCCTTCCTATGATTATCAGAGAACTCATCCAGAAAAGGACAAGAGCTATGGCGTCGCAAGACATTTACAATAGTATCGTTGAGTGTTTTTTACCATAAGAGACAATTTCATAGTGATTGCATTAGTTTGTAGTACTCCGTGATGGTACGGATGGATTCTATCGTGGCTTGGAACCATAGCCAACTGAGAACGATGATTCCTATGGTGAGCCCGATCTTCCACGCAGGTGTCGTTTGTGGCCGCCACCATATCAGAGGCAACACCAGAGGTCCCACAGAGCAGGCTGCGATGAAAATAAAAGATTTTTGAAAATACCATGGAATCTTTTCTTTTATAACGCGTCGAGGGAGGTATCCAAGAACTCCCCACACTGTTTACACTTTGTCACGTCGCTACGAAATTCTGCAGCGCAGAAGGGACACTTTTTCGATGTCATTACTCTGGCCAGAGCCATTTATTGCACCCCGCTGGAGAAGATTGCAATCTGGTACTAGCTGGTCACGCAATGAATAAGCCACGCCAGTCACTCTCCATATGGACGAATATATTCCTCATCTCAGGCTATGTCAATGAAGACGTATAGGTTTAATATCCTCCGCGCCGAATACCCATCTATTCAGAGCGTAAATAGCAGGCGCTGGTAGCAATGCAGCCTGATACGTATTGTTTTGGCAATAGGTGGAGCAACGCTTGCTTCCCTTATACATGGAGGAGCAAGCGGCTGAAGAGAGATTGGTATATATCTTGCCTTGCCGGTCTTGTAGCTTAGATGTTAATGCATACTTTGGAGAATTGAAAGGAATTATTAGACAACTCCAATAGCATATATAGTGCCATCAATGTATCTGAGAGGCCGGCCGGAGGATGTAAAAATGGGATAAGGGTGGGGGCAGGGTAAAAGATTTTCAATTACGAACTGCCTGCAAACACGATTCAGAACTTTGATGCCAGGCCGTTCAGCCTCCCAAAAGGCCGTGCAAAAACCCCGCCGCGTCAAAGCGGCGGGGTAGTAACATACCTTCGGAACATTTCTTCCTTATCGCAAGGCATCCCTGGCCTCTCAATGAACGTGCTCGTGCATCGGCATGTCCTTGTGTTCTGCTTCGCCGCCCATCATCCCGCAGCCTGCGCCATGACCCTCTTTCATCATTTCCTTCAGCCGTTTCATTTGATCAGGCGTCAGTATGGATTTTATCTCTTCATGTGCCTTGATATAGGTTAGAAATATCTCTGCTTTGAGAGACTCCTTCTTTTTCACTGAAGCCTCCACTGCCTTCATGTCCACCGGATCCTTGGCGAGGAGGTCTCTCAGCTCGATGCCGGCGATCTGTTTATCTGCTTCCTTTTTTATGATGTCCTTCATTGTTTTGCTGCGAAGCGTCTTGAGCGCATCTGTCTGCTTATCATCGAGACCGAGACTCATGAGGTGCTTCCACATGGGATGGTCTTCGTCCATCATCATTCTGCCGCCCTCCATGCCGCCCCTGCCGTGCATCATACCGATATCCCGGTGTCCCATTCCACCCATCATGCCGCCTTCTCTCATGCCCCCGCCTTTTTCGTCCGGACAACCGCACATCTGCGCCTGCGCATTAAAGGCTAACGCAGCAATAAAGATAAACCCGAAGAATATACTGACCAAGCTCTTTCTCATTTTCATACCTCCTCTCCTATTTATTCTAATCTATGGTAAATCATAGCAGAGAGAAGAGACAAATACAATGGTTCTATCCACATAAAAATCTCAACGAATCTCCAGTACGTTGTAGCACGCTGGCTGGTTCACGTTTCTATCAACGGAATGCAGTGGGGAGTTGATTTACAGGAAGGACCAGGATTCGTTTATTTTTAGCTTTCTAATGCTCCGGACAGCCGGTCATTGATAAATACCTATGGGTATACTGTCATGGGTGTCTGTAATTCGATAAAAAAGTGTTCTGGCTTTATCCTGTCTTTGTAAAGGTGCGTTCCAGGAGCGTTCACGCTACTTACACTTTAGTATTGCATCATGATGCCCTAACCGCTTGTGGCGAATCCTCCTATGCAGCACTCGACATGACGGTATCATACTTCCAGTTTTGCTTTTAGGAGGGGAGCATGACTGAAACAAGCACGGTGTGACAGCGATCGTTGCTTTGTTTCCTCAGCGAGTCGATAATGAAGCGGTCGTCACAATGCTGTTCCTGCTATCTACAGGTAAACGCCCATGGACAGAGAGACAAGCAGATGGTCTCGATATCGAATGAAGTGGGTGATTCGTGGCACACAAGGGGTCATAGTCTTGAAAAGTGTGAACGTTCGCAGCTCATCTCTCTTTCAATCTTCGGATGAGTTCCTCCAGTTTACTGTCAGCCTCAGGCGGAAGCAGGGTGCACGCGCCAGATCCCCGATGTCCTCCGCCTCCGAAATCGCTGCACAGTCGACCGATGTCGGTTGTGCACGTCCGGTTTATGATGCTGTGCCCTACGGTGACGGCGACGAACTCCTTCCGTGGCCCCCACTGTAGTCGTAAGGACACATTGCATTCTGGATAGATGAGGTAGATGAGAAACCTGTTGCCCACCGGGGGTTTTGCAACGGTCCTGAAATCCGTTACGATTACGTTGCCGTCAGCCTTTGAGTGGTTCTGCAGGGCCTGCAGAGCTTTGAGGTCGTTTTCCCTGCAAAGGCGAACGCGCCGTGCAATCTCGGATGTTGCCAGAACGGCGTCTATACTGGAGGTCTTCAGAAGTTCTATCAGCTCCGAGAAAATGGTTTTGTTGATGCCAAGGCCTGTACGTGGGTCGATCGTGAACCCGAGAAGTATGGCTCCTTGCGGGCTGGAAATATCCTCCACGGACAGCTGCGCTGAGTCGAACCGGTCCGCCTCAGCAATCAAGGGTTCATAGCGCTTAAGTTTATCGGATCGATAATAATCAAAGACCACTCTGGCCACGCTTGGTAACAGGGCATGTTTGCCCCTGTAGACCTCCGGAGGCTTCCTGTTGCTTTCGGTAAGTTCGTGATGGTCGAACCACATCGTACACGCAGGATGATAGGGGAGGTTGGCCAGAATATCTCCGTCACGGACATCAAATTTCCCATCTGTAATGTCCTGGGGGTGAATAAGCTCCAGCGAGTCAACCGGCTCCATGGTGGTAATTTGCACGGCTGACACCACTCCGTCAAGATCGCCTCGTGTCACGAGTCTCATCCGATTGCACCTCCGTTATTTTTTATCCGATTATAGCACTACGCAACTTCGGACGCAACCGGCCTGACAGGCTCCCACGACGGTCTTTCGTATGGGCTTCCGTTATGCTATACTGGTGCACACGATGCACCACCGCATGCAAAGACACACCAGACCGCGAGGATGAATTTATGAAGAAGATTATAATCAATGAAGCAATTGCAGCCGGCATCGATAAGGGGGCGAGTATTCTGCAGCGCAAAGACACGAAACTGTTCATCGCGAAGACGAATGACGAAATGCTGTCCCTACACCGTGCGGAAAGGGTGAACCTCATCATCTCCCGGATAGATATGCCCGGGATGGCATGCGAGCAGCTTTTCGCGGTGATTCGGAACGACTCTGTGCTGCGCTCAGTTTCCTTGATCCTGTTCTGCCTGGACCGACCGGACGACAGAGTTCGCGCTGAACGGTGCAGCCCGGATGCGATCATGACGCTGCCGGTCAACAGTGCACTTTTGCTCGAAAAAGCGGAATCCTTCCTGAATGTCCCTGCCAGGGAATCCTACCGCGTTCTCTTGAGCGCAAACATCGATGGAAGCAGCAGGGACCAGTCCTTTTTCTGCAGATCGGAGAATATCAGTGTAACAGGGCTGCAACTCGAAACGGAACGAAGCCTTGCGCTAGGCGACTGGTTGACCTGCTCGTTCTTCCTCCCTGATTCAAAGCGGATCACGGTTGCAGGTGAAGTCATGAGGGCAATAAACCCAACAGACAAATCAGAAACGAAACGGTACGGCGTGAAATTTGGCAAAGTTGCACCGGAGGACATCGCCGCAATCGATGCCTTTGTGAAAAAAAAGGCCGTGAAGATGCGGTGATCGATGGCATTCGATAGGACGGCTTTCATCAATATAAGGAGGGACAACATCGTGCCTGGTCCTGAAAATATGGTGACGGAAAGCCGTATCGTTCGAAATCAGCGCGATTCCCGCTTCCGGCATACTGACGGGGAGCGAATAACGTTGGCCTAGATCTGAAGGTATTGGCTGTCAAAGGGATTCACCTTGTGAATGATCTCTTCGGCGCTTGTAGCAAAATAGGTGGCACGGGAGGCCTGGCGTACTCCTCAATCATTATTTATTATTACCATCAGGTGCAGGAGCTTTTTAGCCAAACGCTGCCGGTATCGTTCCGGGTAGGAACTTTCTGCAGTGAGATGACGATAGATGTCTTCTCATGAAGAGAGGTTGGACTGTCCAGAGGAATGGCGCATCGTAACGGAGAAACATAAAGCTTCAGCGGGCGCTGGATGCCAAGGGGATCGACGGAACTTCGTCTCTCCTTGTACGCAAGTGTCTCTCCCGCGACCAGGCGGAATGTCATATCGATGCAACCTGTCAGTTTCCGTAGAGTGCGGCACGAGGGTTGTCCAGTCGAACGCATCAAAGAGGACGAAGGACAGGTCTGCCAGCCGCCATGCCGCGAAAAGACGGCGATCAGCCCTGCGGTCAGCAATGCCCAGTCGCTGATCCAATGATCTCTCCCGTGTATGCGTTTTCATATTTTCCTTCTCTTTTCCTCAATGAATAATAGGGTTGTTATGAGATGCATTCTGTCATTTCCTGTCACTCTTTCAGCATAGGAAACGGTCAATGTCAGGAAGAAAAGATCCATGATTCAGTGAATTTGCGAACGTCATGGGCCATGTCTGTCCTGCGACAGTTAGATGAAATTTTTACTGTAGTAAAATTGCACTTATCTCACTCCCCCGTTGGGGCACGTTTTTAATTTCATCATAATTTAATTAGGTAATTGTAAAGGGTTTGACACCACGTTTATGATAGAATGTGGTGTCGATGAAGCTCGAATCCTTTGAGTTCATAACCAAGTCTGAAAATAAAGCGCGACTTTTCTTTAAAAAAGCGTGTTGG
>DASPQB010000313.1:0-5232 GCA_035625205.1 Nitrospirota bacterium | reverse complement strand
ATCGTAAACCCTATGATAACCCGTTCCGCATACATCTCAAGCAGCGGGCTCAACTGCTGGAACCGGGGTTTCACCATGAACCATCCGAGAAGCAGCAGAATGATGAATATGACGAGGACGCCCGATGCCAGGGCGAGGAAGGTGGAAAGGGTCTCGTTGATTTCATCCGTTAGCGGGTCGGGGTCGCCTTTCCAGTCCGTCCATTCGTCGCCGAGTTTTCTGTCTTTCCGATCTTCCGGAGATGCAGCCGAACTTGTTCCTGGCTCGGTCAAGACGTCCTCTCCTCTATATAATTGTTGTGTTCGAACCACCGTATTGCTTTTTCTATTGCTCCCTCGATGGGACTCTGGGGCAGATTCAATTCTTTGATCGCCTTTGTGCAATCGAAAAACATATACTTTCTCGCCATCTTTACCCCGGTCAACGGGATTACAGGTTGCTTTCCGGTTATCCATGTGGATAGTGCCTCGTTGACGTAAGCGGCCATGAGAACCGGCATATAGGGAAGCCGCATGACCGGGGCCTTTTTCCCCGTCATACGGGCAAGAATCTCAAAAAATTCCTTCAGCGTGATATTTCGGTTGCCGAGTATGTACCGCTGTCCGACCCTTCCCTGCTGTGCCGCAAGCGCGTGGCCAGCCGCCACGTCTTCAACGTCGACAAAATTCAGGCCCGTATCAAGGTATGCCGGAATCTTTCCGTTTATAAAATCGACGATGATCTTTCCCGTCGGGGTGGGCTTGCTGTCGAAAGGCCCGACCGGCGTGGATGGGTTTACGATGACGGCGGGAAGGCCTTGTTCGATACAATGCCTTACCTCGCCTTCAGCAAGGAATTTGGACTTTTTGTAGTGGCCGACCATCTCCCGGATATCGGCTGACGATTCCTCGTTCGCGGGCGTGCCGTCCATGCTCGCGGCCAGAACGCCTACAGTGCTCGTGTATACGACCTTTTCTACGGAATGCAGCAGGGCGGCGCGCATGATGTTTTTTGTTCCCTGTACGTTAATCGCGTACATAACGGCCGGGTCGGGAACCCACAGCCGGTAATCTGCCGCGACGTGATACAAGTGCCGACAGTCTTTGAGGGCATCGCGACATTCGTCGAAATCCCTAAGGTCGCCTTTGACCGCTTCCACGCCCAGGCTCTTGAGAGCCGGCGCAAAGTTTTCATCGCGCACCAAGACCTTCACGTGAAAACCCTTCTCGGTCAGGTGCTTTGCAACGTGAAATCCGATGAAGCCAGTTGCACCGGTTACAAGGACCTTTATCAATCTGCGGCCTCGTTCTCGATCGCGGAGAGATATTTGCCTAGGGCCATAAGAGGAAAGCAATTCCGGTAATTATGATACCGGAGATAGAAGTACTTCGGAAATCCCGTGCCAGTGAACTCTTTCTCGTCCCACGTGCCGTCGGCCCTTTGCCTTTTGAGAAGGTACGTTATGCCGTTCATGACTTCTCTGCAGCCCGCTTCGCCCGCGGCGATCAGCGCAAGAATCGCCCAAGCGGTCTGTGAGGGGGTGCTCAGCTCCGTGCAGGTGTTTGAAGGTGATTGACAGTAGGAATCACAGCTCTCGCCCCATCCCCCGTCTGCGTTTTGCTTCGATTTGACCCACTGCGCTGCCCTCTGGATGTACGGACTCGACATGTCTTCTCCTACGGCATTCAGCCCTGCCAGCACTGTGCTTGTTCCGTAGAGGTGATTGACACCCCACCGTCCCCACCAAGAACCTTCTTTTTCCTGGGTACGCTTGAGAAATGCCGTCGCGCGCATGACAACGTCATTCGAGAGATCGTATTGCAACGAGCCGAGAAGCTCGAGTACCCTCCCGGTCAGGTCGGGAGTGCTGGGATCTATCATGGCCTCTAGATCCCCGAAGAGAAGCTGATTCAAGATCTTCATGTCGTTGTCCACGTCAAACGAGCCCCAGCCGCCATCTTTTCCTTGCATCCCCAGGACCCAGCGCAGGCCCCGGGAGAGATTCTCCTGTGTTATGGAATTCTCATGCTTGCATTTGTTGAGGAGTAAAAGAACGACGGAGGAGTCGTCCACATCGGGGTACCAGCTGTTCTCGAACTCGAAAGCCCATCCGCCGGGCTCGAGCAATGGTCTTTTAACGCTCCAATCGCCCCGACGGAAAATCTGTTTCGAGGCCAGCCAGGCGCATGCTTTTTTCAGGGATGGATGGTATTGGTCCATTCCCGCGTGGAGCATCGCAAGGGACGTGAGAGCGGTATCCCATACCGGGGAGATGCACGATTGAAGAACGATCTCACGGTCGTTTTCGATGGTAAATCTTTTTAGTGCATCAAGCCCTTTTCGTATCTGCTCCGAGGTGTTCGGATACCCGATCGCCGTAAGGGCGAGGATCGAATTGACCATGGCCGGCTGTATGCCCCCCCAATCTCCGGTAGGCTCTTGATGGTCGAGGATCCATTGTTCGGTCCTCTGGAGTGCCTTCTTTCTGAAGGGCCTTACCGGAAGACACTCGTACACCTTGATGAGCCGGTCAAGGGCGATGCCTATCCTTTTCCACGAGAAACTCGGCAGCTTATCGGACCTGATCGGCGGCACCCTGTCCGGTTCCTTGTAGAGCTCCCGTAGTGTCATACTAGGGTTCAAAGTTCTTATGGGCTTGAACGCGCAGATCATTGCCAGAGGCACGAAGGTGGACCGCGCCCAGCTCGAGAAGTTATAGATGTTCAGAGGAAACCAGGCGGGAAATATATTGAGTTCGACCGGAATGGACGGGATCGCCCGCCAGTCGTAGAGGCCGAAAAGTGCGAGATATATTTTTGTGAACACTCTCGATGCTTCCACCCCTCCCTCTCGTAGGATGAATTCCCTGGCCTTTCTCAGTGGTTCATCATCTGCGGAGAAGCCCGCGAGTTTCAGGGCGAAATATGCTTCAACGGTGGTGCTGAGGTCGCCTCTTCCCCCATAGAACAGCGACCATGTCCCGTCAGCCTGCTGGTTTCTCAGAATGTTGTGTACGATCTTTCTGTCCCGTTCTTCGTCCTGCAGTCCCAGGAAATGAAAAAGCATCAGGTATTCCGATATTATGGTGACGTTGGACTCCAGCTCATCCCACCAGTACCCGTCAGGGTGATGACGGTCAAGGTAATAGGACAGCGTTTTCCTCACTGCAATCGATACCGGTTCGACGATGTACGACGAGCGCCCTCGGAAAGCGTTAGGTTCGTTTTCCCGTATGCCGGACAGGACGCCGGCCGCATCCCCGGGGCCGCGCTGGTAATCCGATTTATTTTCGTTTATAAATAGCCTCTTCATTGCTTCCTCTCTCTCGCATGACCGTCATATCGGGGCGGAGCGTCTTTGCGCGAAAAAACGGCGAGAATGACGGTCAGCTTTCGTCCACCCACCCGTGGTCTCTTGTGAATCCATTAGTGAGGAGGCCCGGAAAGCGACTGACCGCGATATATCGCCGAGTGCAACCGGGGCGATGCCGATCACAATGACAATCGTGCCCGCCCAGCGACGCCATGAGATATCTTCCTTGAGAAAAACTTTACCAGCAGCGCGGCGAAGAGGTATAACACCGCGGTCAGCAGCAACCCGAAACTGCGGTCAACCCATGTGAGGGCGGTGAGATAGAGAAAAAAGAAAATGACCAGGAACACGACTCCTAGAAATACATTGGGATTTCGGACCACCGAATAGCTTAAGACGACCCAGTAGTCTTTCTTCGCAAAGTACATTGAAACATATCTCCTCTCACGAGACAAACAACATCATCCTTCCTTAAACCATAGGCAGGCGTGCCAACGAGACGGCTTTGCGGAACAAGGCCGGATAATGCCCTCCAGATAGGTCACCAGAAGGAGTGGATATCACTCCGCGCCTGAATCGTGACTCAGCCCCCCGTCAATCCCCGCGTACGACGGCGGTTTGAGAAGCAGTGTTTGCACAGTCATTTCCTGAATTTTTATGAAGCCCTGCAGGATCAGACCTTACCGTTATGGTGCCCGGCATTGAATCCGAAAGTAAAAAAATATAAGGAGAAGCTTCCAGGATAAAAAACACCGTGAAGCATTCTCCTTGCTGGAATTAAAGTTCGCCCTCCATATGCTTCATCGCCAGAATGAGCCAAGGGGTGTAGCGATGTCTGTTCATCTTGATTTCCGTCATCAAGACGTTCAAATCTATAAGTCTGACCTCTGCTATCTCGTTGCGGTCGTAAGACAGATTGTCCGCTTCAATGCCGCGGACGATGGTCACGGCGCATATTTCATGCTCAGTACCGATGCCGTTATAGCCGACTTTATAGCGGAACTTGAACGCATATCGCACCTGCTCGGTGACGAGTCCTAATTCCTCCCTTAACCGCCGCACTGAAGCGTGTTCGTAATCCTCTCCCTTAAACACATGACTGGCGACGCTGCCGTCCCAGAACCCGGGCCACAACCTCTTCTTGTCACTTCTTCTGGCAAGCAGCAATTCCCCTGCATTGTTGAGAACCATGGCGAGAAAGCCGCGATGCAGAATCCCTTCGCCGTCGTGACACTTGCCCTTACAATCCTCGCCAATCACATTGTCATTTTCATCAACCGTGACGATTCGCTCTTCCTGTGTATCCATGAAAAAGAACGATCTCCCTTTTGAAGTGGAATTCCATGTAAAACGGCCCGGATGTTCTCTCAACCATCAGCATTTTCCGCTTGTTTTGGCCACGGACGTCAATACTGGACATAATATATCAATGAGCCTTGAAAATGTCAATGAGAAGGTGCGAAATAATTCTGTTCTGCACTTACGCTCCATTGGAGGAGTATCCACTGTTGGATATTTCATGTCAGACAGGACAAGCGCATATCCATTCCAACTTTAAGCAAGCATCTCACACTGAAATCCCGGAGGTCATACGTTGTCGTGGGCCATTCAATGGTAAATTCGGTGATCCCGCCCCTCTTGCCCGTATAGGCGAGAAGGATATATCAAATAATACTTCCGGTTCTTGTTGCCTCTCTGGGGAAGCGCTATCTTCGAGACATAGCCCATTCATACATCTCCATCAGGTTCACTGGAGCTAGCGCATCATCGCTGTATAGTATATCAAGAACTCTTTAAATTTCACTGCTTCTGAGATGGAGCGCGTATTACCTACCGCATTCCATCGGTATCATGCGATTGCCGTTATCCAATTTTGCGGCAAGAGCACGCTTGGAGATAGTTACTCGTCTGCAATTAATTTTGCTCGACAGGAGCGTCGGT
>DASPQB010000312.1:0-24153 GCA_035625205.1 Nitrospirota bacterium | reverse complement strand
TAGGTCAGGAACTGGCCGATGGTATGCGCGTGGGAGAGGGACGTAAGACGGACTGTGGGGTTGCCCGCATTTCGCTGCCTTCGATGATCCGCGAAACCCCCACTACAACTGTTCTTACAATTTAGTGGTGGGTAGTTCATTCTGTCAATCTGTGTTATATTGAGTGACAATAATATCTTATCCGCATCTTTGTTTAGGCGTCAGACAAGTGCGAAATATTATGGAAGACCACAGACTGAAATCTTATTGCCTCGTCGTCGAGACCAAGAGTTTTTCCCGTGCCGCACAGGCAAAGCACATAACCCAGTCCGCCATGAGCCGCCTTGTAAAAACTCTTGAGAATGAGCTGGGAGTTCAGCTTCTGCATCGCGCAGGTAAAGCCGTGGTACCCACGCCCGAGGGCCGACACTTCTATGAGCAGGCAAAAAAAATTCTCGCAGAGTATGCAAAAATCGAGCAGGACCTCCTTGCCGCAACAGGGGAAGCAAAAGCGTTGTTGCGATTGGGAGCAAACACTGTCCCCGCACTGTATCTGCTCCCTCAGGTGATGTACACTTTTGCCAAAACACAAGCCGGGATCCGCATAGACCTCTCGGTCTCCCGGACCGAGAACGTTCTTCGTGACTTGCGAGACAAGAGAATCGATTTGGGAATTATTGACGAAATAGTGACGGACCAAGGAGTCTCTGCGGAAGCCGTTACAGAGGATGAGATCGTAGTCATCGCCCCGGAGGACCATCACCTGGCAAGGAAAAAGGCTGTCACGGTACAACATTTGTCGTTCGAGACCTTCATTCTCCCAGAACGGGGCACCGGAACGCGCGAGCAGATCGATATGTTCTTGCATGACGCGGGGCTTGACGTGAGAAGACTCAAGATCGGAATGACTCTCGGCAGCCCGGAATTGATCGTACAGATGGTCGAGGCAGGACTCGGTATTGCGTTCGCTTCAAAGTGGTCGGTGTTTAAGGCGGTGAAAGCAGGAACGGTAAAGCAACTACGATTATCGGGTAAAACGATGAAGCGTCATTTTTACCTCATCAGCATGGCGAGTGAAGGTGTAGCCAAGCCGAACGTTGCCACGACGTTCCGAGAATTCTTGAAGCAGTATCGTTTCTTTGTCCCCTTCTAAAGGAACTTAATTGATGCCGTATTTCTTGAGCTTTAGGTAGAGTGTCTTGCGATCGATGCCAAGGAGCTGGCTCGCTTTCGATTGGTTGTTGCCCGCCTCCTTGAGAACTCTGAGTATGTAGTTCTTCTCCATTTCTTCTAGTGAGGGATTTACACTCATGTCGGCAATCGCTGCGTAAGAAGATATAGAAAGATCTTCCGCGCCGACACTGCCGGACTCGCACAAGATCACTGCACGCTCGATGACATTCTCTAGCTCCCGCACATTGCCCGGCCAGTTGTATCCCGTTAGCAGATCCAGGGCCTCTGAGGTGAATTCCCCAACTGATTTGGACAGCTTCTTCGCATATTTTCCCAGGAAATGGAGTGCTAATTCAACGATGTCTTCCTTTCGCTCCCTGAGAGGCGGGATCGTCACATTGATTACGTTCAGCCGATAGTAGAGGTCCTCCCTGAATTGACCTGCCTTTATGAGGCCGGAGAGGTCCTTGTTAGTCGCAGCGATCATGCGCACGTCCACGCGCAGCACCTTATTCCCCCCCACTCGCCGATACTCGCCGGAATCGAAGAAACGCAGCAATTTCGCCTGGAGCCCGATGGGCATTTCTCCTATCTCATCAAGGAAGAGCGTGCCCTTATCGGCCACTTCCACAAGACCATGCTTGGCCTGGTAGGCGCTCGTGAAAGCGCCCTTTTCATGACCGAAGATCTCGGACTCGATGAGGTGCTCCGACAGGGTTGCGCAGTTTAGGGCAATGAATGGCGCGTTCTTCCGGGTACTGTAATGCCATACCGTATTCGCGACGAGCTCCTTACCCGTACCGCTCTCGCCCTGGATGAAGATGGGCGAGTCCGTGGGTGCGACTTTCTGGATCATGGCGAGGATTTCCTGGAGCTGCCTGCTTTTGCCGATGAATTCGAAAGGAGACTCCTTCCTTATGAGCTCTTGCTCCAACAGCTTGCTTTTGACGGATAGGCGGCTGAACTCGTAGGCGCGGTCTATGACGATTGCTAGCTCATCGAGTTTGTAGGGTTTGGTGATATAATCGTAGGCCCCGTTTTTCATGGCCTCAACCGCAGTTTCCACCGTTGCCTTGCCTGTGAGGACGATGATTGCCGGCGACCCGGGATCCTCCTTCATTTTTTTCATAAGCGAGATGCCGTCGACACCGGGCATGACCACGTCGAGGAGGATGATATCGAACGAACGGTCATGCAATAGGCGCAACGCCTCGCCGCCGTCGTGTGCAACTTCAACAGCGTAGCCTTTTCTGGAAAGTTCTTTGTTCAGAAGCCTCCTGAACGGCTCTTCATCGTCAACAACGAGAATATTAATCATAAGTAAAAATGGTGACTTCAGTAAAAAATGTCAGTGCCTGAGTCGCAGAAGAAACAGTCTGGAATTAGGAGGATTACCTCTGAGATGTCTGCTCCAACGAGGGATTTCATTCTCGGCAAATAATTGCTGGCAGCGTGATGATGAACGTTGTCCCCTTTCCAGGCCTACTTTTCACATCGATAGCGCCCCCATGCTCCTCGACGATCCTGTGACTTATGGTTAGCCCGAGTCCCGTGCCTTCGCCGACGGGACGTGTGGTAAAGAAGGGATCGAAGATCTTGTCGATCAGGTCTTCAGGGATGCCGCTCCCCGTGTCCGCGACAGAGAGCCGGACACGGCTAGCACAATCGTTCATCCTGGTTTCCCCTTCTCCGTCATCATGCTCCGTTTTAATAAAGATGCTCCCCCCTTCGGGTGTGAAATAGATGGCGTTTAAGAGAAGATTCATCAATAGCTGACGAAGACTGCCTGCGTCAGCATAGATTTTCGGGACCTCTCGATTCAAGTCGAGCTCTAGTGTATGTTTCAGCTTCGCAGTGCGATGTTTGAGCAGAAGAAGCACTTCTTTGATGAGTTCGTTGATGTCAATCTCGCGGAATGTTCCACCCGACGGACGGGCAAATTCGAGTAGGCTCTTGAGAATACCCTTGCACCGGAAGATCTCGCTGTGGATGGTCTTGAGATATTCGGGAAAATCTTCGAATTCCGGCACGCTGGTAAGGACTGTGTCGGTTGCCCGATCGAGGAGTGCTTCGGAGTAACCCGCGATTATCCCGAGCGGATTATTGATCTCGTGGGCTATGCCCGCTACGAGCGTTCCGAGGGATGCAAGCTTATCCGTCCTGATGAGCTGCTGCTCGATGCGCTTCTGAGATGTCACATCCTTGAGGTAATGGACGATAGCGTAAAGACGTCCTTCCTCGTCGATGAGGGGGTAGGCCCAGAAGTGGAATATGCTGCCTCCCCCGCTTTTAAGTTCCTGGAACGACGGTCTCTTGCACGCGAGCGTCTCGGAACAGAGACATTCGCCGGAGAGCATGACACCAATCTTGTCGAGTAGTGCTGCGCATGCTTTGTCGGTGATTTCCGTCTTGGAATATCCAGTCCTTGCCATCAGAGCATGGTTTGCACGGATCACCTTCTGCCTGCCGTCTTCGATCCAAACCATGTCCGTGATGGCGTCGAAGGTCCTTTCCCACTCTTTTTTTTCCTTCGAGATTTCTTCGAACAGCAACGCGTTTTCCAGGGCAATGGCAATGTGTTTGGCCACCGGAAGGAGGATCGCAAAATCTTTCTCGTTGTACTGCGACGGGACGGTACTATCGAAGTTGAACACCCCGAGCATCCGGTCGTGGAATAGAGGAATGCTGATTGTCGAGCGGATGCCCTCGTCCAGGAGCTTCCGGTCCAGCGGGAATGCCCTTTCTAAGAGATCGTAGCTGATCCAGGGCTTGTTGTTCCGGACCACCCACCCCGCACTCGTTCCCTCTATCGGCGCGGTGACACCTTTTTTCATTACGGTCTTCATGTCGGTGTCAAGCGCGAAAATAGTGAGATTGTCATACTTTTCGTTATAAAGCAGCAGACTCGCCCTACTATAGTCGATGATCTTCCGAAGTTCCGATACGACCATCCTGAAAATCGTCCCGATGCTCAGGCTCGAATTAATGATGCTGCTCAACTCGTTGATCAAATCACCCTGGGGCGAATTCTCCTGCGGGGTGAAACCGTTGATTACGGGCGTGCTCTTTCGTACGAGGACGTCTCGGACCACGATGATCATCCGATCGGGGCGGTGCTGCTTGTTCGGGATGACGGCAATCTGTGCTGTCAGCGGGATGCTGTTTTTTCTGAAGCAGAACGCGCGGAGTGACGATGATTCGACGTTCCCAGCGGCATCGACAAGCGAGGGATAACCCGTAGCTTCGCGTTCCCTGAGGATATTGTCGAGAGACAGGAATTTTTCAAGGTTTCTGCCAATGACCTCTGCCCGGCTATATTCGAAGATTTCTTGGACGTAGTTATTGCAGGACAGGATGGTCCATCTGTTGTCGACGATAAAAGCAGGCAAATTCAGAACATCGAGGGTTCTGAGAAGATCGGAGCTCTCTTTATCCAGGGCTATTTTCATTCCGGATCATATTAACACACTGCATTGTACCCGGCAACAGGAAAGGAGATACCGGTCATGTGGACTTGACTCCGGGAATGATCAAGACTAATATTACTTCAAGAGTTTTGATCTTACATGCCGGGAGCGGAAGATGCGATGATAATCAGAATTGGACATCTTTCCACGTTCTACCACACGGCAGTGCTGTTGATGGCCCAGCGAATCGGCGAAGAGCAGTTGGGTGCCGACGTCGACTGGAAGCTTATGGGCACCGGTCCCGCGATTATGAACGCCTTTCAGGGCGGTGAGCTCGATATGGCATACATAGGACTCCCCCCGGCGATTATCGGCATAAACCGGGGCATCAAGGTAGTCTGCGTGGCAGGCGGACATGTTGAGGGCACGGTCCTGGCGGGCAAGCCGCAGTGGAGGGCATTCCCAGAAGCTGCTGACCTGAGCGCAGTTCTGGGACAGTTCCGTGGACGCAAGATCGGTGTACCGGGTAAGGGCTCCATTCATGATGTCATTCTGAAAGACTGTATCGAACAGCATGGTCTCAAACACGATATAGAGATCGTAAACTTTCCGTGGGCCGACCTCGTGACCGAGGCCGTGGTCAACAATGAAGTCGCTGCTGCCATGGGGACGCCCGCACTTGCCATCGCGATCAATCGCTTTGCAGGCGGCAAGGTCCTCTATCCATCATCGCAAATCTGGCCTAATAATCCGAGTTACGGAATCATTGTGGATTGTGGATTTTTGGTGCGGGAGCGAGAGAGGGTGGAAAAGTTTCTCTTCCTTCATGAGGAAGCCACCGCGTTTATGAGGGAGGAGCCGGCGAAGGCTGCCCGCGTGATCGCGGATTTTGTCTCTATTGTTGAGGAGGACTTTGTCCTTGACACGCTCATGATCTCTCCGAAATACTGCGCCAAGCTTACCGCGGGTTATATCGATGCGACCATGAAGTTCATTCCGGTAATGAAGAAGTTGGGATATATGCAATCAGGAGTTTCACAGGATAGGATATTTTACCGCGATATTATTGATAAAATCCATCCCGGCCCGGACCACTACAATGACGGGATCAATATCACCAGATGATGTGATGGTTCAGCCGATGGTATAATCGACAACCGCCCTTCGTTCCCTCACCGTGCTGATAAATTCAGCGACTTTCACGTGATCAGGATGCTTTTGGTATATTTCGAGGTCTTTCTCGTTCTCAAATTCGGAATAGAGTACAATGTCATAAGAACCTTCGGAGGGAAGACTGTTCAAGCCGACCTCAATATGCCTGATCTGCGGAATGACCCTCTTCAGTGCTTCGAGATCGTGCTTCATTTTTTTGGCATTCTGCAACCGGTCACCGCATTCCGCGATTTCCTTAAGCTTCCACATGACAATATGCTTGATCATAAATGCCCTCCTTCGAACTGCACAGAATACGGAGCAGAGATTTATTTCTGTTGCTCTCCCTCTTGATACTTTGTATGATAGTTTAAGTGCACCATCTACACCAAAACCCTTTGACCTGATAATACACAGAGAAGCGAAAAAGAGCAAGTCATATGGCGGATAGAGCAAAGAAGCTTATGCTCATACTGTGCTGCTTGGTCTTCATTGCGTCCTGCGCGATGAAAAAGCCCCCTCGAGCATCTGATTCTTCGCGGTCCAACGCAAAAGCATATCAGAGGCCCTATACTGTTAACGGTGTGCGGTATGAACCTTTGGCAAGTCATGAAGGCTTTGTGCAGACCGGAACAGCAAGCTGGTACGGAAAGGACTTCCACGGAAAGAAGACGAGCAGTGGGGAGAAGTATGATATGAACGCTATGACTGCGGCGCATAAAACGCTCCCGCTCGGCGTATTCGTGAAGATCAGGAACACAGACAACGGAAATGAAGCAATCGTACGCGTCAATGACCGTGGCCCTTTTGTGAAGGGCAGAATTATTGACCTTTCCTATGCAGCAGCAAGAAAACTAGGTGTTGACATCGTAGGAACTGCTCCGGTGAGGATTGAGGCTTTGGGGTATCGTGCAATCGGAGAGGAAACCTATTATGCCCCGGACTCTTACGACGCCGGTAACTATACGGTCCAGGTAGGGTCATTCAAGGAATACAGCAATGCGCACCGTTTGTGTGAAGAAATGAAAAGACGCTTCGGTTTTTCGGAAGTTCACATGGCGAATATCCACGGTAATAATTTCTACCAGGTCTATACAGGTAAGTATTCTTCGCTCCATGCCGCGGAAAACGCCGAAAAGGAGTTTTCTGACCACGGATATCCGGGAAGCTTTACTGTATCACTCGACTGACCACAAGATGCCTATAGCGAGATGTTTCCAAACGAAAACATCTCACGTGTGCCTTCTACCTGTAACCACGACTCATTTCCTGTTATAAGCCTGCATCGTTAGTATCTCGTTTCGAATAGATTGCTAGAGGAAACGAAGCGTCTGATTTGGACGATAATATCGACATCGAACAAAATGCCCACGATACATACTGAAATCGAGGAATTCCAACAGGGCAGCAATAGGTGAAAAAATGCAGCGTATTCCGTTATAACGATTACATGTTTTTCTCGCACCAGGTTCGTGCGTTTTGGAACATCCTGAGCCAGGGAGAGGCTTCGAGTGACGTCTTGAGGTCCTCGGGCATCCATCCCCACTGCCAGGTAAGTACGGCACGCTCTGGATGAGGCATCATGGCGAGGTGACGTCCGTCCGGTGAGCATAGTGCTGCGATACCGCGCGGTGAACCATTAGGATTGAAGGGATAGGCTTCAGTGATGTTTGATTCGTCATCAACGAAGCGGATTGGCGCAAGTCCGAACTCGCATTCGTCGTACAGTTCCTTGTCAGGGAAGTACGCGAGGCCTTCGCCGTGTGCGACCCAGATTCCGAGTACGGAGTTTTCCATGCCAGAGAGCATGATTGATGGGCTGTTCACTATTTTCACGGTCGAGAAGCGCGACTCGAATCGGCCTGACATGTTGTGGATGAAGCGCGGCTGGAGTTCATCGGCAATGCCTCGCCAGGGAACCCAACCTAATAGCGCCATGAGCTGACAGCCATTACACACACCAAGGCTGAAGGTGTTGGAGCGGTAGTAAAATTCTTCGAACTGGTTCCAAATTTTTTTATTGAACCGGATAGTCGCTGCCCACCCCTTTGCGGAATCTAGCACGTCGGCATAGCTGAAACCGCCGACAAAGACCACGCCGCGGAATTGGTCGAGCGTGATGCGGCCTTCGAGCAGGTCTGTCACGGTCACGTCCCAAGGCTCGAATCCGGCGAGATAAAACGCTGAAGCCATCTCGCGATCGCCATTACTTCCCTCTTCGCGGACGATTGCGACCTTGGGTTTTGACGTCCTGTAGAGGAGCTCATCTACAGTTTGTTTCGGTGTAAAGGGAATGAGAAAGGATGGGCCTTTGCGGTCATAGATATTTTTTCGTTCTTCGCGGATATTTTCAGGGTTCCGCTGCAAACGATCGATATGGTGACTCGTTTCTTCCCAGATGTCGCGGAGCACGCGCATGTCTTCGTCCAACGCAGGGCGGAAGGCGGAGCCCGGCGTGCTGCATGAAAAGACGATGCGTTTTGCTGAGGAAGTTTTGCCGATTACCTGATAAGGAACTGCTGCGTCGTCCAGGATAGAAAAGACCATAGATTCTACCGACGGAAGATATTCAATAACAAGCCCGAGTTCTTCAGACAAAAAAGCAGCAATGGCGTCATCTTTCGAGCTCAGGTTGATCTCGATGCCGCAGTTTCCCGAGAAGGCCATTTCAAGCAGTGTAGTAGCGAGACCGCCATCAGACCGGTCATGGCCGGCCAGAATGAGCCTGTCTGCAATTAGGTTCTGCACGGCTGTGAAAGTTCTTATCAGAAGATCGGGATCGCCGAGGTCAGGAGAAGTATCTCCGACCTGGCCGAAGACCTGTGCGAGCGATGAGCCGCCGAGTCGATTGTGTCCAGAGCCAAGGTCAATAAAGAGAAGATTGCTTTTTCCCGGTGCTTTGAGGTCAGGTGTCACCGTCCTCGTGATGTCTGGGCAGGTGACGTAGGCAGAGATCACAAGTGTTCCGGGAGACTTCACGGTTTCAGTCGTTCCGTCAGGGTTTATGACTTTAGCGGCCATGGACAGGCTGTCCTTGCCGCCGTCAACTGCGATGCCGAGCTCGATCATAACGTCGCGCATGGCTACGGCTGCGTCGTACAGACGGCTGCCCTCGCCCGGCAGTTTCGGGGCCCACATCCAGTTTGCAGAACAGCGGATATCGCTGAGAGCAGAGACCTGCGCCCAGACGATGTTCGTGAGTGCTTCCCCAACGCTCATCCTTGCCATGGCAGCCGGATCGATCAATTCTTTTATCGGTTGTTCACCGATGGCGCACGCTGCACCGGTCAAGCCGAAATGGGACTGCGCGATCACGGCAACATCGGATACCGTTAGCTGCAAGGGGCCTGCGCACGGCTGGCGGGCGATGAGGCCCGTTACGGACCGGTCGACCTTGTTCGCTAGAAAGCGCTTGGAGCCCACGGAGACAAGACGCAGCACGCGGTCAAGAGCTTTCCGGATCGTTAGGTCTTTCGGAAGCGCAAGCGGTTTACGCGAGGCCTTCTTTCGTTCAAGTATGAACACTTTTTGAGGCATGTGCCCGAGAACTTTAGCAAGTTCCAGGTTCTCCGGTGTCGAGTTGTCGAATTCATCATAGAGGGAAATGTATCCGTCACCAGTCACCGTGCCGATTACGGCCATGGGTACCTTTTCGCGTTCACAGAGCGAGCTGAAAAGACCTTGGTGCTCAGGTTTCAAGAGTACGGCGTTCTGTTCTTGATACTCAGCGCCCCAAATCTCGAGGACCGAGAGCGTGTTGTCTCCGATCGGAATGCGGCGAATGTCAATCTTTGCGCCCGCAGGGTGAACAATTTCTTTTACGACATTGCAATTGCCACCGGCACCCTGGTCGTGGATGCTTTGGATCGGGTTTCTCTCCCCAAGCTCGACGCACGCGCGGATTACGCGGTTCAGCTTCTGCTCCATTTCGGCGTCGCCTCGCTGAACGGCGTTAAAGTCAAGCTCTGCGACGTTTTCACCCTGAATCATGGAGGAAGCAGCGCCGCCGCCCATGCCAATACGGTACGCTGGGCCGCCGATCTTGACAACGAGCATTCCTTTTTGGGCTACGGCCTTCCTGGTATGGAGCGAATCCATCTGGCCGATGCCGGCGGAGAACATGATTGGTTTAAGCCACTCACGCCGTTCGCCGTCAGGAAGCCGAAGACCGAAAGAGCGCGTGAATCCTTGGATAACCGGTTCGCCGAACTTGTTGCCGTAGTCCGACGCACCATTGCTTGCCTCAACCTCGATCTGGAGCGGAGCTGCAAGATTATTCGGATATGCATAGGACGCATCTTCCCACGGGAGTTCGTATCCGGGGATGCAGAGGTTGCCCACGCAGTACGCGGCAGTTCCTGCGATCACAAGCCCGCCTGTGCCGGTTGCTTGAACATCGCGGATGCGTCCTCCCGTGCCGGTCTCGGCCCCGGGGAAGGGTGCTACGCCAGACGGGAAATTGTGCGTTTCCGCAGTTAGGATGATATGATATTTTCGTTTCGTTTCACGGAATGCCGAAGGTTTGCCGATCACCTCGGGAATGATGGTCGTAACGTTGTAGCCTTCTATCGCACTCGAATTATCGCTGAAGGCGATGACGCTGTTGTTTGGATTTGATTCATAAGTTGCCTTGACGATCGTCATCAAGGTTTCTGGGACCTCTCTATTATCCACGATGAGCTTGCCGCGGAAGAACCAGTGGCGAGAGTGTTCACTGTTCGATTGCGAAAGGTCGAAGCATTCCACATTCGTCGGGTTACGCTTGATTTCTTTTATGAAGAGGTTCGTGTAATAATCAAGGTCCCACATATCAAGGCCGAGGCCCATAGCAAGGTTGATCTTTTCAAGCGCGGGTCTACCTTCCTCCATAAGAGGTACGATGCGGACCGGTTCTGGATTGATCCCGGTTTTGAAGGTTGTGAGCGGCTTCGGATAGGGACACTCGGTCATGCGGTCGTGAATCAGGGTAAGGAATGCATTTTCCTGGTCCTTTGTTAACGAGGTATTCATGGCTAGCGAAAGACGGAAGCGTCGTGACCGCTCGATCCGCAAAATTTTACCAAGTCCGCAGGCATGGCAGACCGATACAGCGTTCGTAGACCAAGCCGTGGTGAAGTTCATGCGGGGTCCGACTTCAAGAATCAATTGAGGATTGGAACTTGTGGATTGCGAAGTGAAAAATGTCTTGACTGAAAAATTACCGGGCTCGAAGGTCTCGGCGAGGAGCCAATGCAGTAAACGCATCTCGTCGCCTGTCAAAGGACTGTCTGCCGCGACATTAAAGCAGAGTTCTGTCTCGATCGCTTTGACGGCGGGAGAAACCTTTTGTTGGGCTATAACAATCAGGCCGGCGGCCTGCGAGGCCGATAGGGCCGGTGTGCGATAGAGATGAAAGAGGGCCATTATTGTCTCGTTATTGTATTCCTGTGATTCGACGTGTTATGTGAAATCAGGGGATACAGAGAATGTGAGTAGCTAAAAAGAGTGCGAATTGACCAGTTAACGGGTGCTTCTCAATTCCCCTCCCCCCGTTTACCTCACCTTGATGTCGCTGTATGCAAGCTCGCTGACGCTCGAATGGGTTAGCGGTCCGTCAGCGACACAACCTTCTGTTCAACGGCCTTCGCCTCTTTCGGCATTTCGCATTTCCCATTAAAGATTACTCCCTCTTCAATGATCAGCTTTGGCGTTCTGACGTTGCCCTCGATATTGGCCGGGGCGATGACATGCACTGTCTGTGCTGCGTTGATGTTGCCCACGACCGTGCCGCTTAAAATGAGTGTTCCGACGGTGATCTCGCACTTCAGGAATGCGCTATCTCCGGCGATCAAGGTGTCCTTCGAAACTACCTCCCCTTCAACTTTGCCGTCAACACGGATAGTGCCTGTGAAGCTGAGCACTCCCTTGAACTCTGTGCCCTTGCCGAGGAACGCGGTGATTTCAGACTGTTCCGGCGATCCTGAACCTTTCTTCAACATGAATGCATCCTCCTCGAAAGATCTCACAACACCTTTACCACGAAGTCACCCAGATGCGGAGTACGTGCAAAGGTCGGTATTTTTTACATCATGCCTTCGCGTCTTTTCTCTGGATGAGTTGCGTATTTATCCGATCTTCTCCAGTATCCGGTCCAACTCCTCAGTCGAGTAGTACTCGATCACGATCCTGCCGCCCTTCGATTTCGATGTGATGATAACCTTGGTGCCAAGCGATTTCCTGAGTTTTTCTTCCACTGCTTTCAACTCTTGGCGCTGCCTCGTTTTCCTTTCTTTCGGCGGGCTTTTGAGCCGGGAGGCAAGAGCCTCCGACTCTCGCACTGACAAACCCTTTTTCACGATCAAAGCCGCTGCCTGGAGCTGGTCGCGTACGCGCTCGAGGGACAACAGCGCCTTAGCGTGGCCCATACTCATGGCACCCGTCGCGAGATCGTGCTTGACCTCTTTCGGCAGACCAAGGAGGCGAAGGAAGTTCGTGACGGTCGAGCGTTCTTTTCCGACTCGCTTTGCAAGATCATCCTGAGTCAGCTTGAACTCGTCCTGGAGTCGCTTATACGCCTCGGCTGCTTCGAGGGGGTTCAGGTCTTCTCGCTGAATATTTTCTATCAGCGCCATCTCGAGGAGCTCGCGCTTGGTCGCTTCTTTTATGAGTGCAGGAATGGTCTTGAGCCCGGCGAGACGCGACGCGCGCCACCGCCGTTCTCCGGCTATCAACTGAAAGCCGCTGGCTGCCCTATGCACGATGATTGGCTGGATCACACCCTGCTCTTTGATCGAAGCAGCAAGCTCCTGCAGCTTGTCGTCGCTGAAGACCTTGCGCGGCTGGTATTCGTTCGGGACAATCTTGTCCAGATCGATCTCAATGACTCCGAGCGCTTTCTTCTCCTTGTCATCGAGTGAAGACAAATCGGGAATGAGCGCCCCGAGACCTTTACCGAGTGCCTGCTTTTGCATTACTGATGACCTCCTTCGCAAGTTCGAGGTAGCTTTGCGCACCGCGGGACCGGATGTCGTAGAGCAGAACAGGCTTGCCGTGGCTCGGCGCTTCGGACAGGGCGACATTCCGGTGAATGATCGTCGTATACACTTTGTTTCCAAAGTATTTCCTTACCTCTTTCGCCACTTGGTCGGCAAGGTTGTTCCGGCTGTCGTACATGGTCAGAAGCACTCCTTCAATGGAAAGGTCGGGATTGAGGTCCTGTTTGATGAGTTTAATAGTGTTCATGAGCGCTGACAGGCCTTCGAGCGCGTAATATTCGCATTGCACGGGGATAATCACCCCGTCAGCTGCCGTGAGAGCATTTACCGTCAGAAGTCCGAGTGACGGAGGGCAGTCTATAAAGATATAATCGTAATTGTCCTTTGCCGGGGCGAGCGCTTTCTTCAATACGCGCTCGCGGGCTATCATTTGGATGAGCTCCACTTCAACGCCGACGAGATCGATCTTTGCCGGCACCACATCGAGCCAGGGAAAGTGAGTTGATTTTTTTACGTCCTGGAGCGATTTCTTGCCGGTAAACAGGTCATAGGTGCTTCCCTTGATTTCGTTCCGGTCAATACCCATTCCGCTCGTGGAGTTCCCCTGTGGATCGGAGTCGATGAGTAGCACCTTCTTTTCCGCTGCAGCAAGTGAGGCGGCAATATTCACGGTGGTGGTAGTTTTACCTACCCCACCCTTTTGATTTGCGATAGCAATGACTCTGCCCATTATTTCTTTTCAACCTCCGACACTGCCGGTTTAGAGCCGGATTACTTTACCATAAGGTACTAATAAAAGGAAGGGAAAAACATGGATAATGGCCGGAGACCTTGGTCCCATGCCGATTGTGCAGAAACCAAGACATTTTTTCCCCCTGCACCCAGGGACATGTTCCACGTGGAACATTAACTATACCTGAACTATACCTGCCCCAACTCCCCGCCAGCAGGGCTTACCCGGAGAGAACCGAGGGATAAATGACGGACGGCCGAAATATCTTTCAAAGGCGTGATTACTCTAAGGGACAGTTCCTTTAGGTCAATAGTACGGAGAATCCCGAGCCCGAGACATAAGTTCTGGTCATCATTGAGCCCGACAAGGAGGTGGTCCAACTCAGAGCGCTTCAGAACCATGACTTCTCGGACATTATATTGTTCCTTCGCAGTGAAGAGTTCTGTTTCAGCATATTCTCCCTCCACAATGATAAAAAGGCGATCAGCGGACAGCTCGGCGTGGATTACAATCGCCTGGAATATCTTTGAGATCTTGTTGATGTCCCTGAACCCGAGCCGTTCACCGGTTCCAAGACCGGGGCCGTGAACGCCGACGTCGTGGAGCGCTATCTCCTGAAAATCAGCGCCACGGAAATATTCCTTGAAGCGCTGTTCGCGGAATGATCGACGCGCTTCACCGGTTGAAGCGCGGGCGTCTGGCGATATGGGTATGCGGTGGATCAATAAGCCAGCACGGTGCGAATGCGGCGCAAGAAGGTGCTCAACCTCAGTACCCTTCTGAAGGGCGATGAGGTGGTGGGGGGATATCATATCGATTTCATGGTACTTTAGCTCGCGTGCAGCTCCGCCGTTCACTAGACCGCAGGTATTAATGAGGATGAGGTCAGGTTTTTGTATTTGTGCCTGGGCGATAAGCTTTTGAAGTCCCGAAATCATTTCGAGTAAACGACCGACTGGTGAGGTATTCCCGATAAAGCTCATTATCATGGGGTTCTTTCGCCTGAGGAGATCGGTTATTTCAGCATAAAGGGTGAGTGATATAGTGCTTGGCGGCCCAATAAATGGCTGGCCAGGGTCTGCGTCGATCCAAGCAACCCGCTTCTTGCGGCGGCAGAGGAGATCTGTAAAATAGCGACAATAGGTGGTCTTGCCCGATCCGGGAGCTCCTATCACGAGAACCGGTCCAGGCTGGTCATAGAGCTCTTCAACCAGCTCCCGCCACTCGAGCGGTATTTTAAGTGTCCCTTCTGACATAATAAGCTCTTTTATCATTACGAAAATAGCACGGAAAACCCACAGGAAAACGCCACATACTTTAGCAGTGGAAGTGCGTCACATGAAAAACCATTTGAAAAAATCCCATCAGTGTTTTTCTATGCGACCCATTATCTCCTTGGTATTATAGTATATTGTCAAATTCACAACCGGATGTTCCACGTGGAACTATCATATTATATACGCTTCAGTAGCCAGATCGCCCTCTTATAATCCGAGAACGGGAGCGTCACATCAATTCTTTTCTCCAGTTCGATTCCATACATTGCCAGCTTCTTTACATCAATACTTTCCTCAGGTCCACGACTCAGGACCATGGTGCCCCCATGTTTCAGAAATGGCTGACCAGATTTAATCGCCATATTTATGTCTGCAAATGCCCGTGCGGTGACAACATCATATATGTTGCGGAAGGAGTCAGGGATGTCCTGGGTTCTTTTGTCCTGGACCTCGATGCCGGTAAGCTTCAATGTTCTTATGATGTGTCTCAGAAATGAGGCCTTCTTTCTGACTGATTCTACCATGGTGACCTCAATATCTGGCTGAATGAGTTTGATCGGAATTGCGGGAAAGCCGGCGCCGGACCCCATATCCAGAAGCTTGAGCCCGGGTGAAGGCGTTAGGACCATCATAAAAGAGAGAGAATCGAGAACATGCTTGATCAAGACATCGCGCTCATCTCTTATGGCGGTAAGATTTATCTTTTGGTTCCATTTTTTGAGCTCCGTTAGATAAATGAATATCGAGTTAGTCTGCTCCGCAGAAAGAGCGAAGCCCAGTTCCGAAGCCCCGAGAGTAAGCAATTCTTTCGGGGTCACGAAACCATCTCCCGGTCAGGGAAATTCATCCGGGTTGCAATCAGATGTAATACACATGCCGATATCAGCAATTCCTATTCCTTTCCTCGCTTTCTTTTTTCAAGCGCAACCATAAGGAGTGAGATTGCGGCCGGTGTTACACCTGATATACGCGAGGCCTGGCCGACGGAGATAGGCCGCACCTGCTTTAGTCTTTGCTTGACTTCATTGCTGAGGCCGATGACAGCATCGTAGTCCATTTCTGCGGGGAGAACTTTGTGTTCGAGTGAGGCAAAACGGTCAACTTGCTGTAACTGACGCTGGATATAGCCTTCGTACTTTACCTGGATTTCCACTTGCAAAGCGGCATCGCTTGTAAGCGGCTCTCGAGGGGAACTTATTTTTTCAATATCACGGTACTCGATTTCCGGTCTTTTCAAAAGCTGCTCGAGTGAAGCCTCATTTGAAAGCGCCGATGATCCGCATGCCGCAAGAATAGCATTTACTTCCTTTGCTTGTTTGACCCGGACTTTCTTAAGCCTCAGAAGCTCGCAATTGATATGTTCTTTCTTTTCAAGGTATTGACGGTAATCGTCATCTGATATTAGTCCGACGCCTCGACCCTTTTCGCATAGCCGGATATCGGCATTGTCTTCGCGCAGGAGGAGCCTGTACTCCGCCCGTGACGTGAACATTCGATAGGGTTCGTTCGTTCCACGTGTTACCAGGTCATCGATCAGCACGCCAATATATGCTTCAGAGCGCGAGAGAATGAAAGGTTCCCGTCTTTGAATTTTCAAGGCAGCATTAATCCCCGCCACGAGGCCCTGGGCTGCTGCTTCTTCGTAACCCGAGGTACCGTTGATCTGGCCGGCGAAGTAGAGGCCGGAGATTTTTTTTGTTTCGAGCGTGTGCTGAATCTGCGTAGGGGGTGCGTAGTCGTATTCTATGGCATAAGCAGGACGCATGATCTCGACTTCCTCGAGTCCAGGGATTGAGCGATACATCGCTGTCTGGACATCGTATGGCAGACTCGTGGATACGCCGTTTGCGTAATACTCCTCGGTGTCAAGTCCCTCGGGCTCGAGAAATACCTGGTGACGCTCCCGTTCAGAAAACCGCATCACCTTGTCTTCAATAGAAGGACAATACCGCGGCCCAATTCCTTTTATCACGCCGGCGTAAAGTGGGGATTGATAAAGATTTTTGCGTATAATTTCATGGGTAATGTTATTTGTATAGGTCAAATAACAGGGTACTTGTGGGAGAGGATGAATTGTTTCAGAAAAGGAGAAAAATGGGGCAGGATCATCTCCAGGCTGTATATTCATTTTTGTAAAATCGATACTTCTTCCATTTAGTCTGGCTGGGGTTCCCGTCTTGAGCCTGCCGAGCTCGAACCCGAGCTCCCTGAGGTTGTCAGAAAGACCGTTTGATGGAAATTCCCCTGCCCTGCCTGAAGGATAATGAACGAGGCCGATATGAATGAGCCCTTTTAAAAAAGTTCCCGTAGTAACGATCACAGCTGAGGCCCGATATTGAACGCCGATAATTGTTTCCACTCCTGATATCGAATTGCCCTCCACGAAAATCTTTTCAACGAGACCCTGTTTCACATCGAGCCGTGGCTGCTTTTCTACCGATTCTTTCATTGCGAGACGGTATCGCTGCTTGTCTGCTTGGGCTCTCGTACCACGCACAGCAGGCCCTTTACTCCGGTTCAGTATCCGGAACTGGATGCCGGTGCGGTCGATAATCTTCGCCATGTCGCCGCCTAGGGCGTCGATCTCCTTCACGAGATGGCCTTTGGCCAAGCCTCCGATTGCTGGATTGCAGGACATGAGGGCGATGCTGTCCAGGTTCATCGTGAGCATGAGCGTGTCGCACCCCAAGCGTGCGGCAGCAAGCGCCGCTTCACAACCCGCGTGGCCTGCACCGATGACAATCACATCGTACTTTTTAGAAGAATACACAATTCACCCCAAACGCATTATCAAAGCAACTCAGCATCAGGACCGGAAAAAAGGAAGAACCATAAATGCAAGAAAACATGCAAACAGAGCAAATCCAACTCTCCACTTCTCAGGCGACCTCGATGCTGGTGTCGGTAATTCGTATATTCATATTATTTGCCGATACAGAAATCATTAAATATCCGATTGAGTATATCATCTGTATACGTAGCGCCGATGATGAGTCCCAGATGATCTAGGGCATCGCGAAGATCCAAGGCAATGAACTCCGGTGAAAGGTCGGTCTGGATCGACTCCAGGGTTTTTCCCAAGCTTGCGTTGGTCTGTTCTAGCGCAGTTTTGTGCCGCTGGTTCACTGCCCAAGAATGCTCCTTGGGAGCCACCATCCCGCTTTTTACGACGTCAGCTATAGCGCTCCTGAGGTTGTCGAGTCCATCTTTCGTCCGGCAGGATAAGGCTATTTGTATCTCCGGCCAGTCAAGTTTGCCGAGTTTCCTTGGTAAATCGGATTTGTTGATTACTGCGACAGCATTCTTTCCGTGTATTTCCTCGACCACCCGATTATCTTCGGGCATGAGAGACTGCGATCCGTCAAGAACAACGATAATCAAATCAGCCGATTCGATGGCGGCGAGGCTTCTACGCACTCCTTCCTGCTCGATCACATCATGGGATTGCCTGATGCCTGCGGTGTCGAGAATTCTGAGTGGAACGCCAAAGACATTAACGTATTCTTCGAGCACATCCCTGGTAGTACCTGGAATTTCGGTCACAATGGCCCGTTCTTGCCTGAGAAGAGCGTTCAACAAGGAAGACTTGCCAACGTTGGGCCTGCCAACGATAGCTGTCGCAAACCCTTCACGAAGA
Organism: Nitrospirota bacterium; assembly: GCA_035625205.1. Lineage (GTDB taxonomy): Bacteria > Nitrospirota > UBA9217 > UBA9217 > UBA9217 > JAJYKN01. The sequence continues at coordinate 5,821 of DASPQB010000312.1, read as the reverse complement.
ATTTTACCATAGGTGAAGCCTGAAAGCAGATCGCTCACCTGCGCACGAAGGCGGGTGACTTCTTGTTTAAGTGTCAGGCCGAGCCCAATTACAATGTCTTCCTCCGGGAAATCGATGCTCGCTTCAACCGATGCGAGCAGTGATACAAGCCGGTCGCGCAAATTCGCAATTTCCTGCGAAAGACCACCCAGGAGCTGTTCATTTGCGGCGCGGAGGGACATGTCCGTTTTGGAGCTTATTATGTCCATCACAGCTTCTGCCTGGGCAAGGTCGATTCTGCCGTTCAGAAAGGCCCGCTTCGTAAATTCTCCCGGCTCTGCCTGTCTTGCCCCTGTTGCGATGAGGAGCGCCAGGGTTCGTGTGAGAGGCATCATACCGCCGTGACAGTTTATCTCTACGATGTCCTCGCGTGTGTATGTTGCCGGCGCTCGCATTATCGCTACAAGCGCCTCGTCAATGATCTGCCCGGTCAAGGGATTCATGATATGGCCGTAGTGTAGAGTATGCGTCGCAGCGGACCGGAGCAGTTTCTTTTTTTTCTGCTTGAAGACGTTCGTGACGATGGAGATCGCGTCCCGACCACTGAGGCGGATAATGCCGATCCCTCCTTCGCCCGGTGCCGTTGAAACTGCGCAAATTGTGTCCTGTTCATCCATGGGACGTATATTACCATAAAGCCGAGAGAGTAAAAAACATCTTTTTCAAAAGTTTCTTCGCAATTGCAGACAGTCAATCAAGAGACAAAATAGCGTTCATATAATGCATGTTTTATGATAGAATATTTCCATTATCGGCTCAGATCATGAAAACCAAAGATTTAAGAAAAATTGTAGACAAGTATTCTCCTGAACAGCTCGAGACCTGCATTCGGCAGCAACTCGATAAAGGCGAGAATGCCTGCGAGATCGTAACCGAGTCCGATGAAGTCATCGCGTACTTAAGCAAAGCAGAGGTCGTTCGTGAGCTCATGGATCAGGGAAAGACATTTTCTGAAGCTCTTCGGGAGCTTGGGAAGAGGATCCGAGCTGTGTATGGGAAGGATGATTAAAGAAACGCGGGGAGGACATTGCTGCCAAGAGCGAGTAGAAATTGCCAGACGTACAAAAAAGCGGGTTAACCGTACGGCCTCAGGTGATAATGGCTGGAAATTTATTTTCGAGAGGCTCTTTAAGTGCAATACTTTTTTGTAGCTAGCATTTTTGTTTTTTTTCAGCATGCGCTGTAATGTTCCGGCCTTTAGGCCGGAGAGGGTGTCTAACGTCCGATCAGGAAAAATACCAGGTCAGGAGGTTCTCGCTCAGCGACTTTAGGGTCCTCTGCGGTAAAAAAAGATGAACGATAAATCTCTATGGGAGCGTTACAAACAATACTACTGCGAAATCCCCTCCGCTGGCTTATCGCTTGACATCAGTCGCATGAACTTTGCTGATGACTTTTTTGCACGTATGGAGCCAGAGATCCAGAAGGCCTTTACAGCCATGGACGCGCTTGAATCAGGCATAATTGCCAATCCTGATGAGAACCGGATGGTAGGGCACTACTGGCTCAGGGCAGCTGAGCGGGCACCTTCGGTTGAACTCCGCAATGAGATTCAAGGTATGATTCAGTCCATCAAGGATTTCACGTTTGGAATCCATGCGGGTAAGATCTATCCACGCAAGCGAGCCCGATTCACTCGTTTTCTGAGTATCGGAATCGGCGGCTCGGCCCTGGGGCCGCAGTTCATTGCCGATGCACTCGGATCTTCGAAAGATAAGATGAAGGTACATTTTCTGGATAATACTGATCCAGACGGTATCGACCGATTACTTGCGGAAATCGGAAGCGATCTCATAGACACCCTCACAATAGTCATCTCAAAAAGCGGTGGGACTGTAGAGACCCGGAACGGAATGCTCGAAATTGCCTCGGCTTACAAAAAAGCGAACTTGTCATTTGAGAGGCATGCAGTTGCAATTACTGGAGTGGGAAGCAACCTTGATAATATTGCAAAAAAGAACTGTTGGTTGGCTAGATTTCCTATGTGGGACTGGGTAGGTGGGAGAACATCAATAACTTCTGCAGTTGGTCTCCTTCCGATGGCGTTACAGGGAATTAATATAATGGATTTTCTTAAAGGGGCAGCACTGTGCGATGAGATTACGAGGAAAAAAGATCTGAGATCAAATCCAGCGGCACTTCTGGCTCTTGCCTGGTTTCACGCAACAAACGGACGCGGGGCCAAGGATATGGTTATCCTACCTTATAGAGACCGTCTGATGCTGTTCCCGAAGTACCTCCAGCAGCTGGTAATGGAATCCCTCGGTAAAGAGAAAGATCTAAACAACAAGATTGTCAACCAGGGCATCGCCGTATACGGGAACAAGGGGACAACGGACCAACATGCGTATGTACAGCAGCTCCGAGAGGGGGTGAATAACTTTTTTGCAACGTTTATCGAAGTGCTCCATGACCGAGAAACCGCATCTATGGACGTCGAGCCTGGAGTCACGAGCGGGGATTATCTAAGCGCCTGTCTTCAGGGAACGCGAAATGCCCTGTACGAAAATAAGCGAGAGTCTATTACGATCACAGTCGATAAGCTCAATGCACAGTCGATCGGAACGCTTATAGCCCTGTATGAACGGGCCGTTGGTTATTATGCTTCTCTTGTGAACATCAATGCCTACCACCAACCCGGGGTAGAGGCTGGAAAGAAAATGGCCAGCACGGTCATCAGACTACAGAATGATGTGCTGGATTTTATGAGGAAGAACAAGGGAATGCCACTTTCTATAGAATCGGTTGCTCAGGGAATCAATGCCGTAGAGAATCATGAATCAATATTCAAGATCCTTGAACATGCTAGCGCGAACAGTGATCACGGTATTAAAAAGAGGCCGGGGAAGGATGCATTTGACGCACGGTATGAGGCCGTCTGAATGCTTTGAAATATATTACTACTGACTCGAAGGATAAAACTCAACAACGCATAAGTTGATCGAAGGCCTGGAACAAACCTAAAATCTCTTCGTCGGTATTGTAAAAATGTGGTGAAATACGGAGCCCACCTCCGCGATTGTTGACCATGATATGCTTCTCCCGCAAAGTATCGCGTGCCTTCAAGGGATCAAACGTGCTGGCGACCGTGATATTCCCTCCCCGCTGCTTACGTTCCCGTGGAGATAGTATTGAGAAATCTCTTCGCTCTGCTTCTCGGATGATCAGGTCGCCCAGACTGAGCACGCGTTCTTCCACCTGCTCTATTCCGGCTTCGAAAAGAAGATCAAGAGCGGCGCCGAGCCCGAAAATGCCCAACAGATTCATTGAACCTTCTTCGAATCGTGAAGCGTCTGACTTAAGGGAAAAGTCCGGATGATCAAAATCAAATTCATTCTTCACGGACTTCCACCCGATGAGCGACGGATAAAGCTGTTCGGTCAGCTCTCTCGTGCAGTAAAATATACCGATACCTTCAGGGCCGATAAGCCACTTGTGAGCGTCAGCCGAGAGAAAATCAATATTAAATTCTTTGACATTCATCGGGACAATACCCAGGCTCTGGATCGCATCAACGCAGAATAGGACTTTTTTACTCCGGCAGAGACTCCCGATTTCCTTCAGATCGATTCTAAAACCATTTGCGAATTGAACCGAACTAATGGCAAGCAATCGTGTCCTTGCATCCAGCAATCTTTCGATATCGCTCCTAAGGATCCTGCCGTCACGGGAAGGAATGATTTTTAGTATGACACCTTTCCGTTGAAGGTTCTGCCAGGGGTAAATATTGGAGGGAAATTCCTTTTCATAGATAAGCACATTGTCTCCCGGCTTCCAAGCTAGACCCGCGGCAACGATCGATAGACCGTGAGATGTGCTTCTGACAAAGGCGATCTCGTCAGGACTTGCGTTGATAAGTCTTGCACAGGACTGCCTTGTCGCAATGATCTGCTGTGCCCACTTCGGGTAATAAAAAGCTCCACCCATCGTGGCTTCGGAGAGGAATGTTTCGATTGCCGACTTTACACGCAGCGACAGGGGCGAAACCCCGGCATGGTCAAGGTAGATATACTTCTGCGTGACAGGAAACTCACGTCGGTAGGTTTCGAACGATTTTGCATTCATAGGTTTTGTCTCCATCTTTCCGGTAGGACGCTAGAGGCAATCTAGTATTCCAGCTTTCTCATTGATGTACTGAACCTTCTCCCCTCGGGAGAGCGATTTTACCGTGTGTTCCTTCTTAAGCGCGGTAGACTTATTCCGGCATCGTTCGTGATAGATCAATGTCACCGGTCGACGGCTGTGCGTGTAGCGCGAGGCAGTGCCGTCATTGTGTTTGTCAAGCCGACGTTGCAGGTCATTCGTGATGCCGGTATAAAAGGTACTGTCGCAGCATCTAAGGATGTAAAGAAACCACTGATTAGATTTTTTATCCTTTGTCTTTGATGAAGTTATTCGCATTCTTCTAAAGTTAACTGTACGCATGGGTGATGTTATATCGTTTATGAACAATCTTCTTTACCCAGAAAAGTCAGGTTTTGTATTAAATGAAGAAAGAATTGCTCAACTTTGTAAAGTATAGTAGAATTTATTACTGAGATAAAGAATAAAATGAAGACAAGATCAATGCGGGAACGTCTAGCGGGTCTTGTATCGGGGAACCGAAGCTCGGATTCTATGCATAAAGATACTGACGACAGTCAACTTAACCTGATTTATGGCAGCAGCGAGAGCTTTCTCAAGCACTATCTTTCAGAACACTTGGGCATATCCCTTGTTCTCGTGCTTACTGAAAATTCAAGGACAATGCTTTCGGTAAGGCGGCGGGACGGCGTTCTGCATGTGCGCCTGCATCGGATGTTTTTGAATGCGGACAGGCAGGTACTTGATGAGATTGTCTCCTATCTCAAAAAAAGAAGATCCGCCATGCCACTTTTCAGGCACTATCTGTAAGAGAATAAAACGCTGAGTGTAACAAAACCGTCGAAAAAAAATCTCAATAAAAAATGGGGGAAAATACCACAACCTTTGCGATTTGTACGATACCATGAACAAAGCATATTTTGGCGGTTTGATCAATGCCACAATCACATGAGGATCGAGAAGGCTTCGCTCCTCCGTAAAAAGAAGGACTCTCGGGAGCTACAATGAAAGGACGAATATCATCAGGATTAATTCAGTGCTCGACTGGAAAACGGTACCACGCTACTTTGTCGCTTTCATCGTCAACCATGAAATGCTCCATGTGTCAATGGGCTCTCCGCTCATAGGAATGCAGAGGATCCTTCACTCGCGGGAATTCAAGAGACAAGACACACTCTTTCCCAGGTACAAGTATGCCATAGCTTGGGCAGCAAGCTTCAATTTTACCATTGCTCATCTCAGTATGGATGACCGAGGGAAGAATCGAGAAAGCTTGCAGGTCGTGGGTCGTGCGATCGAATAGGTCACGATTGCGTATCGCAGGAAGCAGCGGAACGGAGACGACAAACGCCGCGCCTAGAAAGCCATGAAGTCCTTCGCCTCTCCTGCAGTTTTCACCATTGTTGCATTGTAGCCGAGGTTCTGGAGTAACATCAAAGGCTAGGCCGCGCGTTCCTATGGTTGTTGTCAATAGCCGAGCATGAATCGCCTTTTTCTGATGACGGAGAAGGAGCTCCCCTACGACTCAGCCATGATGCTGCTTTGTCGGAAGCAACACAGCGCACGTCGCATCTAGCAGAGACTTGTTATTATCGATCAAACAAAGTGCAATGATACCCAAGCACAGCGATAGAAACTTGATCACGCTTCGCCATTGGGGCAAACAGCCGTTTTTTTCAGATGGTCGCCCTCAGAGAGA
>DASPQB010000311.1:0-3215 GCA_035625205.1 Nitrospirota bacterium | reverse complement strand
AAGGACGTCGCCATCGACTCGGAGCGTGAGCGGCTTCTTGATCGGGCGATAGAATTTTCCGAAAGCCGCGCCGGTCCAGTCGCGGATTTCAGGAAGATCGGACAGGTCAATGTCCTTGTCTTTCATTTTTTTAAGATTCCGGAGTTCCTTGGCCTGTTTATTTTCGATTTTGCTCATATTGCCTTCTTTCATGCGACGTCGCTTTGCGAGCGGAGATGATTCGGATCACCTCATCATCTTCCTCCTCTGTATAAGTATGGGCCACAAGGACGACCACGATGCCGCCAACCAAACCCATTGTCTGCCAGCGTTCTTCCCCGTGGGCGATTTGGTCCCGGATGCTGATGGCAAACGGATCATCGAAGACAAGCCTGGCGGTTTCGAAACTTATCTTATGCTTTGCAAGGTTGCGCCGGTTCTTGTCCTCATCCCAAATGAATCGCATGATCGTAATGACATTATAGTACGTACAAGACTGTATTGGCAAAGCAAAACCTGTTGTACTTGTTTTGTGCTTGAGGTATCGGAACGAACCGCGAAAATAGCGTTTTCTGCGGGCATGGAGGTTGGGCTTAAACGCATGCGATGGCTGCAGATGTTTGCAATATCCTAAAATGGCCGATACGCCGGGAACGCCTTAAAATCCTGGGCCCCGCAAGGGGCGTGTGGGTTCGATTCCCATCCCCGGCATTGAAAACAAACAACTTACAGCAACGCCCCTTTTGCGCCAGCTTTACATTTTGGCGTGACTTTGCCCGTAATTCCCGTTTAGAGCGGATGTTCACCCACCTAGTTTGACCTAAATAGTGAATTCATTAAAGATACGGTTATTTTAGGGCTGAATGTGTAGTCACTAATATTGGTGAAATAATGTAATTATTTACTTGACAGTAGTAATTACTATTTCTTATATTGTAGTCACTATGTACATCACCCAGACGACAGCCCCCTCCAAGTCAGGCCAGTCTTATGTCTGTACGCTCTTGCGCGAGTCTTACCGCGAAGGAGGCGTGGTTAAGAACCGCACCATCGCTAATCTCAGCCGCTGCAGGCCGGAGGAAATTGCGGCCATCCGCCTGGCTCTGGAACATAAAGACAATTTGGCCGAACTCGGTTCGATCGACAAATCCATCCGATTGCAAGAAGGCCCCAGTGTGGGTGCCATCTGGACTGTCTACTCGATAGCCAAGCGCTTGGGCATCGAAAAAGCCCTGGGGACAGAGCGCGCGGGGAAGCTGGCGTTATGGCAGGTGATCGCGCGCACCATCGATCAAGGATCGAGGTTATCGGCGGTTCGGCTGGCTCAAGCCCATGCGGCCTGCGACATGCTGAACATGGCGCGGGGGTTTGACGAGAATGATCTGTACGACAATCTGGGGTGGCTGGCCGAGCATCAGAAGCAGATCGAACTGAGCTTGTTTCGAACTCGGCGAAAAGGCAAAGAAGCGCCGAAGGAGATATTTCTGTACGACGTCACCAGCAGTTATTTCGAAGGGATGTGCAACGCCCTGGCGGATTGGGGCTACAACCGGGATGGCAAGAAGGGGAAGAAACAGGTGGTCATCGGGCTGCTGTGCGACGAATTGGGCGACCCGGTGTCGGTTGAAGTATTCCCCGGCAACATGAGCGACATGAAAACCTTCGCCCCTCAAGTTACCAAAGTGGCCGACCGGTTCGGTTGCAAGCGGGTGACAATGGTCGGCGACCGCGGCATGATCAAGAGCGCACAGATCGAGCAACTGAAGGAATATGAAAATGTCTATTACATCACGGCGCTGACCAAGCCTCAGATTGAAACGTTGATCCAAAAAGGTGTGGTGCAATTGTCGTGCTTCGATGAGAAGATCTGCGAGATTGAAAGCGACGGCATTCGCTATGTGTTGCGGCGCAATCCGCAACGCGTGGAGGATCTGAAGCGCAGCCGGCAGGACAAGCAGGCATCCGTATCCAGGTTCCTGGGAAAAAGGAACCACTATCTGACAGAGCACGCGCGGGCGAAGGTGGCGATTGCTCAGAGAGCCGTAACGGCTAAAATCGTCCAGCTCAAACTGGATGCTTGGTTGAAGGTTGCCGTCGTCAATCGTGAGCTACAACTGCAGGAGGATAGCGAGGCGCTCATGGAGGCCTCAAGGCTGGATGGTTGCTACGTGGTCAAAAGCGACTTGCCCCGGGAGTATGCCGATGCTCAGACCGTCCATGACCGCTACAAGGATTTGGCTCTGGTGGAAAGGGCTTTCCGGACCAGCAAGACGGTTCTCCTCGAGATGAGGCCCTGGTTTGTACACCTTGAAAAGAATACGCGTGGTCATGCCTTGGTGGTCATGTTGGCTTATCTGGTCACCCGTCACCTACAACAGGTTTGGGTGGACCTGGATCTTACGGTCGAGGAGGGATTAGATCAATTGAAGACTTTATGCGCCACGCAGATTGTGGTGAAAAACGAAGTCCGGTGCATTCAAATCCCCGTTCCACGAGACATGTCACAAAAGCTACTGAAGGCCGCCGACATCCATCTTCCCACGGCGCTGCCATCCCTGGGAGCACAAGTAGTCACTAGAAAGAAGTTGACTGAACGCCGGGTAACACATTGATTCTTAAAAAATAGCAGCCGATCCCACTTTCCCAAGATGGGTGAACATCCGTAGAAACGTAGGGATTTCGCACAAGAACGCAACGGGATTACTGAGGTATTAACAAAAACTGTGATCCCATTCACTTGCGGCTTGACTGAATTTTTTCACCATACGGGGTTTTGCCGCACCCGCTTGGCTTATTTCGCCGGCGAATGGGAAAGGGATATGACGATAGCCAAGACGGCATCTAAAAATACTCTTTTCATGCGTCTCTCCTTCTGGGCACAAAAAATCACGGAATTGGATGATTCATAGAGCTTTGCATCTTCAGTCTTGCCATCGGTGCACACTGAAGTTTAGTTCTTGATATGCTTCACTATAGTAGAGAAGGTAAGCATACCTTGCGTTCTGCTCCGTCTCCGACGCAAATGATACGAGTATCAACCCCATATGTCAGTTTCATGCTTTCTTCAGTAATCACCACGTCCGGGGACCCAATTTGAGAGATCTGACCGTTATTGAGAATCGCTACAACACCTGCCACCAAAAAGGCATGATCCGGGAAATGTGTGGCCATGATAACCGTCATCCCATTGCTCGCCAAATCCTTGATCACCTGGAGGATTTTCACCTGATTGCCCA
>DASPQB010000310.1:0-20262 GCA_035625205.1 Nitrospirota bacterium | reverse complement strand
TATTGATGTATCTTCCTTGGAACGTTACTCACTTTTTGCGAACGATCCCCCTGAGCTTCTCTTCATGCCAGCCGTACGGTACTCGCGAGCGCGTCAACTTGTCCGGACTGCTAAAAGTTCGTGCGTGGCAACAGCGCGTTGCAAGCTAGAATCGGATTATGGATGATTCATATAATGCTATGCTCGTTCCCCACGGGTTTCTTGATCGCGTTTTCCCCCGTACCATCACAGACGTGCATTGTATGATTCCCTGGATGTGTTGTCAATCACGCACCTGATTATGGTACTCCGCCTTGACACAACATCTCCCTGGCCCACCTGCTCAGGCATTCCCGTCCCCCGATGTCGTCTGCTACGCACTATCACGCAGTCTTCAGTACCCGCTTGTGGGCTGATCAATCGCCTGCGAGGACCATCTCTGCTTCAGCGCTTTATCGCCAGGTACACTCCGGTTCGCCGTTGCAGTTGTATTTTTCGAAAATGCGGTCAACGACAGAGGCAGCGTCCGATAAAGAAAGGTTAACCAAGAGCTGCCTGATTCTGCCTAAGGTATCCTGCGTAATCGCCGTCATGCCATGTACGTCGCGAAGATGCAAGGACGCCCTTTCCACAAGCCGTTCTTCCGTTGGAGCAGCCAGAACGACATTGCACTTGTTTCCCAATCTTTCACAGGAGAATTGTTTCCTTGGTATGTCACCTGCCTTCCTTCAAATTCGCAGAGAAATTATTCTCTAGTTTCAGTATAACACCGGCGCCGCATGGTCAGGATTGGCCAGAAAAACCATGTCTCCGTGAGAGAAGACATTGGTCGTACCGTTGACGTTCGCAAAAAAAGGGCGGCCAAGTTCGCCGCCCCTTGTGTCGTTAATCCGTAATCGATTACTTTGAAATGGAACCACCTACGCCCTTTTCCTTAAGCTTTGCGTGCGCAGCGGCAAGCCGAGCAATCGGTACGCGGTAGGGTGAACAGCTCACGTAGTTGAGGCCCGTACGCGAGCAGAATTCCACGCTCGCCGGGTCCCCGCCGTGCTCACCGCATATTCCAACCTTGAGGTTCGGCCTTGTGCTGCGGCCTTTATCCACACCCATCTTCACGAGTATGCCTACGCCATCCTGGTCCAGTGTCTGGAACGGGTCTTTCGTGAGGATGTTGTTCTCCGTGTAGTAGTTGATGAACTTCCCCGCATCGTCACGGCTGAACCCAAACGTGGTCTGAGTGAGGTCATTGGTGCCGAATGAGAAGAACTCCGCATCCTGCGCGATTTCGTCGGCGATCACGGCCGCGCGAGGCAGTTCGATCATCGTTCCTATCATGTAGTCGATGTTGACGCCCTTTTTCTGCATCACTTCATCGGCGGTTTTCTTGATAAGGTCCTTCTGGTTCTGAAGCTCTCTTTGGATTCCCACGAGCGGCACCATGATCTCCGGCACGACTTTTTTCCCCTTCTTGGCGAGTTCGCAGGCCGCCTCGATGATGGCCTTTGTCTGCATCCGCGTGATCTCTGGATAGACGATGCCGAGCCTGCACCCGCGGTGGCCGAGCATCGGATTCAGTTCATGAAGTTCCTCTACCCGACGCAGCAGCCTTTCTTTTTTTGAAACCGATGATTTAGGTGCCTTCTTGACCTGCATCACAGCAAGCTCGACCATGAGATCTTCTCGCTTCGGCAGGAACTCGTGGAGCGGAGGATCGAGCAGGCGGATCGTTACGGGAAATCCCGCCATGCTCTCGAAAAGGCCCTTAAAATCCGAACGCTGCATCGGGAGGAGCTTCGCGAGAGCCTTCTCACGCATCTCGGTGTTGTCGGCAAGGATCATCTGCTGCACGATCGGGAGCCGCTCCTCAGCAAAGAACATGTGCTCCGTACGGCAGAGACCGATGCCTTCAGCGCCAAACTGACGGGCCATTTTGGCATCGCGGGGGATATCCGCGTTCGCGCGGACGCCCATGGTGCGGATTTCGTCCACCCACTTCATGAGCGTGCCGAAATCGCCGCTCACTTCGGGTTCCTTGGTCGGCACTTTGCCGATGATCACGCGGCCCGTGCCGCCGTCAATAGTGATGCTGTCACCCAATTTCACCGTATATTTCCCCACGGTGAATTTCTGCGCCTTGAGATCCACCTTGATGGATTCGCAACCCGCTACGCAGGGTTTGCCCATGCCGCGAGCGACCACGGCCGCGTGGGAGGTCATCCCTCCACGCGCGGTGAGGATGCCCTTGGCTGCGTCCATGCCATGGATGTCATCGGGCGTCGTCTCGGGCCTGACGAGAAGCACATTCCCCTTCTTTGCCTGTTTTACCGCTTCGTCGGCAGTAAATACGACCTTACCGGAAGCAGCTCCAGGCGACGCCGGGAGGCCTTTGGCGATGACTTCGATCTTCGCCTTGGGGTCGATGATCGGGTGGAGGAGCTGATCGAGAGAAGCAGGCTCGACGCGAAGCACAGCTTCTTCCTTGGAGATGAGTCCTTCCGCAACCATGTCCACAGCGATCGTAACCGCGGCATGGGCCGTACGTTTGCCGGTACGAGTCTGGAGCATGAAGAGCGTGCCTTCCTGCACCGTGAACTCGAAATCCTGCACATCGCGGTAGTGCTTCTCGAGCCTTGTCGTAATATCGCGGAGTTGATTGTAGACCTGTGGCATTTCCTTTTCAAGGTCGGTGATGGGGTGCGGAGTACGGATGCCCGCCACAACATCCTCTCCTTGTGCATTCGTCAGATACTCACCGTAGAATTCTTTGGCGCCTGTAGAGGGGTTCCGGGTGAAGCCGACACCCGTCGCGGACGTTTCTCCCATATTCCCAAACACCATGGCTTGCACGTTCACGGCCGTACCGAGATTGCCGGGGATGTCGTTCAATTTTCGGTAGGTGATTGCGCGGGGGTTGTTCCAGGAACCGAAGACGGCATCGCGTGCCATGACGAGCTGTTCCCAAGGATCCTGCGGAAATTCTCGCCTCGTGACTTGTTTTACCTTGGCCTCGAATTTCTCAACGAGGCTCTTCAGATCTTCTGCGGTCAGCTCGATATCAAGGTTGACCTTCTTTTTCTTTTTCACTTCATGGATGATGTGTTCAAAGACTTCCTTCTCGATGTCCATGACAACGTTGCCGAACATCTGCATGAACCGGCGGTAGGCGTCCCAGGCGAATCGCTCATTGCCGGACATGCGGATCAGACCGTGAATCGTTCGGTCATTCAACCCGAGGTTCAGGACTGTATCCATCATGCCTGGCATGGAAAACTTCGAACCCGACCGCACGGATACGAGCAGCGGTCGTTCGACATCACCAAATTTGAACTTGCCGCTCAGCGCGCTCTCCACCTTGCTCATGTACTCGCGCATTTCGCTATCAAGACCCTCCGGTACGCGTTTCTCCAGCTCATAGAAAAGGTTGCAGACCTCTGTGGTTATGGTGAAACCCGGCGGTACCGGCACTCCGGCATTCGTCATTTCAGCAAGGCCCGCGCCTTTGCCTCCCAGCAGGTCCTTCATGGTACCTGTTCCGTCCGCCTTGCCGCTGCCAAAAAAATAAATATATTTTTTCCCTATCGTCATGTGACCTTCCTCCCTATTTTTTTTTGAAAAGGAAACTTATGAACCCAAGGAGAGGGGAATCGGAACCATCATCTCTTCTCCGATTCTCTTTTTCTCCATGTTAGTTTTTCAATTCACTGTCGCTGTTTAAGACCAGCCGCGAGAAATCCGCGATCTGCGAAAAGAGGCCCGTAATGCCCGCAAGGAGCGCCAAGCGGTTCGCCTTCACTTCGGCATCCTTGTCCATGACCATGACCGTGTCAAAGAAAGCGTCTACGTCTTTCCTGAGCGACGCTATGTCGGCCAGAGCGCCGCGGAAGTCGAGTCTTGCCGCCTTCTCCAGAACACGGTCATTGATGTCCGAATAGGATTCATAGAGGGCTTTCTCCGCATCCAGCCTCAGCAAATTTTTTTTTATCTTGCCCGCAAACTCCTTGGGCAAAATATTGCCGGCACGCTTGAGGGCTGTTACAAGCGGCTGGTAATCTTCCGACGTTCGGAGCGCGTCGAGGGCGCGCACCTTCTCCCGCGCAATGAGAGGATCGTCGAACCCGACGGAGAGCGCGGCATCCACAACGTCGGACCGGAGTCCTTCTGCCGCGAGCATGCCCGCCAGCCGCTGTCGGAAGAAGTCAAGCGTCTCGACCTCGACTTTTTCTTTCGCCTGTTTCTTGAGGCCGTATGCCTTACATGCCTCGGCGATCAACTCCGTAAGCGACAGCCGAAGTCCCCGTTCCATGTGCATGTTCAAGATGGCGACAGATTGCCTCCTGAGGCCGTAGGGGTCCTCGGAACCGCTTGGAACGAGCCCCGCCGAAAAGCATCCGGTGATCGAATCGATACGGTCGGCGATACCCACACACATACCTTCAAGGGAATCCGGGAGCTTGTCGCCTGCATAGCGTGGCAGATAGTGTTCCAGGATCGCTTCGGCAACGCGAGGGTCCTCACCGGAGTTGAGCGCATAATATCTGCCCATGACGCCTTGCAGCTTGGGGAACTCGCCCACGACGCCGGTAAGAAGATCAATCTTGCACAGTTCAGCGGCACGGGCAACACTTGGTGCATCGGCATGAGTAATGCCAGCCAGATATACTGCCAGCTGCTTCACCCGTAGGGTCTTGTCATAGACCGATCCAAGCTTTTCCTGGTAGGTGACCTTCTTCAGTCCTTCGATGCGATCGCCCAGTGGCTGTTTCACGTCATGGTCGAAAAAATATGCTGCATCGGACAGTCGCGCGGCAAGTACGCGCTCGTTGCCCGCTCGGACGACATCCATGTCCTCAGCCCGGGTATTGCTGATCGTGATGAAGCATGGCAGCAGATTGCCGTTCTGCCCCACGATACTGAAGTAGCGCTGATGTTCGCGCATGGCCGTAATTAAGACTTCCTTGGGGACGCGAAGATATTCTTTGTTAAAGGTCCCCATGACGGCAACCGGATATTCAACAAGGTTAGCTACTTCTTCGACCAGCCCGGGATCGTCCAGCACGGTCCCGTTTTTTGATTTGGCAATTTCCTCAGTCTGTTTGATGATCCGCTGCCTGCGTACCTCTGGGTCTAAAACAAGGAAGTTCGGCTCAGCCTGCGTGGTATAGGACTTGAAATCCTTGACCATGAATGCTCCCGGGCTCATGAATCGATGGCCCCGGGACAGGTTGCCGCTCTTGATCCCGTTGAGGGCAAACTCGACGACAGCACCACCCCAGAGCGCAACGATCCAATGTATGGGACGCGCAAACCGGATGTCCTTGTCCATCCAGCGCATCGTTTTCTGAAACGGAATCGAGATGATGAACCCCGGCATCACCTGTTTCAGCCAGTCAGCGGTATCCCCGCCTTTTTCGTCTACGCGTGCGACGACGTATTCGCCCTTGTCAGTCGTTCTGCTGGTTAACGCGTCGACCGGCACAGCGTTTTTTTCGGCAAAGACCAACGCGGCCTTGGTCGGCTTTCCTTCTGCATCGAAAGCGATTTTCTTCGGAGGGCCGACAACCTCCTTCGAAACGTCCTGCTGCCGCTCGGCCAACTGTGGCACATACAGGATGAGCCGACGGGGTGTTCCAGAGACCTGAATGGCGCCATTCTCGATCGCAACGCGACCGGTGACCAACAGCCCCGAAAAGAGCTCTTTCATTTTGTCAAGCGCCGGACTGATGAAACGCGAAGGGATCTCTTCGGTCCCGATTTCTAAGAGAAATTCTTTTGACAACAATTGCTCCTTTTACCGCGAATGAGCACAACATAGGACTAACGGTCGTTCCCACGGGAACGGGATAGCAGGACTGCCGATGTTTCCGTGCTTCACCCGCTCACCCCGGTGAGGCCCTTTACTCTTTTACCTTACCCTGCCCTCCGTCGGCTGGTTCCTGTTTCTTCTGCAGCGGGAAGCCCTTCGCCTCCCGGTCGGCCAGATAGGCATGTGCACAGAGTCGCGCAAGTTTTCTCACCCGCGCAATGTAACCAGTTCGCTCGGTCACGCTGATCGCCCCGGCGGCATCTAGCAGGTTGAACGTATGAGAACACTTTAGACAGTAGTCGTACGCTGGCAGCACCACGCCGGTCTTGACGAGTTTCTCGCTTTCCTGCTCATATGACTCAAACTGCCTGAACAGCATTTCACGGTTTGAAAGTTCGAAGTTGTACGTCGAGAATTGCACTTCGGTATCGAAATGGATGTCACCGTACGTGACGCCCTTGGTCCATTCGAGGTCATAAACGTTGTTCACACCCTGAAGGTACATGGCAAGGCGTTCGATGCCATAGGTGAGTTCGGCGGAAATGGGCTTGAGGTCGATGCCGCCTACCTGCTGGAAGTAGGTGAACTGGGTGACTTCCATCCCATTCAACCAGACCTCCCAGCCGAGACCCCAAGCGCCGAGGGTGGGCGACTCCCAGTCGTCTTCAACAAAACGGATGTCATGTTTCAAAGGATTGATGCCCAGTTTCACGAGGCTCTCTAGATAAATGTCCTGCACATTTTCCGGATGCGGTTTTAAGATCACCTGAAACTGATAGTAGTGCTGCAAGCGGTTGGGGTTCTCTCCGTAGCGCCCATCCGTAGGCCTGCGCGAAGGTTGTACATAGGCAGCCTTCCATGGTTCAGGCCCGAGTACGCGCAGAAACGTTGCGGGATGGAATGTTCCCGCGCCAACTTCGGTGTCGTAAGGCTGGTGGATGACGCAACCCTTCGATGCCCAGAATGTCTGAAGCGTAAGTATAAGTTCCTGGAATGTCAATGATTTCTCCCGCCTGGGAAAACAACAGGGAATGAGAGGGAAATAGAGTGCTATTATACAAAAAACCCTTCTGATGTCAAGAAAATATCCGGTTTCAGAACGTCCGTGTTGACAACTGTTGGAGGGGGGCGAATTCAGTTGACGGACTCCCGCCGCTAAAGCATGGGGGGATTCACGCATTATTTTCCGAAAGCCCTGGTCGGCCCATAACCTTACACGTGACGACATCAATCCGCATATCGGCATTCTTTCGAAATGCCACTGCTCGCCTTGCTGGTCGGCAGTGTTCACAACAAAAAAGCACCTTCGCAAAGGCGCCTTCTCTCTTTTCCTTCCTCGTTGCGTAAACAGACATGCCAAAAAAAACGGCTACACCTGCCACATCATTGCCTCGAAATCTTCGGTTGGCACTTTAAACTGGATGTAGCCGCGGTAGGGCCACTTCTCGATTTCAGACCCCGAACGCTCAACCGTTACGAAGAGCTGGAGTTCATCATTCTGCTTGACTCCCAGCAGTTCGAAGGTAATGGCGAGTTCAATGATATCATTTGCCGCGACCGTGTTGATCGCCGCCATCCGCAGACGATTTCCATTGTCTGCCCTGTAGAGCGTGGCACTCACGCGCCGGTCCTGGGGTGAAATTCGGATCTCCACATCCATATTTTTCGGATTGAGGAAATTAACGAAAAACGCAAGTTCGGAGATTTTTTCATCCTTCAAGCTCACGCTTGGATCGATGCGGAGGAACATGTTCTTAAGGTCGAACCCGTAGTAGATGTGCGTTATGATCGATACCGCCCGATGCATTGTTCCACCGCCCTGGCTTACATCATAAAAGCCTGCTGAAAGCCATTCGAAATAATTCGTCACCTGGCCATCGATCGTCGGAGAAATGAAAGCCGTGAGTTCGACAGTGGGCAGCGCCTGCCGGTCCTCGCGCAAGATGGATATCTGGAGTTCATCGGGAATATCGAGCCCGATAATCCGATACACATTCATCAGGTGTGTCCTGAAAAGCAGATCGAACTCCGCGTCATTGGCGGAATAATGGTCATCGCCGTACCACCAGCACCAGTCGCTCCCCTCGGCTATATAGATTTCTTCCCATGCCATAGCCAGTTTCTCGAGATCAGCATTTCCGCTGGCGTAATCCGTCAGGGCCTCGCGCGTTTGAGCAAGGAGGTCCCAGGCTCGATTGTCTTCCTCATGCCCGATCCAGACACGGTAGTTCGCGTTTATCCATGAACCCGCGTAGAGGTGGTCAATAACGGCCTGCGCCGGATGCTCGCGGAGATATTCCCCAACCGTCACGCACCTGAGACCCTGTTCCCTGCTCAGGCGTTCGTAGAGATAGAGGAAAAAATCCCTCCCATCGTTCTGATAGTATTCCCAGGCGTTCTCGCCATCGAGAATGATCGAAACGAGGTGGGAGCCGTCGGAAAGTTGCCGGCGGACCCGGTGCAGCCGGTCGATCAGATCGTTCACTGCGTTTTTATAATCCCACTTGGAATAGACAAACCCGATAAGATCGGAGAGTGTATGATCGCGGAACACCATCGAGACGCGTTTAGCTCCCTTGCCAGCCAGGTATGGTTTGTACAGTATGGCAGGGTTCTTCATCACGCCGGCGAAGTCCCGATCGATATGGACGCCGAGAGAGCGGCCGAGCACCCCTTCATCCGAACCGATCCACCTGATACCGGAATCGGCAAGGAGAGGAATGATTTCTTCGGCAACCGATCCTTCGGCCGGCCACATCCCGGCGGGACGCGCGCCGAACAGTTCCTCGTGATAATGAAGCGCGCGTTCGACCTGGGCTTTGGCGTCTTCGGGGTGGACAAACCGTTTTTTCGGCAGATGGATGTCGGGTACTGCCACCTTTGCAAGATCTGTATCGTACAGGAGAGGGAGAATCGGATGATAAAAAGGGGTGGTCGTCAACTCGATCCTGCCCGCCTCTGCCAACTGCTTGTATAACGGGATGATCAACGCCATAACCGCGCGCTGTTTCTCAATGAGGAGCTTTTTTTCGTTCTCGGAAAAACATGAGCCTTTCTGGATCAGGCCTTTGAGAAATGGGTCAGTCTGTTTAAACGAAGGGTCAAACCAGGCCAGATTGAACCAAACCTGCAAATCCAGATAATCCTGGCTCGTAAAATAACGCGTTGCATTTTCGAGATCGGTAGGAGAAACGCTGTAGCCCCTTCGGTCGAGCAGCATCCAGTAGGCAGGATAGGGCCTGATCATGGTGTCCCAGTTCGCCATGAAGGAGTTTTTGAGCAGGAACAGTTTATCCACGGTGTCAAGTTCCGCAGCCGGTTTGAGCGTCAATTCAAGGAATTTGTCAGCGGCACGATTTTCGACGTAATCGCGGATTTGTTTGAGCAACGAGGGAACGAGGTTGAATGTCTGGTGAATTGCGGGAAAGTCGGTCAACAGCGCGGGCATGTCATAATAATCCTTGATCCCGTGCAGTCTGACCCAAGGAAGTATGTAGGAACCGGTGACGTCATCCTTGTAGTAGGGCTGATGCATGTGCCATACAAAGGCTATGCTGAGGGGATCATTCGACATGGCAATGAGGACTGGATCGCTCTTCTCATCCCTGACATTCTTCCTGTCACACCGGGGTGAAATTCATCACCACTGTAAGCTGCCAGCGATTTGGCAGAGGAACTCCAGCTTCCGCGCTCCAGGTTTCTTGCTCTTAGGGCTCGCCATAATAGTACACTATCTCCCCCTGGCGCGCAAGTCCGAGTTTGTCCCGGGCAAGCAGTTCAATATAGTTGGGATCGGTCTTCAGGGCGCGGACCTCACGCGCCAGCTTTGCATTGTCCTGTTTGAGCTTCGCGATGTCTTCCGTGAGGGCATTGTAGTGCGCCTCCATCCGATAGTATTTGATTACGCCCATCTCACCAAAGATGAAATTTGTCGCGAGATACAGAGCGAGCAGGATGGCGGCGGCAACGATCAGCTTCCTGCCGTGAGAACTCCGGAAAGTTCTAGCAGCTTTCAGACTATTCCGTTTACGCATGGTTCGATGTCTCATTGGCCATGACTTGACCGGGCCGGTTCGAATTGAACATTGTTTTCTAAAAACAAAACCACGAAGACCTGCTTCGTGGTAGAGTTGCAGATGGCACTCTCATGGTACGTCATCATCACACACTGGTTATTTCTTTTTAGTGGTCTTTTTCGCCTTTTTTGCCGGAGCCTTCTTTGTCGCCATGAATACATCACCCCCTTTCCTCAGCGGAATGTTCTGATGAACAATGATGAAAACACTCATGAATTAGGACAACGTCAGCAAGTCTTCTAAATGCGCCGGGGGCTCGAATGCCCCCGGCGGGCCCCACTGCAGGGACACTTTGGAATAAAAGCTACTTCTTTTTGGTGGCTTTCTTCTTGGTTGCCTTCTTCTTTGCTTTCTTCTTGGCTGCCATCAGTTTTCCACCCCCTTTCGGCATACCGCGCATTGACCTTAAGCGGCCTTATCTTGGAACAAGCTGAGGTACATCATTCAGCAGTGACATCTGTGAGTATTTTTCCCGGATTCTCCCATTTACGAGCTCGATAAATTCGGCTGCGTCCTTGATGGCCTGTCCAGCTTCATACTGGGAGATGACACGTCCGGCCTCCTCCATGAAACTCTGATATTTTCTTCTCATGCGATCGAACTTGTTGATCAAGCTCTTATAGTGGTCGCCCAGAATGACCCCTGCCGCCGTCACGACGGTTTTTTGGGCATCTCTGCCGCGAACCCCTTTGGGGCGAAGGCCTTCCGATAGGATGAGAGCTCTTGCCGACCGGACCATGGCTAAATACGCTGCGGCAAAGGCCCACTCTTCGTCTTTGTCCTCCAGCATCTTGCTCGTTGTCAGATCTCGCTCTGCCCTTGTCACGAGAGCGATGATCTCCGAGATCTCAGGAGCCCGTTCCTCAACGATGCCCGTTTCTTTTAGCGATTCATAAGTCATCTTCCCTACCTGCCAGGAAAATCTTTTTGCCTTTTAGGATCTCCCGGATGAACGGATCTTTCGATTCCTTGCGCTTCCGGTATTCCTGCTCGTCGAACACCAGGTAATCGATATCGCGCTTCAATTTTTCTTCCAGGCCCATTACCGTGTCGTTTAACTCCGTGATGTTCGCCTGGCCGATTACCATGAGATTTATATTGCTGTCTTCTTTTTCGGCGCCCTTTGCATAGGAACCGTAAATGAATGCAGTCTGGACTCCTTTTAACCGAGACAGCGATGCTTTCATCGCCCCCTGGACGCCAGTGGTTTTAAAGATCAACCCCTTCATTTCAGAGAAGATGGGCGAGTTCTTGTTTGCAAAGTAGTATTTCTGAACGCCCTGCTTCTCTTTTGCCAGAAGCCCCATCTTGACCAGGTTGTCCAGTTCCCGTTTGATCCCTGCCGCATCTTTGCCGATGTGGCGAGCTATCTCTCTCAAGTAGAAACGATCATCCGGATTATTAAAGAACAGGCCCAAAAGCTCCGCTCTTGTAGAAGAGAAGAGTTTCGGCAGCACGTTTTTGTTCTCCTCGTGGACAAATATACAACAATAGTGTATTATTTGTCAACAGGAAAATAAATAAAATTATCTTTCCGTATGTTAGACAATTTATCAACACTTGAATTCACAGCTTGTAAAATTTGTTCAAAAATTTATTTTTTTATCTCAAAATAACCATTTTTAATGGTTTAACGCTCCTGCTGTAGAGAGAGCCCGCGGCGCTGAAAAAAGTCAAGAGGAGGCGCCGCATCGCGCCCGAGTCAGCGCGATGCGGCGATATTGACCGCATAAACAGAAGATGATTCAGCGTACGCCCCCCACCCGCTATCGCATGAACCGTCAACCCGCATTGGGGATTGATTTTGTCCTCTCTTTGCGGTCCCGCTCATGGTGGGCTAACAGTAGGTTTAAAAAGTCAAACAACGGGAACGGTGACGATGATCGTTCGACGCTCCGTCATTATTTTACTTTCGTTCTGTTCGCCAATTATGGTATACTACGATCGATAGTTCGTTGACAATTTGTCTTCCTTCAGAATCGGAGATGTATGAAGTTCAGTGAGTTGGATCTGCCCTTTGAAATAATGCAAGGTATCGAACACTCCAGTTTCATTGCATGTACGCCGGTGCAAGAGGCAGTGATCCCCCGGGCGGTGCGGGGTGAAGATGTGGCCGCACAGGCACAAACCGGAACGGGCAAAACCGCAGCCTTTCTTATTTCCCTGTTCACGCGTATGGTAAGAAATCCGGCAACCGATCCGGGGAACTCTCCCCAGGCCCTCATCATAGCACCGACTCGTGAACTTGCGGACCAGATATTTCATGAAGCCGAGAGGCTCGGGAAGTTCACGGGCTTTCGTTGTCTCGCTGTGTATGGCGGCATCGATTATCAGAGACAAATGGACATCCTTCAGAAGGGGGTCGATGTACTCATCGGCACGCCGGGAAGGCTCATAGACTATTTTAAGCAGCACGTATACAGCCTGAAGAAAAGCCGGTACCTGATCATTGATGAAGCGGATCGCATGTTCGATATGGGGTTCATCGACGACCTGCGCTATCTCATCAAGAAAATGCCCCCCTACACCAAACGCCAGTCCATGCTCTTCTCGGCAACGCTCTCCTACCGCGTCATGGAACTCGCCTACGAGCACATGAACCTTCCGGAAAAGATATCGATTACGCCTGAGAAAATCACCGTTGAACAGGTCGAGCAGGTCCTCTATCATGTCGGCAAGCACGAGAAACTTCCACTCCTGCTCGGCATCCTCAAGAAAGAGCATCCCCTCCGTACGCTCATCTTCGTCAACACCCGGCGCGCTGCCGACATGGTTGTCGAACGCCTGAAGCGAAACGGCTGGAAAGCCGATGCAATAACCGGAGACATCGTGCAAAAGAAGCGGCTCCGGCTCCTTGCGGAATTCAAGGAGGGGAAACTGCCTGTGCTCGTCGCAACAGACGTCGCCAGCCGGGGCATCCACGTGGAAAGCGTTACGCATGTCATCAACTATGACCTGCCTCAGGACGCTGAAGATTACGTACACCGGATCGGCCGTACCGGCCGCGCAGGAGCAACCGGCAAGGCAATCAGCCTCGCTGATGAGGAGTACGTCTTTTCCCTCGAAGAAATCGAAAAATACATCGGCCAGAAGATCCCCGTGGAATGGGCTGAGGATACGATGTATCTCAAGGAAATCAGGAGAACCGCAGAAGAAAAGCAGCGTTCTGCAGCAATCCAGCAGCAAAACCCTTCTTTCAGAAATCGACGTTTTCATTCGAAAGCTCGACAGCGCTGACACCCGCAGAGGCCATGGGAACCTCTCTCTCTTCCCTCATGCCCCATGGGATGACTCTCGCACATCAGAATAAGCATCACCGATGGTCTTGTCGGCCGTCTTTTGCTGAGTTCCATGCCATCCCCGCTGTGTTATAATGGTACTGGCAAGAGAGAGAGTTATGTCGGTCTGAAATATGCTCCTCGGAAGCCAGAAGCGGAGGTGCCATAGAACTGAAAGGTGAGCTTTCATCTATGTCTGCCGGTATAATAAATAAATATGACGAACGTCCGTGGCTCAAGTTTTACGAGACAGGGGTTGCACCAGCTCTTAGCTATCCAGAAATCACGCTCGGAAAAATCCTTTCTCAAACTGCAGGGAAATATCCGCAACAGACAGCACTCTTCTTTTACGGAAAGAAAATCACCTACGAAGAACTTGATGCTCTGGTAAACCAGTTTGCCCACGCGCTCTTTGATCTGGGAATCCGGAAGGGGGACCGCGTGGCACTTATGCTCCCCAACATCCCCCACATGGTGATCGCTTTTTACGGCACGTTGCAAATCGGCGCCGTGGCCGTACCGACGAACCCGCTGTACCACGAGCACGAACTCGAGATCCAGCTCAATGACAGCGGGGCCGAGACAATCGTTGCGGTCGATATGCTCTATCCCCTCATTTCCCCCCTGCTGAGGCGCACGAAGTTGAAGCACGTGGTTCTCTGCAGAATCAAAGACTATCTCCCCTTTCCCTTGAACTTTCTATACCCGCTCAAAGCGTGGCTTGAAAAACAATGGATAAGTGTCAGGCGCATACCGCCGCTATATGATTTCCGGGAAATGATCAGGCACGTACCGTCAACGCCGACAAACGTTGATGTGGCTTCTACTGATACAGCGGTGCTGCAATACACAGGGGGAACAACGGGCGTTCCTAAAGGTGCGGTCCTGACGCACCGGAATCTGGTAGTGAATACAATGCAGACAAAGGCATGGCAAACACATGTGCAGGAAGGCAAAGAGATCGTCCTTGGAGCTATTCCCTTCTTCCATGTCTACGGTATGACCACGGCCATGAACTTCGGTGTGCTTACTGGCGCCGAAATGATCCTGGTCCCCAAATTTCATACGAAAGAGATCATCACTATCATCACCAAGTATCACCCTACGACGTTCCCTGGCATTCAGGCTATGTACCTGGCAATCGGAAATTATCCCGGGATTACAAAATATGACCTCACCTCGCTCAAAGCCGCGATAAGCGGCGCGGGCCCGCTTATGCGCGAGGTTCAGGAACAGTTCGAGCGGCTCACCAAGGCGCGGATCGTGGAAGGGTACGGCCTGTCTGAAGCATCGCCGGTGACCCATGCCAATCCCTTGTTCGGCAATCGCAGGATCGGAAGCATTGGTCTGCCGTGGCCGGACACGGAGGCCCGCATCGTGGACCTCGCTACGGGTGAGCAGGTGATGCCCGTCGGCGAAATGGGAGAACTCATTGTCAGGGGACCGCAGGTCATGAAATGCTACTGGAACAAGCCGGAGGAAACAGCCCGTACGCTTCGCGATGGTTGGCTCCACACCGGCGATATCGCGAAAATGGACGCAGATGGATACTTTTATATTGTTGACCGCATCAAGGACATGATCAAAACCGTAGGCGAAAACGTTTACCCCCGCGAGGTCGAAGAAGTGCTGTACAAGCATCCTAAAGTGCAGGAAGCGGTGGTCGTAGGCCTCCCGGAAAAATTTCTGGGTGAAAAAATCAAGGCATACATCGTTTTGAAGGATGGCCAGCTTGCCACAGAGGAGGAGATCATCCAATACTGCACCGAAAAGCTCTCGAAATTCAAAGTACCGAAGGAAATTGAATTCCGGGCACAACTTCCGAAGACCTTGTTCGGCAAAGTGCTCCGCCGAGTCTTGCGAAATGATGAATTGAAAAAGCAAGAGGTACAAACTGCAACACGCTAGAGCACTTTTCTCATCCACCACGATGGCTGCAACGACTGAAGGGTGAATCGTTCATTTTGCCATTGATACTTTTTTTTTGTGCTCTCCTCAGCATCGCTTCGGCACCATGCAGGATGAGGTAATTACATGACAGAAATCGCCATTATAGATGGTTTCCGCACTCCCTACGTAAAGGCCGGGTCGGTATTCAAGGATATCCATCCTGTTGATCTCGGCGCGGCAATCGTCAAAGAAGTCATCATTCGAACTGGGATCGACACCGAGTTTGTCGACGAGGTGATCATCGGCAACGCTGGCATGCCAGCCGATGCAGTGAATATTGCGCGGGTGATCGCGCTCCGGGCAGACATTCCGCAGCGCGTCCCCGCATATAGTGTACAGCGCAACTGCGCCTCGGGCATGCAGGCCGCAGCGAGTGCCTTGGCGCAGATCCAGGCAGGCATGAGCGAGATCGTGCTCGTTGCAGGCGTGGAATCCATGTCCACGTATCCCTACTATATAGAGAAGAAACTTCGCGATGTCATTGTAACGGTCAGGAGGGCACGAACCCTTGGTGCGAAAGCAGGGGCCCTCCTCTCGTTAAGACCGACGGACTTCGTCCCCATAGTCGGTTTGAGCGAGGGCTTCACTGATCCCATCACCGGCCTCATCATGGGGGAGACCGCCGAAGTGCTGGTGCGGGACTTCGGCATAACGCGCCGTGAACAGGACGAGATCGCGCTCACGAGTCACCAGCGATGGGCGGCTGCAAACGACGCAGGCAAATTTAAGAATGAGATTGTTCCCTTCTACGTACCGCCGAAATTTGAAGCTGTTGAAGAAGATATTGGTCCGCGCAAGAACCAGACCCTGGAAGCCCTCCAGAACTTGCCGCCCTATTTCGACAGGCGCTACGGTACCATTACCGCCGGGAATTCGTCTCCGATTACCGATGGTGCGGCAGCCGCACTTATCATGAGCGCGGACAGGGCACGAAAACTCGGCTACACACCGCTCGGCTATATCAAAGCAGTGGCCTTCGAAGGACTTGATCCCTCGCGTATGGGACTGGGCCCGGTGTTCGCCACGAACAAGGTGCTCAAAATGGCGAACATGAAGCTGAGAGACGTCGAGCTTATCGAATTAAACGAGGCCTTTGCCGCCCAGGTTTATGCCTGCGAAAAGGCGGGGGTCTCAAAGGCGTTCTTTCGTAAATATCTTCCTGGCGAAGAACCCCTCGGCGAGTTCCGGCGCGATATCATGAATGTCAACGGGGGTGCGATTGCGTTAGGACACCCGGTCGGTTCCTCGGGACTTAGGATCGTGATCACACTCCTGAAAGAAATGGAACGTCGTGGCCTCTCGGTCGGTCTTGCCACGCTCTGCATCGGTGGCGGGCAAGGTGCCGCCATGATCCTGGAGAGACGGTAAGCAGAGAGAATTCCGCCTGAGAAGACACGGAGTCACGACGAAACAATAACCAGGGGGAGTTATCATTTTTTATTTTTCCCCGGGGTCCTCTGTGATCTGTGGCGCACCTGGAGAACATCGTTTTTTTCTGAATTCTCGGCAAGGATGATCATATGTCAACCTTCACCTATGAAATAAACAAGGATGGGATAGCCGTCCTCACCTTCGACCTCCGCGATGAAAAAGTCAACAAACTCACGACGGCAGTCATGGAGGAGCTCGATAACGTGCTTGTTGAACTCGCTTCGAGGAACGAGATCAAGGCGCTGGTATTCCAAAGTGGAAAGGACGGGAACTTCATTGTGGGCGCCGATATCGCTGAACTACGGAACATCTCGGCCTCCGAGACGGGCGAACGGCTTGCCCGAAGAGGCCAGGTGGTCATGAGCAAGCTCGAGGCACTGCCTTTCCCCACCGTGGCCTCTATCCATGGACCATGCATGGGTGGCGGACTGGAACTTGCTCTTGCCTGTACCTACCGCGTCATAAGCAATGATCAAAAGACGGTGCTTGCGCTTCCCGAGGTGAAACTCGGAATCATTCCGGGCTTTGGCGGAACCCAGCGGTTGCCGCGCCTGGTCGGCCTCACAAACGCCCTCGACATGATTTTGACCGGAAAATCCATTTATCCCAGCAAGGCACTGCATATCGGTTTGGCCGACGAGGTCACTTTTAAAGAAATTTTACTGGGCAGGGCCATTGTCATGGCAAAGAACGCGATTGGCAGGCCGCGGCCCACGAGCGTCCGGGCACAGAGACCGCCGGTGATCACGCTGATCGAAAGCAGTCCGTTCACGAGGCAAATCGTCTATGCACAAGCGGAAAAGAAAGTGCTCAAAGAGACGTACGGTAATTACCCTGCACCCCGTGCTGCGCTTGACTCGGTTCGGTTTGGTCTTTCTCATAACAGAGACGCGGGGTATCTGCAGGAAGCACAGCACCTCGGCCGGCTCGCGACGACCGAGGTCTCAAAGAATCTCATTTCCGTTTTCTATATGAGCGAGATGCTCAAAAGAGACACTCATCCGTCTCCAACGAAGATTGCCCATGCCGGCGTTCTCGGCGCCGGAGTCATGGGTGGCGGAATCGCTCAGCTCCTTGCTGAAAAGGGCATCCGGGTCCGAGTAAAAGATATCAATACCAAAGCGATCGCAGGGGGGCTCAAGGAGGCCTGGGACATTTTCCTCAGGAGGGGGGAGAAAGGGATCCTGACCGCGATCCAGGCGCGAGATGGTTTCGACCGGATCACCGGCACGACGGAGTACACAGGATATGATAGAGCAGACATAGCCGTAGAAGCAGTCGTCGAGAACATGGACGTCAAAAAAACGGTGCTCCGAGATTTCGAACGTACCATCAAGAGACCGGCCATTTTTGCTTCCAACACGTCATTTCTTTCAATTACTGAAATAGCAACAGCATCGAAACATCCCGACAAGGTGGTTGGCATGCATTTTTTCAATCCTGTGGAAAAGATGCCGCTGGTGGAGGTCATCCGCGGCAAGCAAACATCGGAAGACACGGTCTCCGCAGTCGCCACGCTCGCGAGAAAACTCGGCAAGCTCCCCGTCATTGTAAACGATGGTCCCGGCTTCCTCGTAAACAGGATTCTGGCGCCCTATTTAAATGAAGCCGGTATGATGCTCGTGCATGGCAGCTCTATCGAGAAAATCGATCAGGCCCTCCTTCAATTTGGCATGCCTATGGGTGCCTTTATCCTGCTTGACGAAATCGGGATCGACACTGCCCATAAGGTCGCGGGCATCCTCTGCCAGGACCTGGGAGAGCGATTAAAGCCTTCTCCACTGCTCGCCATGCTATATCGAGAAAACTATTTTGGAGTGAAAAACGGCAAGGGTTTTTACCACTATGACGGAAAGAAGCGCACAGGACCGAACACCGCTCTTTATAATATGGTACAGGCAGGGTCCGGAAGCAGGCAGAGTCTCGGCACGGAGGAGATCGTGGAGCGTGCTGTGTTGCTCATGATAAAAGAGGCGGCGCTCTGTCTCGAGGAAAAAATCATCGACAGGCCCGACCTCCTCGACGCGGCGCTCATCTTTGGCATCGGTTTTCCTGCCTTTCGCGGCGGATTGCTCAGGTATGCAGACAAGCTCGGCTCGAAAACCATTGTGGATAAGCTCGATGCCTACGCAAAGAAATACGGAGAACGGTATTCTCCGCCTCCCTCACTCCTTGCACTAACGCAGAGGGGCGGTACTTTTTATCTGTAAGACAGCCTCGACATCCTTTCCGGCCTAGGCATCTCCGTTACGGCGCGGCATCGCTACTATTTTCTTTTGCTTCCCGCGGCCCATCTCCCGAGCGCCCTTATCATGAAGATCTTCACGCCCGATGCCGAGGGCCACGGCGCGGAGAACATCATCGAGGCAGTACACCGGCATTCGGAAAAGATGGAACCGGCCGTCGTGCCGGTAATGCTCATCGCCACGATCATCACGATCGCCGTTGGCGGATCGGCGGCCAAGGAAGGCCCCGCTTCCAAGATCGGCATGGCGCTCGCCGTTACCTGCACACCGCGCAACGCTAAACTGCGGAAGGATCATGCTTATCCACAGCCCTTCCCTGCATTGAGAATAGACACGATTCGCTGGTGTCCGCGAGATCCGCTACGCCCGGTAACCGGTACCGGCGATATATTCTTCAAGTTCTTCGATCGTGGATTCCTGATCGGAGATAATAGTGTTCACCACATCACGCATGCTCAGGACGCCCGTGAGTATACCATTATCGATAACTGGCAAATGGCGGACATGCTTTTCCGTCATGAGCAGCATGCAGTCCCGCAATGACGTCGCAGAGTTGACTGTAACCGGCGAGCTGCTCATGAGCTCCGCCACCTGAGTACTCTTCGACGACTTCCCCTTCAGAATCACTTTCCGCGCATAATCCCGTTCCGAAAATACGCCGATAAGCCTCCCGTTTTCCACGACGAGCACCGCGCCGACGTTCTTTTCCTCCATGATCTCAAGTGCATCAAACGCAGAGGCAGCGGGACCGACTGTTATAAAACTATGGCCTTTCTTTCGCAGCACCTGACCTACCGTAATTGAATTATACATGTGCATTACCTCCTTCCCTCGCATTAGTGCCCCATGAATAAAAAAAGCCGGACATACCCAAGGTTGTATCCTTCGGCAGCTCGGCCTTCTCCCCCAGGAAAGACTCGCCGCTTTCCTTACCTTCTCATGACGGGTCCTATGTCAACGGTCCGCTGTTCAGTGATTTTATCTATAGCACTCACCACCACTGCTGTCAAATTCTATTTCTGTCCACCAAGTTATCTCAAGTTGTTTTTTGAGGTCCACGTGAGGGGAAATGCCGGCGTCGGCGTGACCCTTGTGTAGAAACTACACAGGGACTGAGCACTCGAACATCACCTGAATGCGATGCTTCGGGGGGACTCGCTTTTCCTGCAAAAACAATCCAGGGTCTGATGCAGTGTTTGAAAAGCCTCCCCAAGAACGAGTCCCCTGCTATCACCGTGAATAGAGGGAAGTAACTTTGCAGAAGCCTGACCCGGATTCCCATGCTTCGAGCTGAAGCACAAAAGCATGTTGCCTCATTGAGGACGTCCCTTAAGATCCTCAACCGTGGCTCTGGTCTCCCCATCAACATCTTAATGGATGAAGTTCTATTCCAAGCCGCCTGCGCCAGCTGCGCAGCCTCCTCTCTCCCTGCTAGGAATCGAGGGAGAGGAGAAAGCCTGGAAATGCCGGAGCAGGCCAAAAGGCCCGACGGACACAGC
>DASPQB010000309.1:0-17527 GCA_035625205.1 Nitrospirota bacterium | reverse complement strand
GAAAATTTGCCCATGCCTGCTACGTTTAGAATCGAACGCTTGGCCCACTCCTCCTGATCGCGGTACAGTGCATCGACCTGGTCTTGGCATGCGATATAGGACTCGTAATCAGCTAGGAGCAGGTAGTGGTCGCTGCCCGTGAGCGCATTAAATACGGGCCGGAAGCGATCAGGTGCATCTGGAGAGAAGTAGCCGTTGTTGATCATGTCCAGGGCCTGCTTGAGCTCGGCATTATGCTGGTAAAGGTCCCACGGCCGGTATCCCTGCGCCCGGCGAGAGATGACCTCATCCGCCGTCATGCCGAAGATGAAGATGTTCTCTCTGCCGACCTCTTCCATTATCTCGATGTTCGCGCCATCTAGGGTCCCAATGGTCAACGCGCCGTTCAAAGCACACTTCATATTACCTGTGCCCGAGGCCTCGGTGCCAGCCAAAGAAATCTGCTCCGATAGATCGCAGGCAGGGATGACCTTCTCGGCGTTCGACACGTTATAGTCAGGGATGAACACGACCTGCAAAAAATGGGCCGACGCGGGGTCGTTGTTCACCACGTCGCCCACGCAATGAATGAGTTTGATGATGAGCTTGGCCATGGCATACCCGGGCGCTGCCTTGCCGCCAAATATCATGGTACGCGGCACTGGGTCTCTGGTTCGGCCTTCGCGGATGCGGTTATATCGCGTCACGATGTGCAGCACGTTCAGGAGCTGCCGCTTATATTCATGGATGCGCTTAATCTGTATGTCGAAGAGAGAGGCCGGATCGACGCGGAGCTTGAGCCGCATCCTGATGATCTCGGCCAGTCGCTCCTTGTTCGTTCGCTTCACATGCAAAAATTGTTCTCTGAATTTACCCTCCT
The DNA here is from genome assembly GCA_035625205.1 of Nitrospirota bacterium. GTDB lineage: Bacteria > Nitrospirota > UBA9217 > UBA9217 > UBA9217 > JAJYKN01. The sequence goes on along the minus strand of DASPQB010000309.1, from coordinate 16,668 downwards.
GGGCGAGTGGGATAAGTTTCATGAGCTCTGCAAGATCACTGACCCATCGGTCGCCGATCCGTAGTGTGATGAGCGCAGACAGCGCCGGGTTCGCTTGGTGCAGCCATCGCCGGGGAGTGATGCCGTTCGTGATGTTGATGATTTTGTCGGGGGTGAACCCGTCAAAATCCGCAAAAATCGTCTTTTTCATGAGGTCCGTATGGATCTGCGACACTCCATTGACTTTGTGGCTCCCCACGATGGCCAGGTGGGCCATGCGCAGGCGGCGGCCCGCCATTTCATCGACGAGCGACATGCGTCGGAGCCGGTCCATATCACCAGGATAGTGGTGCCGAACCTCTTCGAGAAATCGGTAGTTGATCTCGTAAATGATCTGCAGGTGACGCGGCAGAATCTCTTCAAAAAAGTGAACGGGCCAGGTTTCAAGCGCCTCGGGCATGAGCGTGTGGTTGGTATAGGAGAACGTGCGGTGCGTAATATTCCAAGCGCGGTCCCAGTCTAGGTGATGAATGTCGATCAATACCCGCATGAGTTCGGGGATGGCGATGGATGGGTGAGTATCGTTCAACTGGATTGCAACCTTATCCGGCAGCTCGTCCAGGTTCGGATGGTATTTGATGAAACGCCGGAGAATGTCCTGGAGTGACGCGCAAACGAAAAAGTACTGCTGTTTGAGCCGCAGCTCCCGTCCCATTTCTGTCGTATCATCTGGATAGAGAACTTTGGAAAGATTTTCCGATTCATTCTTCTCTGCAACCGCCTTGATATAGTTCCCTTCGTTGAAGTATTTAAGGTTGAAATCACGAGACGCCTTAGCGGCCCAGAGACGCATGTTATTCACCGTGCTCGTGTTGTAGCCGGGCACTGGAGTGTCGAAGGCCATGGCCATCACTTCTTCGGTCTCCACCCAGTGGTACTTCAAAGCGCCGTGATCGTCTTTGATCTGTACGACTCTGCCACCGAACTTGACCGGGTAGAGGACTTCGGGGCGGGGAAATTCCCAAGGATTTCCGTAGCGCAGCCAGCTGTCGGGATGCTCCACCTGGTAGCCGTTTTCGATGCGCTGGTTGAACATGCCGTATTCGTATCGGATGCCGTACCCGTAACCGGGTAGCGACAGGGTGGCCATGGAGTCGAGAAAGCACGCTGCAAGCCGACCGAGCCCGCCGTTGCCAAGCGCCGCATCTGTTTCCAGTTCGCGGATCCGCTCGATATCGAGATCCAGGTCGGAAAGAGCCTCGCAGCACTCCTCATAGAATCCCATGTTCAAGAGGCTGTTCGAAAGAAGTCGGCCGGTCAGAAACTCAAGAGAGAGATAATAAACGCGCTTGGCATCCGATTGGTAGTAGCTGCGCATCGTTTCCATCCAGCGCTCTATGAGCCGCTCGCGCACGGCGTAGGCCGTGGTGTGGAACCAGTCGCGGTGCGTGGCTGTAATCGGATCCTTTCCCATGGAGTAGATCAAGCGGTTGGAGAGTGAGTGTTCGAGAGAGGTCCGGTCGTTGCCTAACTTGTCGTAGTGGAAAGTGCTTAGCTTTTTTCTACTGTCGCTCATGGCTCCTCCGGGTCGTCCTTTTTTTATGAAACCTGAAAAAAGAGAAAGGAGGGTCCTTTTTTCGAAATGCGAGGCACTCCGTTATCGGCTGCTGAGGGCTTTGCGGAATACCTCGAGGGGCTGGGCGCCAACAATGGATTTTTTCATACCGATGAAGAACGTTGGCACGCCCGTTACACCCAGTCGTGCAGCATCATCCCGGACTGCCGCGAGCTTCGACAGGTACTTACCGTTTTCGACATCCCGGATCATGGCATCTGCATCGAGACCGGTGTCGCGTGCTATCTGCCCAAGGACGTTGAGATCACCAATATTGAGGCCTTCAGAAAAATACGCGGTAAAAAGAGCTTGGTGATACTCCTGGAATTTAGCGTTATCGCGGGCAAACTCAACGGCCTGAAGCGCCAGTCGTGAATTGGATAGGAGCTGACGCTCAGCGAAGGTTATTCCGAAGGCCGCGCCCATCGTGCGAAGGTGTTCCATCATGCGCTTGGTATCTGCGGGGCGGAAGCGTTTGGCCATAGGCGTGCCTTCCGGCGGCGTCTCGGGGTGAATCTCTAGACCCCTCCACTCAACCGCGAGATCAAACTCCTGCTTTAGCTTGTCGACGATGCCCTCGCCGATGTAGCAGAAGGGTCAAATATAATCGGAAAAGACCTGCATACCGATGCTCATATGCCTGCCTCTCTCAAACGATATCTAATTATTATATAATATCATTTTTTTCACCAGGAGGCACCGCTCTCTTGACTTTCTGCCGTCTCCTGTATGACCTGAGCAAACGTTGAAGGCATTCAAGAGCCCCCGTATCAATTGTTTTTCAGAATTCCTGAGGATGGGACGAACGTCTTCCTCCTACCGCATCACACGGCCTCACAAAGCTCGACTGTGCTCCCCGCTTCAGCAGCTTGGACCTGTCGTCAGCGACCAGACTCAGTACCGTGAAGTTTTGCGCACTCCTACCGCTAAAGCGCATTGTGTTTGCTACACTGTTTTCCTAACAATAAGGTCTCTTTCCTTCGCGTCCTTAGCGTTCATTGCTGTTGTACGCTCGTTTCATACTACGCATCATACATCCTTAAAGAAAATATAGTTCATATTTCCATGATGATCGGTAGGATCATGGGCCTACGCTCCATTCGCTTATTGATAAATTTCTTAAGGCTGCTTCGCACTCGAGCTGAGACAAGAGACCAATCACCCTTTGCCTCAGGGATCATGAGAGTGAGCGAATCCAGAACCACATCCTTCACTTCGGCCAAAAGCTCCTGCGACGCATCCTCGAAAACGAAACCGCGGGACACGATATCCGGCCCCGAGATCACCTTGCCCGAGGTTTTCTCAATTCCCAGAATAACAATAACCACGCCGTCATGTGCAAGCTTCATCCGATCCCTGAGCACCACGGTATCCACGCCCGAATCTACGGTGGATCCTGAGGTCTTGCCGTCGATATACACCCTGCCTACACTCACCATGCCTGCGCGTCGGGCACTGCCTTCCATAAACTCCATCACCTCGCCGTTCTCGATAATGAAGATATTCTCCTCGGGAATGTTCACTTTCCTCGCCAGCTGGGCATGATACACTAGGTGACGGAACTCGCCGTGTACTGGGATGAAGTACGTCGGCTTGACAAGGGAGAGCATGAGCTTCAACTCTTCCTTTGACGCATGGCCTGAAACATGGATTTCCGAAACCTTCTCGTAGAAGACCTCGGCCCCACGCTTGAAAAGATGGTTAATAATCCGCGTGATACTGCGCTCGTTTCCTGGGATCATTTTGGACGAGAGGATGATAGTGTCGCCTTTTTTAATCTGGAAGTGTTTGTGTTCATTCGCGGCCATTCGCGAGAGCGCGCTCATCGGCTCGCCCTGGCTACCCGTTGTGATCATCACGATCTCGTGGTCCGGCAGGGTCTTGAGCGCGTCGATCCGTAGCCACGTGTCCGGTGGCATCTTGAGGTAGCCCAGGTCGAGCGCGATCTGGGCGTTCGCGATCATGCTCTTTCCGTTTAGGATCACCTTCCTGCCGAACATGATGGCCACGTCAATAATCTGCTGAACGCGATGTATGTTCGACGCGAAGGTGGCGATCACGATCCTACCTTTCGTTCTCGTGAAAATATCTTCGAGCCCCCGCCGAACCTCTTTTTCGGAAAAGGTATAACCCCCCTGCGAGGCATTCGTGCTGTCTGAAAGGAGCACCAGCGTGCCCCTGTCCCCGTATTCTGCAAACGTCCTGAGGTCCATGATCTCTCCGTCAACAGGCGTGGGATCGATCTTAAAATCGCCGGTGTGGACCACGCGGCCCACTGGCGTAGAAATGCCGAGGCCGACTCCGTCGACGATGCTGTGGGTCACGCGGATGAATTCAACCTTGAAGCATCCGAGCGATACAACATCCCTAGGCCTTACAACCAGAAGCTGTGCCTTGCTATCGAGTTCATGTTCTTTAAGCTTTTCGTTCACAAAACCAAGCGTAAGTTTTGTGCCGTAGATAGGCACGTCGATCTCTCTCAGCAAAAAGGGCAGCGCGCCGATGTGATCTTCATGAGCGTGGGTGATCACGACACCGCGGATCCGTTCCCTGTTCTCAATGAGGTAGGAAAAGTCCGGAATCACGATGTCCACACCCAGCATCTCGGCATCAGGGAACATGAGGCCGGCATCGATAACCATGATATCCTTTTCGTATTCAAGCACGGTCATGTTTAAGCCAATCTCGCCAACTCCTCCGAGGGGGATGATCGAGAGTGCGGGAGCATCAGAGGATTGTGAAGATAAACCGTCGAAAGGTGGGTTGTCTGTCATGGAGTGTTCTCTCCTGGGAGAAAATTCGTCCCGTGCTAGTTACTATATTCTATTTGATCAAAATCGTCAACTCTGGGGAGGGAGACAACGTGACAGCAAAGAGCGGTGCGTGCTTCATGACGGCGTTCGCCAGCTGACCAATAAAGAAGCACGCGACTCCGTCCAATTGCTCCGGATCAAGGGTCGGTACCGTTTCAGGCACCCTTACGGTGCTTTACACTTGCCAGGGTGGGACGTTAGGGGGCATTGATGCGCGATGTCTGTGAAAAAGGATAGACTCATAGCTGAGATATTTCATCCTTTTCTTCAGGCATCTTGAAAATATTACTGCGGGTAGCCGTAAGGATTGCGCTGTCACCTTGGCTGAAGACATCTTTTTGCAATTCAGCGCAGTTCGGAGGGAGTCCTCTACGGACTGTCGTAGGGAGAGGTACGGTTTCATGCGTCGTCATACCTCAGCGAATGAGCGGGACGTTGGGAAAACCCGATCAGATTGTTTATGTGGGGCTGGTCGATCCATGCTTCTAGGAATGGGTAAAACTAGCCTTACAAGAAAATCGAAGCCAGTATTTTTTTGACATCCTCCCCGGCATGAATGCCGAGGTTTCACGGCGCTATTTAATAAATACCCTACCGCAGCGCAGTAGGGAAGGTAAGAAACCTGTGCCTTACATCTCGATTCGGGTAACGAAGGCGCCGATGAACTTCATGTGCCTTACATAGTCGGAAAAGGGAACTTCCTTCACCACGCCACCGCCGGGCCGATCATCTCGGTCCTTATCGCCGGCTGCGTGAATGAGATAGAGTTTATCGGACTTAATGTGGATAATCGAAAGATGGGATACGATCTCTTCAACGACGCGCTTCTTCGGGTCCTTGACCCAGTAAACGATGTCACCGTCACGAAGGTTCTTCTGAAGCGTCCTGGTCAGGAGGACATTTCTCGGCAGGATGTCCACCGTGTCTTTGCCGCGGGAACCGGGGATCGTCTTGGTCGCGCCGAGTTCAGCGGTGATGTTCTTCCCCCACTTGCCGCTGGTGACCATATCCTCGCCGTACTGAAACCGTTCATCGTAGTTGGTAATCAGGCCATCCGTAAGTTTGCCCTGCCTAATGAATCGGAGTGAAAGCGCCTTGTCGATGGCCTCGCGTGGCGTAGTGCTCTCCGCGAGCTCGACAGAACGGAAGGCGTGATACATGCAGTCGGCCTTCTCGTCGGCCACGATCCGTTTCGTTCGAACGTAGAGTCCCAGAGGGTCGGGATCATAGGGTATGCCAATAAAGCGTCCTGCCCAATAGGCGATCCGTTTCCCTACTGGCAAGTTCGCCACACGCTCCTGCGCGAGAAGAATCTCGTCCGCCGTCATGGAAGCGATGTTCTTGCTCTCGTTCGGATCGGCGCCGATGAGCCGGAGCCCGTACTGAAGTGAGTTGGTAAACCTGCGATCGTAAATACCCGCAGCCTGGACTGTACTCTTTTTAGTGACCTGGAGGAACCGGCCGTTTCCCACGTAGAGCCCCTGCCTCTCTCCGTAGAAGATGAGGATATCTCCTGCCTCGAGCTCCTTCTTCGACACCCTCTCTGCCTTCTCTTTCAGCGGACCGCGGTCCCTGCTGATCGGGAGGCCGTGAATGCGGTAGCTAATGTATATGAGCCCGCTCGTATCGATGCCCTGAGCGGTCATGCCACCTGCAAGATAGCGCACCCCCTGAAATCGCTTTGCTGTAGTTGCGATGTCTTCCGGTTTGGTATCATTTACTAGGGGATCACCGGACTTTACGGGCATGACGTCCGCAGCATCAATGATTGCCACGGATCGATCTGGAAACTGGACCTTAAAGCTGACCGTGTTCTGTTGAAGCACCGGAAGGTGCGTGCCGGCATAGAGTGGTACCTTATGATTACCCGTCTTGTCGAGAATAAGGGCCTCGGTCTTGGGTGTCGTCACAACAATCCACTGTCGGTTTGCGTTCAGGTAGGTACGTCCTTTGTCCTTAAGGATTTGGACCGCTTCCTGCTGGATCCAGCCTTCGTTATTACCCTGGTTTAGGATGGTGACGCGGTAGTGGTTGTCCTTTTTTTCTTGGATGCGGACCTCATCTCCCATGAGCACCTGTGTAACAAGCTTCGACTTCGGCAGCGGCTCCTCGTGCACGTTGGCGAGCGGCGACGTGACAATCCCTAACGTGGTGGAGGTGGATTCTTGCGCGTGGGCTACATTGGGAGTAAGAACAGCAAAACACGATAGAAGGAGTGCTATATGGAAGTGTTTTTTCATCTGGATAGATTCAGGACTGCAAGCAGGAGAACGGCGCGTTCATACATTGCATTATAATTACTGGTGCCGAAGGGGGGACTCGAACCCCCATGGGTTGCCCCACACGCCCCTCAAACGTGCGTGTCTACCAATTCCACCACTTCGGCACATGTAAAAAACTTCTGTAACAAGATTGCGCTGAGCACAGGGCGAAAAACTGCTTGTGGATCGTTGTATCGTTACCTCTGTCAGATCTGCGACAGAATAGCTACTTCTTCATAGCTGGCTGCTTCGCCGAGACGTAGGTGAGCCACTCTTGATGCTTATTGTCGCGGCCATGAACGATGTCGAAGAACGCTGCCTGGAGTTGTTTGGTCACAGGCCCCGGCTTGCCCGTGCCGATCGTCCGATTGTCAACTTCGCGTATCGGCGTAATCTCGGCAGCCGTACCGGAAAAGAACGCCTCGTCGGCAATGTAGAGTTCGTCGCGCGTGAACCGCTCTTCTAGGAGAGGCATGCCGAGTTCCGCAGCGAGTTGAATGATTGTTTCCCGGGTAATGCCCTCTAGAATCGAAGTTAGGGGAGGGGTCTTGATTACGCCCTTCCTCACCATAAATACGTTTTCGCCGCTACCCTCAGCAACATATCCTTCAGTATCGAGCAGCATGGCCTCATCGTATCCATCCTTCAGCGCCTCACGCTTGGCCAGCAGCCCGTTTGCATAATTCGCCGTGGTTTTTGACCGTACCATCGTTGCATTCACATGTGGTCGGATAAACGATGAGATCTTGACTCGAATTCCGTTTTGCATTCCCTCTTCACCAAGGTAGCTTCCCCAAGGCCAGACAGCTATGGAAACCTGAACAGGATTCTCCTTGGGAAAGACCCCCATAGCGCCATAACCGATGTGAACGAGAGGCCGAATGTAACATGCTTCAATCTTGTTTACGCGGACGGTTTCGAGGATAGCCTCATTTATCACTTCACGGGTGAACGGCATCTCGATCTGGTAGATATGTGCAGAGTCGAAGAGCCGATCCACATGCTCCCGCAAACGAAAAACAGCAGAGCCTCCATCGGTTTTATAGCACCGGATCCCTTCGAACACAGCGGTAGCATAATGGAGAGAATGCGTCAGAATGTGCACTTTGGCATCGTCCCACTTGACGAATGAGCCGTTCATCCATATTTTTTCTGTGGCTTGAAGCATAGGCGTAATTTATAACAGCCTGTGTTAAAATTGTCAATCTTTTTTTCCTTGTTCGAAGGTACTTTCTTGCGTTTGGCATTCCTCTTTTTAATAAATGACCTTGTAAGTAACCCTTGAACCACGCTGAAAAATGCCGCCCCACCTTTGCCTCTTTTTTTTAAAACCGCTGAGCGTAAGTCCTCGATTATCTCCGCCACGGGGCTTTTCCTCAGGAACTCATGAAGCGCCGTATTAATGTGTCTCTCGATCTTATTATCGCAGACCGTTTCTGGTTCGCGTATTTCTTCGCGCCGAGGATATGCTCTTGAATGAGTCCGGCCTTTTCCCGCTTCCGGTCTTTTCATGTTTCCTGCCAACGCACGAGCTTTCTGCGCTTCCTGTTGTTTGTGAGAACCTGCTAAATTCACCTTTAAGCGCAGATCCAAGGCATTTACAGTACTTCTCTCCGGAACTGCTTGTAGTCACTCCGGTATAGGCTTTGCCTATCGCGTGACATTCGGCAGATGCCCCTCATTTTTCTCGCCACCTCGGCACTATGGAACTCAACACGCTTTTCGTAACGGATAACACGAGTGCTGCCCGCCTTATCTGCAATCGAGCCGTGTCTGTTCTGATCGGGCCGATTTATCTGCCAAAACGGGATACGCGACATTCCCTTTTCGTTTGACAGGGCGGTGAACGAGAGCTACACTTACAATATGTGTCACAGAAAGGGGGTCCCATGCAGATAAAAACCATTCTTTTCCCGACGGACTTTTCACAGGGTGCCCGCGCTGCCATGGACCATGCTATTTCGCTCGCGAAAGATTATCAGTCCAAACTCATTCTCCTCTACGTAATCCAGGATATCAGCATTGCTGAATGGTATATTCCTTCTTCCCTTTCCGCTACCGATCTGATGGAGGATATGCAAAAGAGCGCAATGAATGAAATGGACAAGTGGGGAGCGGAGGTTTCACAGACAGTCAAAGACGTGGAAAAGATGGTTGTGCGCGGCGTACCGTTTGTAGAGATCATCAAGACGGCAAAAGAAAGGCACGCTGACCTGATTGTCATCGGCACCCACGGGAGGACAGGCATCGACCACATGCTATTCGGGAGCACCGCCGAGAAGGTGGTTCGCAAGGCAGCCTGTCCGGTGCTGACAGTTCGCATCCCAGGTAGAGAGTTCAAGATGCCTTAAGGGGAAAAGATCTATTCGGAATAAAGCGAGCGCGACAGCCAAAAAACGTTCGTATCATTTAGACGACGAAATAGTAATGGTCAATTTAGTTACCACCTGCAATCAATTTCAGGGCTCAAATGCAAAGAGGCTGGTTGTCGTACAACCACCCTCTTTCATTTTCTTATTGCCCGAGAAGTGTCGTGAACGTGTCATGGTGGCCTTCTTCCTCGGAAAGGATCTCTTCGAAAAGCAACCGTGTCGTCTCATCTCCTTCCGATGCGGCCTGTTTGATGATGTCTTTATACAGTGTGATCGTATCTTCCTCTGCCTTAGTGTCTGCCTTCAGCATTTGGGTAGCATCCCCACCAGTGACGACGGGTGTCGGCTTCGTCGTGGGATTGACATCAAAATAGAATAATCTCTCGGCGATTTTTTCTGCATGCTTCATCTCATCAACGGACACCTTTTCAAAAACTCCGGAAAGTGATTCTGCGTTCATTCCTTTTACCATAACATGATGCCACATGTACTGCACGATTGCCTGAAGTTCTCCTGCAATAGCCTGGTTCATCATTTCCGTCAGCTTCGGACTTGCCTTCTGGACCATATCAAAACCTCCTTTTTCGTCTGTGTAGGATTAATTTCTTATCTAATTTGTCTTAAACTATAGCACATTTCGATGCCCTTTTCCACGAAGGCATCCTTTACGGCAGTGTAAAAAACTCTGTGTAAATTTACGGTAGTAAAGGACGAGGGGTATGCTCCATTTGCCAATATCAAACAAGTCAAGGAGAGTATGTCCAATGGCAGTCAAATCGCTAATGGTCCACGCATGAACCACCCTCTTCATTTCACCACGTCTCACGCATCTTCTCAGCGCTCGAATTCGCTTACGATCAGTACAGGACATGTAACGGCCAAGCTTGAACTTTTCACCAGTTCCAGATGCTGGCCCGGCCAGTCCTGCGCATTGTTCTGCTACTGCACTGGCCCGGAACCATCGGAAGCGGGCGTGCAACCTGGCACTTCAAGGGCATCGCCGAATTCCGGCTCGCGGTGTAGAACTGGTTCCTAAAAATATGCCGAATCGGAATGACATCGGCGCTCAAGAATTCTTTAAGCCCACGACCGTGCGATGTTCTCATGCGGGTAGCATGCTGAATTACATTCGATCATATTCTCCTTTGTTGTTCCGACTGCATGAACGTTCTCTTGAAAGAGAAAGAGCCGCACCTGTACAGGTGTGGCTCTTTCTCTCCCTCATTTAACAACCACAGGCTTATGCTGGTTTTCTTTCATTGCCTAAAGCTTTACTTCCCGCAAATACTGTGCCGCCAGTTCTGGAGGCGTGGGATTGATGTAGAAGCCTGAGCCCCACTCAAACCCGGCCACGCGCGTAAGTCGTGGCATGATTTCGAGGTGCCAGTGGAAGTCGTCATTCAATGTGTGCCAATGCCCGCGGCGCGGTACGCGGTTCGGTGCCGTATAAAGCATGAAATTATACGGAGGATGGTTCAGGACTTTACCGAGCCTCTGCAGCGTGTGCATGAGTGTCCTGGAAAAATCCATGATCTCCTCTTTCCCAACATCGACATAAGAGCACAAGTGCTTTTTTGGATAGATCCATGTCTCGAAGGGGAAGCGGGGTGCAAAGGGGACCATGGCAATAAAATGGCGCGTCTCTTCGACCATGCGTTCCGGCGCTTGAAGTTCCTGCCGGATGATGTCGCAGAAGATGCACCGTTCCTTATAATCGTAATAAGATTTGGCACCGTCCAGCTTTTCCTTCACGAACTTAGGAATGACCGGCGTAGCGATTATCTGGGAATGTGCATGGTTTAATGCCGATCCGGCAATCCATCCCTGATTTTTGAAAACCAGAACGTATCTGAGACGGGTGTCCCTTTCAAGGTCGAGAATGCGGTCGCGGTATGACCAGAGGACTTTTTCAACCTGGCTTTCGGAAAGATCTTCGAGCCGTATTGCATGCTCGGGGCTCTCAATAATGATCTCATGGGCGCCGATACCGTTCATCCAGTCATAGATGCCGCTCCCTTCGCGTTCCATGCTGCCTTCAATGTGGAGCACGGGGAACTTACTTGGAACAACGCGTACCCACCAGCCCTCTGTATTCGGTAGAGTATTCTCAGGCCTGAAGGAGGCGATCTCCGGCGGGGTTTTTGATTCGTTACCGCGACAAAACGGGCACTCAGTCGTGCTTACATCATCTATAGGCTCTTCAAAGATATATTCTTCGGGTTTTTTGGGACGCTCTGTGGCAACAATGATCCACCGGCCGACAATGGGGTCCTTGCGCAGGCGTGACATCAGCTGCCAGACCTCGCCTTCTGCTCAGTCAGTACTTTATGGACGATCCGTTTCAATTCCTTAATGCGAATGGGCTTGTTAATATATTCAGCTGCCCCGAGGCTCATTGCCTTGAGATAGCTTTCGACTTCCCCGTATGCCGTCACCATTATCACATCGGTTTTAGATCCCATCTTTCGGATCTCCTGGAGAAGCTGAAGACCATCCATTACCGGCATTTTGATGTCTGTAATCACGAGATTGAAGGGCTGATTTTTGAACAAGGTCAGTGCATCCTCTCCGCTGTTGGCGAGGGCAACCTCATATCCTTCATCTGTCAGGATAGTATTGAACAATTCCCGGGCGCCTTCTTCATCATCAACGACGAGGATATTCATCTATTCTCCTTACACATGGTTTAAACGAAAAATATCATAAAAAAGTGGACTCGTCAAGGTAACGGGATGGATAGATTTGTAGCAGCGATCAGGTTTTTTGTGGGCATCGGTCTTTGTCGCTGAAAATCAACGATTTATTTCGAACAGTAATCGTAGGCCCTCAAGCGTCAGCTGGGGTTTTACCTGCCGTATGCACCTCGTTTCAGGCGAGACCAGCTCTGCCAGACCGCCTGTTGCAACTACCGTGGCATGGTCGGACAGCTCCTTCTTCATCCGTTCCACGATGCCGTCCACCAAGCCGGCGTAACCATAGATAATACCGGCCTGCATTGCACTGACGGTATCGGTGCCGATCACGTTTCCAGGTTTTATGAGTTCGACTCGCGGCAACTTCGAGGCGCGCTGAAACAATGCTTCTGCAGAAATTTTTATGCCTGGACAAATCGCCCCGCCCAGATAATCACCGCTCTGGGTTACCGCACAAAACGTGGTCGCCGTGCCGAAGTCAACGATAATGAGCGGGCCTCCATAGAGCTGATACGCGGCAGCCGCATTCACGATGCGGTCTGCACCGACCTCCTTTGGGTTGTCACACCGGATCATAATGCCCGTCTTGAGTTTGTGCGTTACGACCATGGGCTCGATGTGAAAATATTTCCGTGACATCTCCGTCATCACGGGCAATAAGGGCGGCACGACCGTTGAGATGATCACTCCCGCGATCTGCTTAAAATCGAGCGTGGCAAAATTGAAGAGGTCCTTGAAGATTATCGCGTACTCATCGGGCGTGATCCGTGTGTTGGTGCCTACGCGCCAGTTCTCGACGAGTTTCTCCCCGTCAAAAACGCCAAGCACCACGTTCGTGTTTCCTATATCGATGGCTAAAAGCATGGTTCCTCCGGGAAAAAAGGGCGCGCGCTGAGATCAGTACAGGATTTCATGTAAAGAACGGACGAGTTCCAATACTTTTCCTCGGGTCATTGCTACTTAATCCTGTCCCCTATCGTTTCACTATCGTCACATCGCCCGCAGCAACAGTCCGTGTGGTACCGTCGTCAAGCTTGACAATGAGCCGGCCCTCAGTATCTACGCCCTGCGCTAAACCTTCGAGCACATCGCCTGCACCGCTCACGGCAATGCGGCTTCCTATGGTCATGTTGAGATTTTCCCATGCTTTCAACATATCAGCAGAATCGTGAAGGAACACTTGGTACCAGTGGTCGAGTTCCCTGAGGATCTCCCGAAGGAGTGCGGTCCTGTTTATCTTCTTGTTTGTTTCCGACAGGAGAGAGGTCGTCATCATCCGGACGTCGGTAGGCAGCACGTCGAGATCCATATTCACATCCACGCCGATGCCGAGCACAATGTGCCTGATACGGTCCTGCTCTGCGCTCATCTCGGTAAGCAGGCCGCATACTTTCTTGCCCGAAATGAGGACGTCATTCGGCCACTTGATTACAGCGTGGACATTGCACGCTTTTCTGATTGCCGAGGCCACGGCAACAGCTCCCATCAGTGTGATGAGCGGCGCCTTGTGGAGTGGGATTTCTGGGCGCAGGATGACGCTAAAATACAGATTTCCCTTCGGCGATATCCATTTCCTGCCGAGCCTGCCCTTGCCGCCGGTCTGTGTCTCGGCAATAACGACGGTGCCTGCATGCGCGTTGTCTGATGCCATCTCCATGGCACGCGTGTTTGTCGAAGAAATCTCTGGATATATATGGATCTCTTTTCCGATAACTCTTGTTTTCAGACCTGTCTTAATCTCGTTCTGCCGCAGGAGATCAGGCTCGGAAATGATGCGGTAGCCCTGCGACGGCACGGCGTCGATCCCGAAGCCGTCCCGCTTCAGCGCCTTGATGTGCTTCCACACCATGGTGCGGGAGACGCCGATCTTTCGCGCGAGCTCTTCACCGGATAAGAACGCCGAGCGTGATGCACGGAGGATGTTCAGAATTTTTTCTTTATACATAGTATCAGGGGTCAGGAGCCGGGGATATCGGTTCCAAGAACCTTGGTCAGCAGATTCTCAACCGGCACCCGAACTCTGGTCCTGGAATCCCCCTATTTTATTTTCATGCTGATATCAGCGGCAGGAGCGGAATGGGTGAGACTGCCCGAGGAGATGAAGTCAACGCCGGTCTCCGCAACCGCACGAATCGTTTTGAGTGTAACGTTGCCAGAAGCCTCAATTAAAGCTTTTCCTGCGATCAGTTTCACTGCTTTGCGCATCATGTCTATGGGCATATTATCGAGCATGATGACGTCTGCTTGTGCAACCAGCGCTTCACGGACCTCGTCAAGAGTTTTCGCCTCCACTTCTATCTTGAGAAGGTGGTGCGCCGACCTCCTTGTGCTTTCAACGGCTTTCGTTATACTGCCGGATGCCTTGATATGGTTGTCCTTAATCAAAACTCCGTCATAAAGACCAAAGCGATGATTTTTCCCTCCCCCTACCCGCACTGCATATTTCTCGAGCTGCCGCAGACCGGGAAGTGTTTTTCTGGTATCCAGTACCTCAGCTTTCAAGCCCTTCACCTTCTCGGTATATGCTGCCGCCAACGTCGCAATGCCGGAAAGGTGCTGGAGAAAATTCAGAGCCACGCGCTCGCCTGCTAGCAATGCCCGCGTGTTCCCGGAAAATCTCGCGAACTCCGTCCCGGCTGTAATCGTGTCGCCGTCCTTCACAACGGTTGTAAATTGGATGTTAGGATCGAGGTAATGAAAGACAGCGCGGACAACATCGAGCCCGGCAAGGATAAGGTCCTGCTTCGCCAGCATCACGGCTACAGACTTGGATTCGGGCTGAATCGTTGCTTCGGAGGTTACGTCGCCGGGTCCGAGGTCTTCCTCCAATGCAAGCGCTAGAAGTTCATTTATAGTATGATCCATGACCGATGAATTTCTCTTATCCCAGCATCTTCAGGCTGTGTTCAAGCTTCTCGCGTTTTAGTTTGAATTCTTCAAGCTTCGCGGTGTCCTTTGCAACGACTTCCTTCGGTGCTTTGTCGACAAAGTTCTTGTTCGATAGCTTCTTTGAAAACACCTCTATATCCTTTGAGGTCTTTGCGATCTCTTTCTGCAAACGGTCGAACTCCTGTGTCAGGTCGATTATACCCTCAAGCGGAATATACACTTCGGCCCCTTTTATCACGCCTACTGCCGATGCTTTGGGTTTTTTTTCGTTAACGCTGATCCGGAGTTCCAGCAAACGGGCCAGCGTCTTAACATACTCAGTGCTCTTTTCGAGTTGCTCTGCAAGTTCACTGTTTTCGACGTTTACGATTGCTTGTATCTGCATCGATGGTGCGATATTCATCTCGCCCCGAATATTCCTGATCGTCAGGATGAGGTCCATGATCAATTGCATATCGCGCTCGATCCCGGCATTGATCAAGTAATCGTCGGCAACAGGATATCCTGCAACCGTTATCGAGCCCGGCCGGCCCCCTGCCCCACTGCTCCGGACTCTGACCGTTTCCGGCAGGGTCTGCCATATCTCTTCGGTGATGAACGGCATGATGGGATGCAGCAGCCTAAGTGCTGTTTCGAGGACGTGGGCGAGCAGAGTTTGTGTCGCCTTGCGCTTGGGCGATCCCCTATCCAAATAGAGTGATGGCTTGGACAACTCCAGATACCAGTCGCAGTATTCGTGCCATATAAAGTGATAGAGCGCCGAGGCGGCGTCATTGAACCGGTAGTCCGTCAGAGCCGCCTGGACCTCTTTCGTGACCGAGTTTAAACGCGAGAGAATCCACAGATCGGATAGAGAGGTCCCGTCCGTGACAAGTTCTGCATTCGGTGCAAAGTTTTCTTCTAAATTCATCATCACGAACCTGCTCGCGTTCCATATCTTGTTCGCGAAGTTCCGGTAGCCTTCGATGCGCTCCGTGGACATCTTGATGTCCCTTCCCTGAGCAGCAAAGGCGGTGAGCGTGAACCGGAAGGCGTCGGTCCCGTATTGCTCGATCATCACTAGCGGGTCGATCACGTTGCCCTTCGACTTGCTCATTTTTTGGCCTTCTGCATCGCGCACGAGCGCGTGGATATACACGTCGTCGAACGGGACATCTTTCATAAAATGAAGTCCCATCATAATCATTCGCGCCACCCAAAAGAAAATAATATCGAAGCTCGTAACCAAAACCGATGTGGGGTAGTAAACGGAGAGATCCTTGGTTTTGTCAGGCCAGCCGAGCGTGGAGAACGGCCAAAGCGCTGACGAGAACCACGTATCGAGTACATCTGTTTCCTGGTGTATTTTTGTGCTTCCGCATTTGCTGCATATCGCCGCATCAGTTCGGCTGACCGTAATGGTCCCGCAGTCGTCGCAGTACCATGCCGGAATGCGGTGGCCCCACCAGATCTGACGCGAGATACACCAGTCTTTGATGTTTCGCATCCACTCGAAATAGGTGTTTTCCCAGCCCTTGGGAATGATCCGCACGTTGCCGTCTTCGACAGCCTTGATCGCCGGCTCGGCAAGCAGCGCAGTCTTCACGAACCACTGAGGTGAAAGATAGGGTTCCACCACGGACCTGCAACGGTAGCATTTGCCTATGGTATGTGCGTGGTCATCCGTCTTGATAAGAAAGCCACGCGCCTGGAGCAGCTCCACGACCATACCGCGCGCCTTCTTTGCAGATTTGCCCGCGATCTGTTTCAATACCTCGGGAAAAACGTCAGGAATGCTGGGAAGGATCTCGGCTCTATCATCGAGCATTTTGACACGCGGGAGGTTCGGAATCTGACGCAAACCCGCCTCGTAGTCGTTAAAATCGTGGGCTGGCGTGACTTTTACCGCACCGGTGCCGAATTCTAGGTCAACGAGAATCGAGTCGCCTATGATTGGGATCTGCCTTGTGGTCAGCGGGAGATCTATGGTCTTGCCGATGAGGTCCTTATATCGCGGATCGAGGGGATGTACGGCAACCGCCATGTCGCCAAACATGGTTTCGGGTC
>DASPQB010000308.1:0-58984 GCA_035625205.1 Nitrospirota bacterium | reverse complement strand
AATCTCGAAAACAGTAGATTGGATATCAAGATACTGCTTATGCAATAATTTCTTATAGATTATTTTTATAGCTTCTAACAATTAAGTTTCGACAAATATATTCCTGAATCAGACAAATGTCAACGGCAAGGGGGGATGTGTGTCAAGGCAAAGTAGAAATGTCCTACTCTTAGCAAGATAGAAATGTCCGCTTTTAGGGAGCAACGGGAAGTTGTTGTGATGCTCTTCTGAGTCGCTTCCAGGGGTGATCTGCTGGTTGATATCGTCTCTCATATAGCACCGGCATTTTTAGTTTCTCTTTGACTGGTCGCGTCTTGATTTCCCGATAAGTTAACTCCTGTCCTTTGTGACTTATATGCAGAGATCCATCCAGTCGCTCTTCTACAGCAACCTTTTGGGCTTTTACGGCATCTTTGATCTGGTAGAGTTTGCCGTTATAAGCGATGGTGAAGTCATTCCGGAGCGTACGCTCCTCTCGAATGCAGAAAATCTTGATCAGTTCTCTCAGAGAGAGTGCGGGTTGGTGTACATCGACTTCAGAAATGGCCTTTACCTTGAACTTTGCGTTGTGCATTGGAAAATATTTTATCAGGAATTCGTTTGCCTGCTCGAAGTTGTTAACCTTGGCAAGCCTCATTTCTTTAACCAGACGGTCCTGAAGCGTTAGAAAACTCCTTTCTACCCTGCCTTTGGCCTGGGGTGAATTGGCATGGATGACCGTCACCCCGAGTTCAGTGAGGCTCCTTTCAAACTGGCTCATGGGTTTTATATCTTCCAACTCATCCTCGATGCTCTGCTTGGCCGAAGATTTATACGTTGTGTGCTTGTCCAAATAGACGCTCTGGGGAATGCCGTAGCGCTTGATATACCGCTTGAAGCTGTCCATGGCGGGCATCGTCCCCTCGTAGTCATAAAAACGTCCATACACCGTTCCTGTGGCATCATCGATATATCCCATGAGTACACATTCAGGGCCTCGGCCTTCGAACCAGTCATGATGGGAACCATCCATCTGGACCAATTCTCCGAAATGATGCTTTCTCTCGCGCCACTGCCGGTGCTTTCTCCCTTTGCGCTTTGCATAGGGGATGTCTTCCCTCTTCAGCCATAGACGAAGAGTCTCTTTGCTTATCTTGATGTCATGAACATCCAGAAGCTTCTCGCTGGCAAAGGTAGGGCCGAAATCACTGTACTTCTCCCTAAACAGCTTCAGTGCTTTGTCTTTGATCTTCGTGGGGACATGACGATTCGAGGTCTTGCCGCGGGATCGGTGGCTGATGCCGTCGTCTCCTTCCTCCCGTACCCGTTTGATCATCCGCCGAAACTGCCTGCTGCTCAAGCCTACGAGCTCCGCTGCCTTCTCCTGGGTGATCCTCTTATCCAGCGCCTGGTGGATAATGTGCAGTCTTTTTGTCTCTCTCCTGCTCATGGTGATCATGTCCTTTTCCGTCACAGTACCCTCCAAGTACGTCAGGGTATTGCAACTTAAAATAGGACATTTCTAATTTGCTAGAATAGGACATCCATTTAAAGGGCACTGTCAAGTGAAAATAGTTATCTTGTGACGAGAAAGGAACTTTCTCGTCGAGCCTTTTCGCTACCACTATCCTCACCATTGCCGTAATTTCATTACATTCGATGTCAATTCTTCACTGCATCAGACATCCATCAGGATTAAGGTCATTGGTACTACAGGATATCTCCAAGACCCTTTCCACCATCGGTGGACCAGAAAATCTTCGGCTCCTTGCCGCGCCCAAGTGGTTTTTCATTTCTTATGGTTATTAACCAGTCCTGTAATAGTTCACGGCACGGGCAGCAAAGATGTTGATAACGATATATATTACGGGTGGGGCGGATTACCAATCATTATCGATGGGTTTGCCAGTCCTATTGATGGTTCACCGCCCCAGCCATCTTTCATCCAAAGCACTTCTCCGGTACGAACGGCACCCCGTCCCGCATGATGTAATAGGCCGCTCGCGCCAATTTGTGAGCAAGGGCATTATGCGCCACCATCCTGTTTGTCTTCTGCGCCTTGCAGTTGTAATATGTTCGTGCGTCCGTATCAAATCGACGCGCTAGTTCTGCTGCTTCCGAGAATGCCCAGGCAAGATACTTGTTTCCGCACTTCCTGTTCCCTTTGCCCTTTTGCTTCTCGTTGCTGATCCAAGCGGTCGAAACCTTTCTACAGTACGATACAAAATTCCCAACATCGGAAAATCGATTGATAGGGCCAGTCTCCAGCATAATCGTCAAGCCCAGGATCTTGCCAATGCCGGGTTCCGTCAAAAGCTTACTGTACGGCTCCCGCAGAGCTACCCGATCTCCCACAATGGATTCGAGTGACTTGATCTGCAAGGTGAAGAAATCTATACTGTCCTTGCTCACCTTTCCTGCAAGTGCCAGATCTTCGTTGCCGGCAAGATAAGGACTTACATGATCGATGGTTAATGTCTTGACAGCATTCGCCTTCAGTTTGACACCATTGTTGCGGCTAAGAATGTTCTGAAGACTTAAAATCAGAGATGTCCGAAGTCGTACTAAATGACTTCGCTTTCTGAGGAGATCCCGAATCGGACGATCTTCTTTCGGATAGATATATCCCTCCGGGAGAATACCAAGCCTCAGCATCTCGGCCAACCAGAATGCGTCGTGTTGATCATCGGCATACTTGAGCCCAGAGTATTTCTGGATCTTCGTGGTGTTTGCAAGATGCACCTTGTAATCCTCTTCCATCAGAATATCGACGAGCCAATACCAGTTATACGTCGATTCCACGACGATGCCTGCTATATTATCTTTGTATGGCGCCAGTGTGCTCAGGATGATATCACGATTGTTTGACAGTTTCTTCTTGAATACTCGCTTGCCATCCTCATCGATGATGCCAAGATAGCTGTTGCTTGAATGCAAATCAAAGCTAGCGTATAATCTCATACAGCACCTCCAGGGTTAAGATTGGACTCTTTGCCTATGAGCATAACAGAATCTCACGATTCTGCTATGCTCGGAGGTGCCCTTTATATGATTATCATTTCTACTTTGCCTTGACAGAAGAGAAAAAATCCTTGACAATAAGGGACTTATCTTATATATTTTATATTCTTTGCCGAGCAGGTGCTTTTCATGTTTGATTCCTTAAGCAGTAAATTAGAGTCTGTTTTCAAGAAGCTTCGTGGTAGGGGGGTCCTGAAGGAAGAAGATGTTAAAGACGCCCTCCGCGAGGTACGCCTTGCGCTCCTCGAGGCTGATGTCAACTTTAAAGTTGTCAAGGATTTCATCAACCGCGTCCAGACACGGGCAATAGGTCATGAGATCCTTTCCAGCCTTACGCCGGGTCAGCAGGTCATCAAGATTGTCCACGACGAGCTTGTGAGTCTTTTGGGAGGCACCCAGGCCAAGCTTTATCTCGCGCCAAACCCGCCGACAATAGTCATGCTTGTCGGACTGCAGGGGTCAGGGAAGACAACTACGGCAGGCAAGCTTGCGAAGAACTTTAAAAAAGACGGACGTCGGGTGCTTCTTGTTCCGGCAGACACGCGCAGGCCGGCGGCAGTCCAGCAACTCATCACGCTTGCAAAGCAGGTAGGTGTTGATGCTTACACTACGAACGAACAGGACCCCGTCACCATTTGCCGTGAGGCCGTAAAACAGGCAGCATCTTCGTTGTTCGAAGTCGTGGTCCTCGACACCGCAGGCAGGCTCCAAATTGATGAACCGCTCATGGAGGAGCTCCGGAAGATTAAGGCCGGCGTGAGGCCACATGAGATTCTCTTCGTAGCAGATGCCATGACCGGCCAGGAAGCCGTCAACATCGCCACGAAGTTCAATGCCGACTTAGGTGTTGACGGGGTGGTGTTGACCAAGCTTGACGGCGATGCCCGCGGCGGCGCGGCGCTTTCGGTCAGAGCCGTGACCGGCAAGCCGCTCAAGTTCGTGGGCATGGGCGAAAAGCTCGATGCCCTCGAACCATTTCATCCGGATCGCATGGCCTCACGCATCCTTGGCATGGGTGATGTTCTGTCGCTCATCGAGAAGGCTCAGGAAGCGGTAGACCACGAAGAAGCGCTTAAGCTCGCGAAGAAGCTCAAGAAGAATTCCTTTGACCTGGATGATTTCCGAAATCAGCTGAAGCAGGTGAAGAAACTCGGGGGGATAGAACAGATCATGGGAATGATCCCGGGGATGGGCAGGATGAAGGTCCCCGATGCTCAGGTGAACGAGAAGGAGCTGACAAAAGTGGACGCAATTATCAGCTCGATGACTCCTAAGGAGCGTTCGGACTACACACTTATCAACGGAAGTCGCAGAGCTCGCATCGCCAAAGGCAGTGGTACGCAGGTGCAGGATGTGAACCGGCTGCTCAAACAGTTTGCCGAGATGCGGAAGATGATGAAGTCCATGACGAGCGGCAAGATGGGCAAAATGGGAAAAATGTTCGGCGGCAAGTTGCCGTTTTAATTTAAATCAATTCTCGCATGGACGCACAGAACGCAGAGAAAAGAAATAATAGTATTTGGCGCTGCGACCCTGGTGCATTTACGAGAATCGATTTTTATGTTTTTTTAAGAAAGAGGTGAAGACATGGCAGTAAGAATTAGGCTCAAGAGGATGGGGACCCACAAGAAGCCGTACTACCGGCTGGTGGTTGCAGATTCACGCTCGCCGCGGGACGGCCGTTTTATCGAGATGGTTGGAACCTACGACCCGCTCAAGAAACCCGCGGAGATCAAAGTCGACCAGGACAAGGCCCTCGGCTGGCTCAAGAAAGGCGCAGTCCCCTCCGATACGGTCAAGACCCTGCTTTCCAAAGTGGGCGTCATGAAGCAGTACGCCGAGACGAAGTAATTTCGCATACGGATGGCTGAATGCGGGGTGCAGTATATAGAAACGCAAAAAAGCCGTATATCACCGGCCCATTGATGCAAAGAGTGGATTCTTGATGCTCATCACCGTTGGCAGGATAGTGAAGCCTTACGGCGTTGCTGGTGAGGTGAAAATCGAGCCCGTGACTGACTTTCCCGGGCGGTTTAAGGGGCTCCGGAGCGTGCATCTTGTATCTCAGACCGGAAAGGAACTCATTTGCGAGATACAAAACGTTCGCTATGCAGGAGGTTCTCCGTACATTCGGTTCAAAGATTTCGATACCCCGGAAAAGGCCAAAGCGCTCAATGGATGGTTCGTGAAGGTTCCAGCAGAAGAGGCTGTTCCCCTGCCTGAAGGAATGTACTACTGGTTCGAGCTCATTGGCATGGAAGTGGTGTCCGAAAGCGGCGAGAGATTCGGTTCGATTGTGGACATCTTTGAGACCGGCAGTAATGACGTCTACGTTGTTAAACACGGCAAAAAAGAGATTTATGTTCCTGCAACGCGTGAAGTGGTCAAGGAGGTCGACCGCAAAGCAAAGCGGATGGTCATACATCTGATGGACGGCTTGATAGAATGAAGCAGGAACCGATTCCGGCCATGCGCAGCTTGAATTTTGAGGTGCTCACACTGTTTCCGGGAATGCTAGAAGGACCGCTGAATGCGAGTATCCTCAAACGGGGCCGGGAAAAAGGACTCGTGAACGTAACGATCAGGGATATTCGGGACTTTGCAGAAGACAGGCACAAAACCGCCGATGACAGCCCCTATGGCGGTGGTGCTGGAATGGTACTTAAACCGGAGCCGATCTTCAAGGCTTTCGAGGCGATGAAGACTGACTATCCCGGAGAACGATTTCTGACGGTCCTGCTTTCGCCTCAAGGCCGAGTCCTGAACCAGCAGAGGGTAGAGCGGTTTTCCGAAGAAAAACGACGTATCGTTTTGCTCTGCGGCCACTACGAGGCAGTTGACGAGCGAGTCATTGATGCACTGGTCGACGAAGAGCTGTCGATAGGCGATTATGTCCTGACGGGCGGAGAATTGGCGGCTCTCGTGGTGATTGATGCAGTGGCAAGGCTCTTGCCGGGAGTGCTCGGCGATGAAGAATCGTCATATCGTGATTCCTTTGGTGACGGACTTCTCGATCATCCGCACTATACAAGGCCCGCCGAGTTTCGCGGGATGAAGGTCCCTGACGTTTTGCTCTCTGGCAATCATGCGGAGATCGATAAATGGCGGCGGCGCGAAGCGCTCAGGGCTACGCTCTTGAAGAGGCCTGATCTCCTGGAAGGTGCAGATTTGACACGGGAAGATCAAAAAATAGTAGCAGAACTGAAAAAAGAGATGAACACATAACAATAATATCGTAGAATGCGGCTCACAAAGACATCCGAGATATGCAATCCGCAATGATAGTTTAAGGGAGGTTTGAAATGAATATCGTTCAGTCTTTGGAAAAGGCTCAATTAAAAGAAGGGATACCGAACTTCCGCGTGGGTGATACCATCCGCGTTCATGCGAAGGTTGTGGAAGGCGACAAGGAAAGGATCCAGGTATTTGAGGGGTTAGTCATCGGTCGGCAGGGTTCAGGTGCACGCGAGATTATCCGGGTTCGGAAACTGTCCTACGGCGTAGGAGTCGAGCGTCTCTTCCCGGTCCACTCCCCCATGATCGACAAGATCGAACTCGCCAAGGAAGGCAAGGTCCGAAGGGCCAAGCTTTACTTCCTCCGCGAGCTGCGCGGTAAGGCGGCCAGGATCAAGGAAAAGGAGCGCGTTTTTGCGTCAGTGGCCGGAGCAACAGAACCTGACGTGACAGAGCAGAAGTAATCGTTCAAGCGTGATGCACGAATCTCGAGATCCTAAACACGTGTGCGGTCGGAACCGTCGCTGTTTAGGATTTCGTATTTGGTACATTCGAATGTACCTTTGAAAGAGGTCTTTATGCCTCGTGGAGGGCCCCGCACCCGGGATGTCCATCCTGACCGGGACGATGATTTCTTCGGCGGCGAGATTGCATGCGATCCGCGGCTCTTCGAGCGGAGCGCACGCGAGGCAGGATACACTTGCATCGCAGGCCTTGACGAGGCCGGAAGGGGACCACTGGCCGGCCCTGTCGTTGCTGCTGCGGTGGTGCTTCCCGAGGGACTGCTGATCCCGGGGGTTACAGACTCAAAGCAGGTATCTGAAAAAAAAAGGGACAAGCTATTCGATATTATTCGTCAGCAGGCAATATGCTATGGCATCGGAATTGTTGACGAACGGACTATCGACGATGTTAATATCTACCAAGCCACGATCATCGCAATGGAGCGATCGCTCAAAGCGCTCCATCCGCAGCCGGATTACCTTCTCCTTGATGCTATAACTCTTCCCCGTATCACGATTCCCCAGAAGCCCCTGATTAAGGGCGATTGCCGCAGCCATAGTATCGCAGCGGCTTCGATCCTTGCCAAGGTTACCCGGGACCGAATCATGCTTGAGCTGCACGACCAGTACCCTCAGTATAATTTCCGGAAGCATAAAGGATATGGTACACGGGAACACTTCGAAGCACTCTACAAGTACGGGCCCTGCGATGCGCACCGGAAGACATTCAACCCTGTTGCCTGGATGCTCGGGAACGTCCGGCGGTGAGCCTCCTCTTCCAAAACTCATCGGCAAGGAAAGCTAGACCAGGTCGTGTACATTCTGTCACAGCCGGGATACAAGATCCTGGAGATCAATAATCGCACGCAGCGGCGAGACCGATCTGCTGGCCCTGTACCGGTGCGAGTTCGTGTTCGCCACGGTCAAGATCAGGACAAGTAATGCCTGGGTGTGCTGGATTTGGCCGTCACGCCGAAGAAGTTGCAGGGAAGGAATGAAACAGTTTTCGGCTACAGGATGCACAAAAAGCTCCGGCAAATGCCCGGCCGTTTTGATGTTATGGCGAACATCGCTGCTACAGAAAAAGAACTGGAACCCATCCAGCATACCTTCGAGATGGGCCGTATATACACGGGTGAGGGGGCAGCATGCTTGAATTTTTGAAGAAGGTAAACTTGTTTAAGATGCTCACGGTCAATGAGCTGGAGAAGATCGAAAAGATCTCCCGCATAGAGGCTTTTGCCAAAGATACAGTGATTTTCAAGGAAGGAGATCCGGGCGACCGCTGTTTTGTTATCACGAACGGCGATGTGCGGATCAGCAAGTTCATACCGAATATCGGAGAAGAGGCGCTCGCTGTATTGAAGCCTGGTGATTACTTCGGCGAGATGGCATTGATCGATAACTTTCCGCGTTCGGCGCATGCAATCGCCAACACCGATCTTGTACTACTTGCAATCAGCAAAACCGACCTGGATAATATCCTGAGCAGCGACCGCGAGCTGGGCTATAAGCTTCTCTGGGCGTTCACGAAGACGCTTTCGAAGCGCCTGCGTGAGACGAATGAGAAGATGGCGAGTTTCCTTGCCATGTCCGGCGGGTTTTAGATGTTTTCCGTTGTCTCTCGGCATTCCGCGTGGTATAGTATTCCTGCCGCTGCATGTGCCTGCCGTTTTCATTGCTCTCTGCGCGGACGTATATTCCCAACATAAAACCAGTGATCCAAAAGCGATACAAAATAGGCATGATTAACTTGGGCTGTCCCAAGAACCAGGTGGATGCCGAGCAGATGCTGGGCGTGCTCGCAGGCTCTGGTTTTGAAATCACCGCTGACCAGCACGAAGCAGACGTCATCGTCGTTAACACCTGCGGATTCATCGAATCGGCCAAGGAAGAGTCCATTGAAGCGATTCTTGATGCGGGGAACATGAAGCAGCAGGGACACTGTTCCAGAGTCATCGTTGCCGGCTGCCTCGCTCAGCGGTACAAGGAAGACCTTATGAGGGAGCTTCCCGAGGCCGATGCCATTATCGGGACTGGTGAGATTGGCCGCATTGGTGAGATCTGCAAGCAGGCGCTCGGCGGTAAAGAACACTTCATAGAGGTGTCTCCGCCCAAGATGGTCTATGGTCTGCCCAGAGTAAGCACCACGCCTGTGCATTATCGATACCTCAAGATTGCCGAGGGATGCAGCAACCGCTGCTCCTATTGCGCTATCCCGATCATCCGGGGTGATTTCACCAGCAGGCCCGGCGCCTCGATCATCGACGAAGCGCGCCGGCTCGTCGATGAAGGGGCGAAGGAGCTGATACTCCTGGCCCAGGATTCGACAGCATACCACGATAATGAAACGGATCTCTCCAAGCTCCTCACATCGCTGGCTCGTATAAAGGGCGTCGGCTGGGTGCGGCTCATGTATGCATATCCACGCAAGATCAGCAAGGAACTCATGATGGTGATAGCTGGTGAGGAGAAAGTCTGCAAGTACCTCGATATCCCGATCCAGCATTTTGATGATAAAGTACTCACGGCGATGAACCGCCGCGGGACGTCGGAGGATATCCGGAAGACCGTTGCGTTGCTGAGGGAACAGATACCCGGCATCGCGCTTCGCACCTCGCTCCTTGTTGGATTTCCAGGCGAGACCGAAGCAGCATTCAAACGGCTTCTCGCGTTCGTGAAAGAAGCGGAGTTCGAACATCTGGGTGTCTTCACCTTTTCTCCGGAAGAAGGAACTCCTGCTTACAAGCTAACGTCCACCGTGCCGTACGAGACAGCGATGGACCGCTACACCAGGATCATGAAAGCGCAGGCAAAGATATCGCTCAAGAAGAACCGCACCCTCATCGGTTCGACTCAACGCGTACTCATTGATGGTATGGAGGACATGGTGCTCACCGGGAGACTGCAGACTCAGGCGCCGGAAATTGACGGCATGGTATACTTGTCCGAAACTGAAGCGGAACCTGGTGAGTTCGTTGACGTCATAATCACCGGTGCAATGGAGTATGATCTGATGGGAACCGCGGAACATCTTCACCGCGGCGGACATGAAGTAAAGACGAAAAGGATCGCTGCCAAAGGTGCATGAGCATAGAACCTCCATTACCCGCCTTTCATTTTTTAGGTACTGCCATTTTTCAGCGTGTGCATTGTGGTTATCCGCGGCAAACTGAATTTTTCCGATATGCTCCGCGACGTAGTGTCGTTGTGGAAAAATACATATAAAAAATTTCGAAAGGTACGTTATGAATACCAATAATGAATCAGCACAAGAGTCAAACAAGGAAGAGAGTTTTGCCGAGCTCTTTGAGAAGAGCTTTAAAAAACAAGGAAAGCTCGAACCCGGCCAGCTGGTCGAAGCGCAGATCGTCAAGATATCGAGCGACTGGATATTTCTCGATCTCGGCGGCAAGGGTGAGGGCTACCTGGACAAGAAGGAACTGATGAATGATGCTGGAGAACTCACGGTCAAGGAAGGCGAAGTAGTGCGCGCCTACTTTGTCTCTGCAGAAAATAATGAGATGCATTTTACGACCAAGGTCGGCTCGGGCCCGGACAAACAAACCCAGCTTGAGGACGCGTGGAGAAGCGGCATTCCTGTTGACGGTACGGTGGTCAAAGAAATGAAGGGGGGCTTTGAGATCAAGATTGCAGGCAGCGTTCGCGCGTTTTGCCCTTATTCCCAGATGGGTTTGCGACGGGAGGAACAGCAGATGGAGTACATCGGCCGCTCGTTGCCGTTCATGATAATTGAATATGCGGAAAACGGGAGGAACATTGTCGTGTCCCGGAAACCGATTTTGGAAAAAGAACGGCAGGGCAAGGTAAATGAATTGAAGGCAGCTCTGAAAGAGGGTATGAAGGTGAAGGGGACCGTAACATCCATACAGAAATTCGGCGCCTTCGTAAATATCGGCGGCGTTGAAGGTCTGCTACCCGTCTCCGAGATCGCCTGGTCGAGGACCGAGAGGGTAGGTGATATTCTTTCCGTAGGCCAGACGGTCGAAGTGATTATTAAGAAACTCGATTGGGAACAGAGCCGCTTCTCCTTCAGCCTCAAGGATGCGATGCCTGACCCGTGGGAACGGGTGGAGGACACGTTCCCGGTAGGATCGTATCATACCGGCACCGTATCGCGACTTGTTGCATTCGGTGCCTTCGTTACGTTGAAAGGGGGCGTGGATGGGCTCATTCATATTTCGAAATTAGGGGCCGGCAAAAGGATCAGCCATCCGAAAGAAGTCGTCAAAGAAGGGCAGACCATTGAAGTAAAAGTGGAGGCTGTTGACGCGGCTCAGAGAAAACTTTCTCTCTCCATGGCAGAGATCAGCCGTGCGGAAGAAGAGGCGGCTGCCTCATTGAAGGAATACCAGGATCAGGCAAAGGACGCGCCGGCGAACATGGGGTCATTCGGTGATATCCTGAAGACGAAGATGGAGCAGCAGGGGAAGAAGTGACAGAAGCGGTCAGCAGAACGGGGACATAATAATACAATCGCTAGAGTACAAGATGAGTGAAACACGCCTGGGAATTGCATGTCGTCTGTCTCACCATATGAAAAGTGTCTTGCGAAGGCTCCGATGTGTCTAGATGCTTGAATTTTCCCGCTCATCCATGGTAAACTGATTATCGTGACAACTGCGCTTATCATCCTAATCACATACATTTTAATAGGTCTCAGACAGATCCCGCATGTGCACATCGACCGTCCTGCTGGCGCGCTTGTGGGGCTGTGCTGATGGTTGTCTTCGGCGTACTCAGCCTAGACCAGGCATTTTCCGCCATCGATTTGCATACGCTTTTACTCCTGCTCGGGACGATGATCATCACCGTCTATCTTCGCATTGCGGGATTCCTCGAGCTTATGGCCGATAAAATACTCTCGCTCTCGAAAACTCCGCTTCAACACCTCATGTTTATCACGCCTTCGTCGGGCCTGCTCTCTGCCCTGTTTGTGAACGACACGATCTGCCTGCTCTATACCCCGATTATCCTCGCGATTACCGAGCAGATCAGGGTAAACCCCATGCCCTATCTGCTTGCGCTTGCTACGTCTTCCAACATCGGGAGTGTTATGACCGTAACTGGCAATCCGCAGAATATGCTTATCGGCATCTATTCCAGGGTACCTTACCTTTCATTCCTGGGCGCGCTCGTTCCGGTCGCGGCTCTCGGCCTTGCCGTATCTGTTTTGGTGATCTCGTTTGTCTACAGAAAAGAAATGCAAGCCGACGCGATTTCTTCAAGGCCCTCAATGCCGGCCTACGAGGCCCGGAAGCCACTTTTTATTAAGACGCTCATCTTATGCGCTGGGGTGCTCGTCGGCTTTGCATTGGGGTACTCCTATTCACTTGTTGCTGCAACGGGCGCAGTGGCCCTCATCTTGATCGGAGGAGTGAGGACAGAGTCGATCCTTGAAGGTATGGATTGGACCCTGCTTCTTTTTTTCTCAGGGTTGTTCATCGCAATGCGCGGCATCGAGAGCTCAGGAATTGCGGCAGTTATGATCAAAAGCGGTGGTGATCTTACCTTGTTTTCACCCCCTGGCCGCAATGCGGGGCTGTCGGCTGTTTCGGCCGTCCTGTCAAACGTGGTGAGCAACGTGCCTCCAGTGATGCTGCTTAAGCCGCTCACGCAATCGCTCGGTGACAGCAGGACGGCCTGGCTTACACTTGCCATGAGCAGCACGCTGGCCGGGAATCTGACGCTCATCGGTTCAGTCGCTAATCTTATTGTGGTTCAGCAGGCCAGACGTACCGTCGAGATCAGGTTCATGGAATATCTTCGAGTCGGCGCGCTGATAACGATGATTACTATCTCGATCGGGATTCTCACCCTGGCCGTTGAAGTAAAGTATGCGCACGGCGGAGAGGCGTTCGCTGCAGAAAAGAAGGCTTCACCGACAATGGTTGTAATCACTCGCGACGATCATGCTTTTCTGCGGACCTATCGAATCGTGCTTTTCTGTAATACGAACGATACCCGTGTGAAGGGACTGCAGGGTTTCCGCAGGTTGAAACCCAACGAGGTGGCGCTTTTCGTATATCCTAAACCGGAAGCGGTCACGTTCTGGATGGGTAGCGTTGATTATCCAATCGATATAATTTTTGTCGGGCCAGACAAAAAAGTGCTGCGGGTGTATCCGGACTGCCAGCCAGGCAGTTTGGAGTATTATCCTTCCTTCTCTCCGGCTCAATGGGTGGTTGAGACAGCTGCGGGTTCGGGTATCAGAGTTGGAGACGGTATCAAATTGAAATAAGGTGTTGAAGAGGAACGGGGCAGGTTCCTAGCAGATTACCTATACAGAAAGAGGCTAGCGCAGCGTACGTCTCGATGATAGCGGGAAGCAGCAGCTTCACGGTGCCCAGATTTCTCTCTGGCGTGCGGCTCAGGGGGGGAGTTGCTGGGGGCGAGCAGGCGGTCAGGGAAGTAACGGATATCGGGGAGTGTATGCAGAAAACGGCAACATGACCGTGTTTCACCGCTAAAATATCCCCCTTTTGCCACAAGTGACTTCCAGCATAGGCTTCCCATCATACCCCGCCAGGCTCAAGCGGTCTCGCCAGTAACATCCCTGGTGAAGGCAGTGCCAATAGCAACGTGCTGTCAATGGACGAGGGGCGGATTTTAAAAAAATATTGCCGAAATCAATAGTCTTCGTTCTGCCGCGAGCTGGAATGCACACCAGATCATGGACTTCTGGCCGCTTGCGCCGGGCTGACGGGAGTTCAAGGCGTGCAAGTTCCTTCTTTTGCGTAGGCCGGAGATAAAAGTTATCCTCGAACTCGATGCCGACCCGAACCGTATGGCGCGCAGCATTGAACTGCTCAATACGCTGCTATGAAAATAATTGCTCGTGTCGCTGAATCGATGGGTGCCCCCAGTCCGCACCTCGGTCAAACAGCTGGCGCGAGAATCCCTTCGACCCCGGCGTGTTGCTTGCACCGGTTTGCTTCGGCCCTCCGCGCCACTCGCTTGAGATCAAGGCCAAAGAGGATAACTGACGAGTCCGTTTCAAGGGTTGATCACAAAACTTTTCACCCTGGATTTATAGCTTAATATGACCCAGAGCGGTTCATGACGGAGGGACAGCTGTCCGGTTTTCTGACGGTGCAGGATACAAAAACTTCCTCCCTATTCAAATTGACTTTCGGTGTCCATTAGGTTAGAATTTTACACATTCTGCTTATGGTTTTCCATCAGGTGCAGCGGAGGTCCCTCACATGGGCAAAATAACTCGCGCGCTCATCAGTGTTTCCAATAAGAACGGTATATTGGATTTTGCCCGTGGAATTTCAGAGCTCGGGATCGAAATACTTTCGACTGGCGGTACGGCGAAGATGCTTCGAGACGCAGGCGTGCAGGTAAAGGACGTTTCAGAGTTTACGGGCTTTCCCGAAATGCTTGATGGCAGGGTCAAAACGCTTCACCCGAAGATTCACGGTGGGCTGCTTGGAAGGCGAAACGATCCCGAGCATGTGAAACAGATGAAACAGTACGGCATCGAGCCCATTGACCTCGTGGTGGTGAACCTCTATCCCTTTGAGCAGACTGTTGCCAAGCCAGGCTGTACGCTCGAAGATGCGATCGAGAATATCGACATCGGCGGGCCAACGATGCTGCGTTCGGCAGCGAAAAATTATACCGATGTTGCCGTGGTGGTTTCTCCCCGCGATTACGGACGGGTACTCGAAGAGATCCGGAAGAGCGGTGAGGTTTCCCTCAAGACACGGTTTGAGCTCTGCAGAACCGTGTTCCTGCACACAGCGCGGTACGACAGCGCCATCTCGGCGTGGCTTGACAGCCAAGTCCCGGCAGAGGAAAAGACGCGGTTCCCGAATATTCTGACGCTCCAATTTGAAAAGATTCAAAACCTGCGGTATGGCGAGAATCCGCACCAGCAGGCGGCTTTTTACCGCGAGTTTGGCCGCAAGGAACCATCGGTGGCCAGCGCAAGGCAACTTCAAGGCAAGGAAATGTCATTCAATAACTTCCTCGATGCGAACAGCGCTCTCGAACTCGTCAAGGAGTATGACCAAACCGCAGCGGTGATCGTGAAACACAACAATCCATGCGGCGTTGCGGCAGCGCCGACCCCTGTCGAGGCTTACCGCAAGGCACGCGACTGTGATCCGGTCTCGGCCTTCGGCGGCGTGATCGCCTTCAACCGCATGATCGACTATGATACAGCAAAAGAATTGACGGCGACCTTTGTGGAGGTTGTTGTGGCGCCGGAGTTTGCGCCCGATGCTCTCGATGAACTCCGAAAGAAAAGAGATGTTCGGATTCTGGACATCGGCCCATCGGTCACGGGGACGCCTGAGGGCATGGACCTCAAGAAGATCGTGGGAGGTCTCATTTACCAGGACCGCGACCTCGGAAGGATCGCTGACGTGAAAGCTCTCCGCGTTGCGACGAAGCGGAAACCCACTGACGACGAATATGAGGCGCTTGACTTTGCTTGGAAGGTGTGTAAGCACGTGAAATCCAATGCTGTTGTCTTCACAACCAAAGACAGGACAATCGGCATCGGAGCGGGCCAGATGAGCCGTCTTGATTCCGTTCGGATTGCAAAGATTAAGGCGCAGTTCCCGCTCAGGGGAACAGTACTTGCTTCTGATGCTTTTTTCCCATTCCGCGACGGCCTGGATGAAGCGGCCGGGGCGGGCGTGACGGCCGTGATCCAGCCCGGCGGATCACTGAAGGATGAAGAAGTGATCAAGGCAGCCGAGGAGCACGGTATTGCCATGATCATGACAGGGATGAGACACTTCCGGCATTAGTTGAAACGGTGAACGGTCTGGTTCTGGACCTCCCTGCAACGCGGGCGAGGGTGCCGTCGTATGCTAAATAGCTCCAAAGATTTAATGATGAAAAAAGTTCTTTTCTTGGCATTTCTCTCCCTGGCTGTTCTGACCGCGTGCCAGCGGATAGAGGAGAGGAAACTGTATGCTGTCCCTGCCGAGGTAGACCACTCGAAAAAACTTGATGACGCACAAAGTCCCTACTACAACGGTCTAATTGAGGAATATCGCGCGATCCTCTCGGGGGACCCAAATAATTTCGCTGCCCTGGTTGCCTTGGGGAACGCATACTACGACAGTGGAAGGTGGCATGACGCCATTACGATGTACGAGCATGCACTGCACATTGATCCTAGTAATGCCGACGTACGCACCGACATGGGAACGGCATACCGGTATATAAACATGCCGGACCGGGCGCTTGCTGAATACCGTATAGCGCTCGCGCATGAGCCGGATCACCTGAACGCCCGATACAACATGGGGATCGTCCTGGCCAAGGACAAGAAAAATTATCCGGCCGCTATCCGTATCTGGGAAGAGCTGCTGAAGCGGGAGCCGAACTTTCCTAATGCTGATGCCATCAGATCCAGTATAGCGGCCATGCGCAAGGGGATCCAGAAGGGAACTAGATGATTCGCAGCTTACTGATTTTTTTTGCACTCCTCATAATCTACTATGCGCTAAAGGCCGTCTTCCGTTCTGCGGTCCGGGGATATTACGCAGATGAACGGCGCAACAGCACGGTCCTTCCCGGAGAAGAGATGGTGCAAGACCCCGAGTGTCACACTTATGTGCTAAAAAGTCGTGCAGTGACCCGGCGCATTAACGGAAAACTCTGCCTGTTTTGCAGCGAGACCTGTGCCAAGCAGTATGGTGACAAGAACCGCTTGTAGCCGCGGTCGGAATAGATGACGCGGATTTGGAAAAATATTCTTTTCCTGGTCAGGCTCCTCACAGCGATCCTGCTTCTCAGCTTCATATCTCCTTTGCCTGAGGCGATGGCGCCGAAAGCGGATGTTCTTGCTGACCGTCTCTCATCCCTTTCCGGGCAACTCCGGCTTATCATCTCGAAGTCGCAGTACACGTTGACCCTTTACAAGGGAGATGATCCGGTCAAGTCCTACCGGGCCGTGTTCGGCAGAGGATTTCAGGACGGCGACAAACTGATGCAGGGCGACGCGCGAACCCCAGAAGGGGAATTCTACATTTGCACCATGAACCATAGTAAACGCTTCTATAAATTCATGGGCTTGAGCTATCCTGATCTGAAACACGCAGAGCATGGCCTCAAATCCGGGATGATTTCCCTGTCTGAATATGTTTTGATCAAAAAGGCCATTGAAGAACGGCTGCCCCCACCCTGGGACACGCGCCTCGGCGGTGCCGTGGGTATTCATGGGCGGATCTCGGAAGGCACTGGAACAAGTCAGTCAACAGTTGGCATGAATTGGACCGATGGCTGCATTGCACTGGACAATGCTGACGTTGACGAACTCTTCCGAGTGGTGTCCCTCGGAACGCCGGTGACAATCCTGCCGTGAAATCTAAATATCGTACCAGCGACTAAACGCCGCCTGAGCCAAATAAATATAAACACCATCCCTTGATCCCTGTTCCCTTTCAAAGAACATTGAATGCGGGAGAGCGGATGCGGATACAATGATATGCGCAGAGCCTGTTCAGGTTTAAGGCCGCAAGGAAGTTTAAATCATAATTAAAAACGCTAAAGCTGTAAAAACCGGAAAAGAAGATAAAGAAACTGAATTTTGTAATATATATTCCGCAGGCTTCTCAATGAAAACAGTGATAATCCTGTGTTCCATGTTCCTGCGAGGACATTCTCTACGATGAAGCGAACCGTCGCCAATCAGCCAACCACGACCCCCCTGGAACACTTCCGCCAGGAGATTGAGCGTTGTGTAAAGTGCGGATACTGCCGCGCTGTCTGCCCCCCCTTTTTGCAAAAACAGGCGGAATCGTATTCTGCGCGCGGCAGGATGGCCTTAATCAAAGCGGTTCTGGAGAGGAAACTCGCGGTTTCGGACATCTACAAAGACCGCCTTGCGACGTGTACCGGTTGTCTTGCCTGTGAAGCTTCCTGCCCGAGCGGTGTGCCCGTTGCCGAGATAATCCAGGCAGCCAAAGAACAGGCAGTTCGAGAGTCGGGGATCGGTATTGTCAACAGGCTTGTTTCAGAAACATTGATGCACCCTGCCGCACTCAAGGCGACTGCCTGGCTTGCACCGCTCGTACTGCATTACTCAAAGGGACGCGATTCTGCAGGGGTGAAGGGGCAGGATGGTATCACAGAGTACCGTG
Organism: Nitrospirota bacterium; assembly: GCA_035625205.1. Lineage (GTDB taxonomy): Bacteria > Nitrospirota > UBA9217 > UBA9217 > UBA9217 > JAJYKN01. The sequence continues at coordinate 41,118 of DASPQB010000308.1, read as the reverse complement.
TACAACCTATATCGGAAGCTGTAATCGCTGGCCATGTACCATGGACGAGGGGGAGGGTAGTGTTCTTTTCGGGATGCGCCATTGAGTATTTCCAGCCGGAGATCGGCAGGGCGACGAAGAACGTGCTGAATGCTCTGGGTTATGACGTGATCAACCCGAAGGGATTGAAATGCTGCGGCAGACCGCTTCTCTCCCTCGGGCATCGTGTTGCTGCGGAGGAGCACGCAGCACACAATGTCGCAGTCCTGTCCGCCATCAAGGCCGATGCAATCGTAACGGCATGCGCTTCCTGCGGCTTGACTTTTAAAAAGGATTATCCTACACTGCTGCCTCCGGATGGTAATCCCCTTGTCATTTTAGATATCCATGAATTTCTGTCCGCGATACTGGGGGGGATCAGGCTTGCGCCGTACGCGGGAAGCGTTACCGTCCACGACCCTTGTCATCTCAACAGGGGGCAGGGGCTTTCGAAAGTCCTCAGAAACCTGCTCCGTTCAATCCCTCTGCTAACGATCAGGGAAATGAAGAGCGCCGAACGCTGTTGTGGCTTCGGCGGCGTGATGCGAGTGACACATCAGAAATTGTCCGACAGTATTGCTGAAGAGAAGGCCAGAGACATCATTGCGACAAAAGCTGCCACAGTCGTGACCGGCTGCCCTGGCTGCTCAATGCAGATAGCAAATGCCTTAAGGAGGGCGGGCTCTACCGTTAAAGTTGTGCATACGGTGCAGGTGCTTGAAAAGGCGTTACCAGATGTCAAACGCGTCTTGCGCTACTCTGACCTAGAAATCGTGAAGTAAAAACGGTATGCCGACTTTAAACGACCGGAAATCGTGAATCCGGCCGCGCCTTAATTCGAGGAAAAGGAACGAACGTGAAATTTTTTATTGATACGGCAAATGTGAACGAGATCCGCGAAGCGGCGAGCCTCGGCGTTGTCGACGGCGTGACCACGAATCCGTCACTCATCGCCAGGGAGGGTCGTGACTTCAAACAGGTGATCGCAGAGATCTGTTCTATCGTCGACGGGCCTATCAGCGCGGAGGCCGTAACCCGCGAAGCAGACAAGATGGTGGCCGAGGGGATGGACCTTGCCAAGATCCACAAGAACATTGTCGTGAAACTACCGATGACTAAGGATGGGCTGAAAGCGGCGAAAGTGCTGGCGGAGCAGGGACTCCGTGTGAATATGACGCTGGTCTTTTCACCCACGCAGGCACTCCTCGCGGCAAAAGTTGGAGCAGCTTATGTGAGCCCTTTCGTGGGCAGGCTTGATGACGTTAGCCACTACGGCATGGACCTCGTGCGTCAGATCATATCAATTTAAAGTAAGTATGGCTATAGGACCGAGGTGATCGTCGCGAGTGTTCGGAACCCGCTCCACGTGGTCGACGCGGCCTTGGCAGGTGCCCACGTTGCCACCATCCCTTTCGGTGTTATTGATCAGCTCGTGAAACATCCCCTCACGGACATCGGGATTGAGAAGTTCCTGTCGGACTGGAAAAAGATGGAAAAAAAGTAAGGGGTAATTACCGCTGGCAAATAAGGACACCAGAGTGTGAAAAATTTGCACATTCTGTCTTCCGGCGTTCCACCTTGTTCATCCGCGTTACGCAAGGAGCCAATAATGCCTATCTATGAATATCATTGTCAAGCTTGTAGTGCCGATTTCGAAAAGCTCGTATTCGGTTCGAATCGATCTGTCGCCTGTGAGAAATGCGGCTCGATGAATACGGAGAAGCTTATGTCGCGTTTCGGCATGGGGAAGTCATCGGGCGCGTCGTCTTCGAGCGATTCAAGCGGAAGCTCCGGGTGCGGGGGCTGTTCGTCTTCTTCCTGCGCAGGGTGCCATTAGCAGACCCCTGTTGAGGGTTGGAATCTCTGCCGGACGATGTCAGGCTTCTTCCTGGGAACCACCCTCCTATGCTATTATGCGAAAATCGGCACTGTACCGCAGAATCCGTCGTGAGCCGAGACGACCGATTAACGCAGATGAGAAAAGGGAGGCTTGAACCAGCTTGAGGCCTACCTCAGCGTAAACTCAGAAGCGGAGTTTACCCATGCGCTATGATCTGAGAGCGCTTAAAATTCCATCCAGCATGCTTCGCGGTAATATGGTAATATATTGACCAAGGCAGGAATAATAGCAAGTAAAACGATTTTCATGTTGACGGGGAGGGTTTCAATAGGGTATTATAAAACCCTTGATTCTCGTATCCATCCACCTAGTATGGTAAAGTGATTATGTCATTTATTTTTTTATTAGCAGCCGGATTCATCCTCATACCTTCTTTCGCCTTTGCGTGGGGTCCGATGACCCACATGTATCTTGGCAATGAATTGCTCTCCTGCGCCACTCTTCTGCCCGCCGGCATTCATGCCCTTCTGAAAAAACACAAACAGGATTTTCTGTACGGCAATCTAATGGCTGATATGATCCTCGGGAAAAAATATTTACCCGATGAAAAAAGCTCTCACTCCTGGGACGTGGGACTAAAACTTCTTGAACAAGCCAAGACATGGCCTGAGCGGTCATTTGCCTACGGTTACCTGGCCCACTTGGCCGCCGACACGGTGGCCCACGAGACATTGACTGATGAACTGGGGAACATGGGCCATACCTGGATTGAGATGAAGGCAGACAGTATCATCGACAAGACGTACTGGCTGCAGACCATACTGATCAGCAAGGCGGTTCGACAACGTAGCGACCTCCTCCTCGAAAACTCGCTCGACAGCTTCATCTTTTCCTTTAAAACCAACAGACGTATTTACAAAAGCATGGTGTTCCTCTCGTTTCTCAACAAGAAGAGGCGGCGCGGAGTAGACCGGGTGCTCATCCATGAACTGCACGAAGAGTCCATTACGCGGATGCTCGACCTGCTCCAGAACGGGACTGCGTCATCAGTGCTCCAAAAGAAGCCGCTCTGAACTTTTTCGTAGTTTTCCTAAATAATAATCCACTGACATCCTCTTCGTAGCGCTGCTTCGGGGCAGCATCGCCTTTCACTGTTTCTTGGGACTTGTTTTACCAAGGTGAATCACGCCGGCGCACTATAGGGGTGTGCCGAGTAGAATTGAAGAGCCCGTAGTGCCGATGCTGAACATGCGGCTGACTGAATTGTCTACCTGGTAAAGCTGCATGGTTGACGACTGCCGAAGCTGTTGCGCGTTTGGAAAGGTCATCTTGAGCAGAAGTTCTCGCGGCCGGAATCCTCATGATAATCTGGCTGAAAAAGCCAAAACAGCTACGAGGATTTCAAGGCAGGAACTTTGATGACCACGGTTTATATCTTGATATTTTTGAGCGACTGGGTGAACGATAACCTTTAGGTAGATACCGATAAGACCAGCCCCTGGCGGTAACAACGAATGAGATCAGAACGTCTCGTCCAGGAACTCGAATCCTTTTCTCGGAATAGCTGAATATCCTTTTAGATTCTATGAGGAGGCAGACATGGAACTGCAGACTGTTCGCATCGACATCCCCGTAGGCTGCAATATTATCCTGGGCCAGACCCATTTCATTAAGACCAGCGAAGACCTCTACGAAATCATTGCCACGACGGTGCCTCAGGCAATGTTCGGTGTTGCTTTTAACGAAGCCTCCGGACCTTGTCTCATCCGGACTGAGGGGAACGACGCCGGCTTGATCGCCGCCTGCGTTGCAGTCCTTCAGTCCCTGGGTGCGGGACATGTGTTTTGTATCTTTATCAAGAATGCCTTCCCGATCAATGTCCTTAACCAGATCAAAAACTGTCCCGAGGTCTGTCGCATCTTTTGCGCAACAGCCAATCCGCTCGAGGTTGTACTCGGCTCAACAGAACAGGGCAGGGGGATTCTCGGCGTCATCGACGGTTTCTCGCCCAAGGGCGTCGAGGCCCCGGCGGACAAGGAACAACGACGAGTGTTCTTGCGCAAGATCGGGTATAAGTTGTGATTGGTGCAGCAGACAGTCAGCGGCTGGCACGATAGTGCCTAGGACAGGACTATTTCTGCTCGACATCATCTTCCTTACCGACAACACCGTAAAACGGGATTTGCGGTACTACGCTGCGTGCTTATCTAACCAAAAAATTGCCGACACTGAAAAACGGACTTGCTTATTACTCCCAAAAGCGTTAAAATATAAACAAATTTAATGCTGATTCGCCTACCGGTCTGAATCATATCAATCCAAACAGGGAGTGGAAAAAATGAAACGATGGTCTTATGCAGTAGCAGTATGTTCAATTGCAGCTATTACTACAACTATCGCTATGTGCGCATTTGGCGAAACAGAGAAAGCCGCGTCCAAGCCGAGCATCGAAATGAATAATATGGCAGCCGCTACACCAATCGTAACGGGCAACGTCGTGGAAACTATGGATTCCGGGGGATATACGTATATCTGCCTGGAGCAGAATGGCAAGAAAACCTGGTTTGCTACATCGCAAATGGCCGTTAAAAAGGGGCAGGTAATGTCATTTGATCTTGGCATGGAAATGAAGAATTTTACCAGCAAAACGCTGAATAGGACCTTTGATAGTATATACTTTGTCAGCGGACCAATTACTGCAAATCCGGCGGGAGCGGGCAACGCTGCACCTGCAACTTATGACACAAAAAAAGCACCACCTTCAGCAGCTACTGAAAAGATGCACGTTAAAAAAGCTACAGGGAAGAATGCCTACACGGTTGCAGAAGTATTTGAAAAAAAGGATTCATTGAACGAAAAGCCTGCCGTAATCCGCGGCAAGGTTGTGAAGGTCTCTTCAGGGATCATGGGTAAAAATTGGATCCATTTACAAGACGGCACGGGTGAAGCAGCTAAAGGCACCAACGACCTGGTAGCAACTTCGCAGGACAACCCCTCAGTCGGCGATATCGTAACGATCAAGGGCACGGTCTTTAAAGACAAGGATTTCGGGGCAGGTTATAAATACAGCGTGATCATGGAACAGGCAAAAGTTCAGCAGTAATAACGTCCCAGAGAAAAGGTCTTTTGAGCCCTGTGCAAGTTAAGCTGCACAGGGCTTTTTTACGCACTCCAGGCCCGGCAACGAGGAACAAGTCCTGGTCAGGGTGATGCCGCGCGTTGAACAAAAGCCACAGGGTCTCGAAAAGCAGCAATCCTTAAGATTGCCCGCTCCATGATAGGCAAATTAAAACAGTTCTTGACAAACAGTACGATTTAGGAAAAAATCGTCCTTCTGCAGAACGAAGGAGGACGGTCTCTCCAGGAAGGGTATGGGGTAATGAATAGAACGATCAAAAAATTGCTGATTGCGAATCGTGGTGTTCCGGCAGTCAGAATCATGCATACCTGCCGAGACCGGAAAATACTGACCACTGCTGTATACAGCACGCCCGACCGGCTGGCACATCACGTGTTCATGGCTGACGAAACGGTGCACATTGGCGAGGCACCGCCGGTCGAGTCTTACCTCAACATGGATAAGATGATCGATGCAGCGCTTCGGAGCAAGTCCGATGCGATCCACCCGGGCTGGGGTTTCCTCGCAGAAAACGACGTTTTTGCGCAAAAAGTGATCGATGCCGGGCTCACGTGGGTGGGGCCTTCACCCAAGGTCATCAGGAGGATGGGAGATAAAATCCAAGCAAAACTGCTTGCCCAGAAAGCCAATGTTCCCACGATCCCGGGTGTCAGCAATGTAAGCAGCATCGAGCAGATCAAAAAGTGGATGCATGACGAGAAGGTCGCTTTCCCAATCATGATCAAGGCCGCAGCTGGCGGAGGCGGCAAGGGCATGGTTAAAGTCGAGAACGATGAGCAGATAGCCCAAGGGTTTGCCCAAGCGCGTTCGGAGGCCAAGAAGGCCTTCGGCGACGAGACGATCCTGGTTGAAAAATATATAGAACGCGGCAGGCATATCGAGGTCCAGATCGTGGCCGACGAACACGGAAACGTGATGCATCTCTTCGAGCGGGAATGCACGCTCCAGCGCCGGAACCAGAAAATCATGGAAGAAGCGCCATCTCCAACACTCGATGATGGCCTGCGACAGGAGATCTGCTTCACTGCAACGCGCTTGATGCGGGACATCGGCTACACAACGGCCGGTACCGTAGAGTTCATATTTGATTCCACGACACGCAAATTCTATTTTTTAGAAGTGAATACAAGGCTCCAGGTGGAGCACGGCATAACCGAGCTGATAACCGGCTTGGACATCGTCAGCATCATGCTCGACGCAGTGACCGGCAAGAAGCTGCCGTTCAAGCAGAGCGACATACGTCCGAACCGGTGGGCCCTCGAGGTGCGCTTGAATGCCGAGGACCCGAAAACCTTCAGCCCCTCCTTCGGCACGGTCACGAGGCTTCAGATCCCCATGGGACCCGGTGTGCGCGTGGCTTCCGGGATCTACGAGGGCGCCGATATTCCGCCCTATTACGATTCGCTGTTCATGCTCTTAATGACTGCGGGCGCCGACCGGGAAGACGCGGTGCGGGCAATGGATCGCTGCATCAGCAGGAACCTGCGCATCGAGGGTGTGAAGACCCTTGCTCCGCTTTTGCTCAGCATCATTCGGCACCCGGCCTTCATCGCCGGGGATTTTTCGACGCGGTTCATCGAAGAGCACATGAATGAGCTGATTTCCATGTTCCAGGAACGGAACAGCGAGGACGAAGTGCTCAAGATCGCGCGCTATGTGGCGGAGATCTCGGCTCTGGGGCCGCAGAAGTGGATGTGATCATTTGACCGCTAGCCTGAACGTTTGAGGAGAGGTATGGTTGATTCAGTATTCGTCAAACCCGGCATGTCGCCGAAAGAGATCGTTACCGCGGTCCGTTCTCTGCAGGGGGTCTGTCTTACGTCGGTGAGCATGCGCGACGCGGGCCAGTCGGACTTCAAGAACCGTCATCGCATATATGACTTGAAGACCCTTGCACCGTTCTATAATACGATGGGTCTGTTCAGCGCAGAGACACACGGCGGTGCGCGCTGGCACGTGGGCATCATGAACCGCCGCGAGAGCCCCTTCGAAGAAGCGAATATCCTCCGGGAACTCATGCCGAACGTGCTGCAGCAGACACTGATACGGGAAACGAACCTTTGGGGTTATCGCCCCTACCCGAAGAACGTCATCGAACAAGCCGTATCCAAGGTGGACATCGATGTTTGGCGGTGTTTTTCCTTCTTAAACGATGTGAGGAACATGCGCACCGTAGCTCACATGGTCATGAAACGGGGACGGCTGTTCGAACCGACCATCTCGTTTACTGTGGCAGACTGGGCTACGAATGCGTACTACCTGGGCGTAGTCAAGGACATAGTGGACCTTTGCGGGGGGATTGACGAGATCGTGCTCTGCATCAAGGATATGGCAGGTGTTGGAGACGTGAGACGCATTGGCAACCTCATCGACGCGATCAAACAGAAGTATCCGAAACTCGTGATCAACTATCACCGCCACATTACGGACGGCCTGGCCGTGCCCGCCTTCCTCTCAGCTGCAAAGGCTGGCGCCACGATCTTCGACGTGGAGGAAGACTCGCTCGTCCGATTCTACGGCCATTCGCCAATTCTCTCGGTACAGGCTATCTTTGAGGAGTCCGGCATCCCGGTACATTTGAACAGGCCCCAGGCTGAAATTGCCGTGCAAAAAGCGCGGGAGTGGATCGGCCATTACGAGTGGGCCGAGTCGCCGTTTAAAGGACTCGACCACATGGTGACGCTTCACCGCATGCCGGGAGGAGCCTTCCCCAGTTCGTTCGAACAGGCCCATAAGGGAGAATTTCTTCACCTCATGCCCGCAATCCTGAAGGTCATGTCTCTGTATAACAGGATCGTGAAGTATTTCGACGTCACGCCGGGCTCGCAGATCACCTGGGTAACCTGCAGCGGGATCGTGAACCGCTATGCGAAAGAGCAGGGCGACCGCGGAGTAAGACACATTATCGACCTTTTGACGAAATTCGTTTTGGAAACATCGCAGAACCTTGATGCCATGGCCGTGGCTGAACAGGACGAGCTGCTTCTGCTCTTCCGCAACGCTCCCGGAGATTTCAAAAATTTGCTGCTGGGCAATTACGGAAAGCTCCCGGTAGGATGGCCCGCGGAATGGGTCTACAAGAGCACCTTCGGCGAGGAATGGGAGACCAAGATCAAGGAGCGCAAGGAAGTGTCGCCGCTCGACTCCATGCCTCTTGACGACCTGGATAAACTGCGCCGGGAATTTGAGGAGGCCATTGGCAGGGCCAGCACCGAAGAAGAGTTCATCCTCTACCTCATGCACCCGAAGGACGCTCTGGAGTTCCTGGAATTCCGGGCCAAGTTCGGCGAAGCACCACTTGTGCTGCCAACCAATGTCTGGCGAAAAGGGCTCACCAAACCAGGGGACCGTGTGGATTTCGAGCACTGGGGCAAGCCCTATTCCATCGAGCTTGTTTCGATCGGCGCAGAGCATGAAGGCGTCATCCACGTGGTGATGCGGGTCAATAACAAGACAAGGGTATATACCGTCATGACCCCGCGTGCCAAAAAGGCTGAGATCAGGATGGCAAAGGGCCCGAATAATGTCGGCGCGCCGATCAACGGCAACCTTTGGCGTATTGGCAATCCCGCCCGCGGACCGATCAAGGCCGGCGATATCGTGCACAAAGGTGAGGAAATCGCCAACCTTGAAGCCATGAAGATGGAGAATGCAATCATGGCCCCCGTGGATGGCCAGATCGTCGAGGTCTGCGCCAGGCTCAATGAGACCGTGCACGAGGGCCAACTCCTCTTTGTCATCGAAAAGACGCCAATACGAACAGAAGCTAACGGGGCAGCGTGATGCAGAAACAGGCGACGTCTTGCACAGATTATCAACCCGAGGCCGGTTTTGGTCCTGCCGGAAATGGTCATTCCGCAATTTTTTGATTGCTTATCCGTGCCATAATCGCCGCGCAGGGACGAAAGCCTGTATATCCAGGGCAAACACAACTTTACTTTTTTTGACCAATTGTGCATAATATTGCTCACTAACTCTCAACGAACGCTACCTCACCTGTACGAGTGACTGTCAGGTAAGGGGTGGCTGGGAATCGAGGAAACTGTCTATGAAAAACGGATCGAAGAATGAACGACTGAACGGATGGATCCGGGAGGTCGCAGAACTGTGCCAGCCCGACTCGATCTTCTGGTGTGATGGCTCAAAGGCAGAGTATGACATGCTGATGAAGCTTATGCAGGACCGTGGCATGGCGATCCCGCTCAAGAAACGGCCCAACAGCTTTCTCTTCCGTACCGACCCAAGCGACGTTGCCCGCGTTGAGGACCGGACATACATTAGCACGACATTGAAGGAGGATGCCGGCCCGACGAACAACTGGGTACACCCGGACGAACTAAAGAAAACCATGCTGGGGTTCTATAAAGGCTGCATGAAGGGCCGCACGATGTACGTCATCCCGTTTTCCATGGGGCCCATAGGCTCGCCGATTTCAAAGATCGGTGTCGAGTTGACGGACAGCCCTTATGTCGTTTGCAATATGCATATCATGACTCGCGTCGGCACGAATGTTCTTGAGGTGCTCGGAGAAAATGGACAATTTATCCCCTGCCTTCATTCCATCGGCGCTCCTCTTGAAAAGGGGCAACAGGATAGACCATGGCCTTGTGCGCCGATCGAGCAGAAATATATCAGCCATTTCCCCGAGGAGAACCTGATCTGGTCCTACGGATCTGGTTATGGCGGCAACGCCCTCCTGGGGAAAAAATGCCTTGCCCTCAGGATCGCTTCGAACATGGCCAGGCGGGAAGGATGGCTGGCGGAGCATATGCTGATTCTTCGCTTGACCAACCCGGAGGGGAGACGTTACCACATTGCAGCTGCATTCCCCTCAGCCTGCGGCAAGACGAACCTGTCAATGATGCAGCCATCCCTCAAAGGGTGGAAGTGCGAGTGCATCGGAGACGACATTGCCTGGATGAAGGTCAAGGGCGATGGCAGGCTGCACGCGTTAAACCCCGAGACCGGTTTTTTCGGCGTGGCACCCGGCACTTCCTACAATACTAATCCCATGGCCATGGAGACGCTCAGAGAGAACGTCATATTCACGAACTGTGCGCTGACAGATGAGGGTGACATCTGGTGGGAGGGCATGACGGAGGACACGCCGGCCCACGTGATCGACTGGAAAGGCCGCGATTGGCCTCCGGGAAGCCGCGAAGACGCTGCCCACGCGAACGCACGCTTCACTGCACCGGCATCGCAGTGCCCGGTTATCTGCGATTGCTGGGATGATCCCGAGGGCGTGCCCATCGACATTTTCATCTTTGGCGGGAGGCGAAGCACGGTCATCCCCCTTGTGACCGAGGCCTATTCCTGGGACCACGGTGTGTTCATGGGGGCCACGGCAGCCTCGGAGACTACATCCGCGAATATCGGTGCGGTGGGTAACCTTAGGCGCGACCCCTTTGCGATGAAGCCTTTCCTGGGCTATCATATGGGTGACTACTTCCAGCACTGGCTCGAGATGGGCGACCGACTTGGTACGAAAGCCCCGCGGATATTTTACGTAAACTGGTTCCGGAAGAGCGCTGAAGGTAGGTTCCTGTGGCCTGGATTCAGCGACAACAGCCGGGTACTCAAGTGGATGTGCGACCGCGTCGACGGAAAGGTCGGCGCCAAGGAAACACCGATTGGACTGATGCCAAAGGATGGAGACCTCGATTTGACGGGTCTTATGATCTCATCGGGGAACATACGAGCGCTGATGGACGTTGACATGCCTTCCTGGAGAGCCGAGATTCCCGACATCGAGAAACATTTTGCGCTGTTCGGAAAACGGTTGCCCGCGAGGCTTGCAGGACAGCTTGGGGAATTGAGAAAACGGCTGGTATAAACGTAGCAGTGCTGAAGATCTTATTCCCCTCCTCACCCGGCACTGTTGGGGGATGGTTCATTTCAACTGCCCCCCTCTCCAACCAAATTTCAGAAGTAAAAGATGCCGATTGCTGACAAAGCATATGCCCGCCGAGACCATCATAGGACGCCTTCTTGCCAAGGAGGGTACAATAAAGGGATCTTCCGTATACTTAGGGACTGGGCAATGACCAGAAACAATGACCATGAGAAGGACCGCTCAATATAAAGCCCTCGTAAACGTGTTGGGAGTCGTGTATCTTCACTCCAAAACCGAGGACGGCGGCGACCTCTATCTAACCCGATTCGCCGAGTGCTACCAGGACCATCTTGCTATCAACAATTGGTACGAAGAGAGCTGGTTCAATCAGCATAGGGTCCGCCTCCTGGGGACTAGTTCGGTGTATCGCGTGCCCACGAAGCCCGTGGACGGCACAAGCTTGGACCTCGTGGTCAAGAACTGCCGTGTAGGTGAGGACGTCCCAATCAATACTCACACCCTCGAGGAATTCGTCAGCGCTGAGTTCAACAGCCCCTGGGAAGAATTTGCTCTGGTCATGGAAATGGGCGATAAACAGATCGGCCAACGAATCGGGTGGATCAGGGTGCAGCGACCACTGGCGATTTATGTCCCTCCTCAGCGGATGCAGTTGTGGCAGAGCGGGCGATCCCGGGCCAGGATCAACCGTATCCGCGCACGACATCCCGGAATCGATCTCGATATCCTTAAGCAGTACAAGTTCATTTACGAGTGGATCCGGGGCAAGAACCTCGTGGAAATTTTCGAGCACATCAAGATCGAAATGCCGGACCTTGTCTATCACCTGCAGACAATGCAGAAGAAGGCCTTCAATGACCTGACAAAAAAAGGCTATCTTATGGCTGACATGAAGCCTGAGCATGTCATTCTGGATGAAGAGGATTGCGAGGTCATCGAGAAGGCTGGTGCGAGCAAGACTGCAGAAGTGGTACGGAAGCAACTTGACATGGTCTATTCTCTTCTGAACGCGGGTAAATACTCGGTCATCGATTATGAGCTGCTCTTTCGGACGCCCGAGCATGAAGACCGGGTCAAGGCGTCTAGGCGACATTCCTATCTTGATGACATGCGGGACCGCCTGGAGCCTACACCGCTTCCTTCGCATCTCTCCCGAACAGAGATCTTCGGCGTACCATACACGTTCGGCCATGCCGAGAGCACTGGCGGCCGTATGTGGGTCGTTGGGAGGAACGGACGCCTGTTCGATTATTTTCTTCCCGAACGTTGGCGGAAGACACCGTGCTTAAGCCTGTCCGATGCCAATGAGGTGTATTACACGGTCACGAAGGACAATATTCATCTCGTGTGGGCAACGTCGCGTGTGGGCGAGATCCCGACGGATAAAAAATATAACAGTGATGAGATAGAGAAAATCAGGCACTACGGCATCAACAGCCCTTTCGAAGAGTTCGCGATTTCCGAGGCACTCAACCAGCAGGGGATCCATGCTGTATATGTCCGTGCGATCTACGAGACAGGCAGTTTGAAGGTTGAAGTATCGGTCGATTCTAGGAAATATCAATCGCATAAGGCGATTGTCGACAGGGACGGCAATCCTATTTTGGCGGCTGAACACAACTATATCACGATCCGCGGCTACTACAATGGTCCCGATGAATGGGTTTCGCAGCACGAGAACGAATTATTCACGCCCATGGACCTGATTAAGGCGGTGCGGAGAAAGATCATAGACGAATCACAGTGCAGAAGGTTTGTAGAAAAAACCTGCGCTCGGCTACGAAAGGCCGGCTATGATGGTTCACTGCTGAAGCCAAACGACCTTCTCCTTGCCCTCGACACCAAAGGAAAGATCGCGACTGATCGTACCGGAGAGCCGGACATCATTATCTGTAATTTCGAGGTCATCTGGAAGACGGCGGACCAGGGAATAATTTTTTAAGAATGTCGGCTATGGCTGGGATCGTGACCGAAACGTTACGGTAACCACGATAAACATATTCACCGCTAGCACGAAGTGCGTTTGAACACGAGGACCGGAGCGATCACCTGCTTCGGTCTTTTTTTTCTACATCAAAAGCAGATTGAGGGAATTGCGGCAGATAGCCCATGGTTTAAACCATGGGTGTGGTAAGTGTGGGAGGCTGTTCGTAGTACTGAAAAACGTCTAAGATGCTGAAGCGTTTTCGGGCCACAACAGGAAGTTGCGCTGTGAAGCCTCACTTTCGTAAGTGGACAACAAGAGAGAGTTTTTTTACCGAATCGGCCACACAGTTCGAGCCAGAGCGGAAGCAAGTCAGCAAACGCGTTAAAAGTGTTTGGGAATAAGATCTGAGGCATCTGAATCATGATGTCCGCATTTGTCCCATTCGTGGACACCATAACTCCTTGATACTACATGCATTACACAGATCTTCCCAGGTTTTTTTCTGTGATAAGATAAAAGTATGCTCGCCACGTGTGATGAGCCGATGCATGAAGACGCGTGGAATCATGATCTTCGATCCCGTACGTTAAGGAGGTAATCATGAAGATAACTGTTAGCGTTATAAAGGCTGATATAGGGTCAGTGGGTGGACATATTGCACCGTCGGAAAAACTGCTCGATACCGTGAAAAAGCACGTGCAGGAAAAGGGTAAAGGCTTCCTTATTGACAGCTATGTGAGCTTTACGGGTGATGATGTCGCGCTCTTGATGACCCATACGAGGGGCGAAGGGAACGAACAGGTGCATAAACTTGCATGGGACGCATTCGTGGCAGGGACTGCTGTGGCAAAATCGCAGGGTCTGTACGGGGCAGGACAAGACCTCCTGAAGGATGCCTTCTCCGGGAATGTACACGGCATGGGACCTGCCGTAACGGAAATGGAGTTCGAGGAGCGAAGTGGGGAACCTATCATGTTTTTCGCGGCAGACAAGACAGACCCGGGTGCATATAACTTCCCACTGTATATGGCTTTTGCCGATGCGATGAATACGCCGGGACTGATGCTCTCTCCTAAGATGGGAAAAGGTTTCAGGTTCGTCATCATGGACGTCCATCATACTGAGGGTGACCGGATCATCGAGCTGAATGCGCCGGAGGACATGTATGAGATCGCCACGCTGCTTCGTGATCCCGAGCGGTACGTGGTCGAGTCAATTTGGTCCCGCGCAGCAGGAACACAGGCCGTATCGGTTGCAACGTCGCGGCTCCATAACATAGCAGGAAAGTATACGGGTAAGGACGATCCAGTAATGCTGGTTCGTAGCCAGATGGACTTTCCGGCTACGGGTGAGGTCTTGCAGCCGTTTGCCGTAGGCCATTTTGTTGCCGGCTGCATGCGCGGCTCGCATAATATGCCGCTCATGCCGGTGAAACTGAATTCGCCGATCAGTTATTTCGATGGCCCGCCCATCGTGAGCTGTACCGCGTTCTGTCTGAGAGAAGGCAAACTTACTGAAGCGATCGATGCCTTTGACCATCCTTTTTGGGACCGGGTGCGGGACCACGTCGCCGACAAAGCAATGGACATGCGAAGACAGGGTTTTTTTGGCGCGGCTATGCTGCCGATGAACGAGCTGGAGTATACGGGTATTATGGAGAAGCTTGCAGTACTGGAAAAGCGGTTCGCCGTTCGGAGCGTGAAGAAGGCGGCATGAAGCAACTGACAGTATCAAGCAAAGGATGCAGAATAAGGATGGCAGCCGGGGCGAGTTCCCCGGCTTTTTAATTTCCGAGGTGCTACAATAAGAGCAGATGATCTGCATTGATCCTTTTCCTCCATGGATTCTATTGAGCAGCGGAGTTAGTCATGAAAAACCAAAAGATTGCAAAGATATTCACCGAAATTGCCGAGCTCCTGGAACTCAAGGGTGAGAACGTTTTTCGCATCCGGGCATACCAAAGGGCCGCGCAGAACATCGATGGCTTAGCGAAGGATGTATCTACGCTCTCAGACGAGGAGCTTATTGCGATCCCCGGCATTGGTAAGGACTTGGTCGGGAAAATTCATGAATATCTTGATAAAGGCACTATTGCGAAACATGAGGAATTAAAAAAAGAGATTCCGGCTGGCGTCCTCGACCTCCTTCGCGTTCCCGGATTGGGGCCGAAAAAGGCCAGGCTTTTTTTTGACAAGCTCAACATAAAGAATGTGAATGACCTCGAAGAAGCAATTAAATCAGGGAAGCTCGAGGGGATGCCGGGCGTACAGAAAAAAACCGAAGAAAATATTCTTCAGGGAATCGAACTGCTCAAACGAGGAACGGAGAGAAGACCTCTTGGCAGGGTCTTGCCTTTGGCTGAGGAGATCATACGGCGAATGAAAGATAACGCACCGGTGGATAAGATCGAGATTGCTGGCAGCATCAGACGGTGGAAAGAGACGGTAAAGGACATTGATATTCTTACGACATCGAAACAGCCGCGAAAAGTGATGGATGTATTTGTAAAAGATCCTCATGTGAGCCGTGTTCTCGCGCAAGGCGCTACGAAATCGTCGATCATCACCGATGACGGGATTCAGGTGGATCTTCGTGTCGTTGAGGAAGGCTCTTTTGGGGCAGCGCTTCAGTACTTTACGGGAAGCAAGCAACATAACATCAAGCTCCGGGAGATGGCGGTGCGTGCCGGGCTTAAGATCAATGAATATGGCGTGTTCCGGGAGCCGGGAGAGAAAAAAATTGGCGGCAAGAATGAGGAAGACATTTATAAGGCGCTGAAGCTTGCCTTTATCCCTCCCGAGCTCAGGGAGGATACAGGCGAGATCGATGCGGCCCTGCTGGGAAAGCTCCCCGATCTCCTGACGCGAGACGACATAAAAGGCGATCTTCATGTTCACACCAACTGGTCCGACGGAAGCCATGATCTCGATACCATCGTAGAAGCGGCAAAGAAGAGGGGGTATACATACATAGCCATTACCGACCATACGAAGGGACTCGGAGTAGCTCATGGGCTCGATGAAAAACGGCTTGCTGAGGAGATTAAGCTTATTGATGGCGCGAACAAAAGGATTTCCGGGTTCAAGATACTCAGGGGGACTGAGATCGATATCCGCTCAGAGGGGAGGCTCGATCTTTCCAATGAAGCGCTCTCCGGGCTGGATATCGTCGTTGCGTCTATCCACTCGGGATTTAAGCAGACTCAGGAACAAATCACGAAGCGGATGTTGTCGGCGATCAGAAACCCCTCGGTAAGCATTATCGCCCACCCGACCGGCAGGCTTCTCGGCGAGCGAGACGCGTATGCCGTTGACATGGAGGCAGTGCTTAAGGAGGCCGCGAGGCACGGCGTGGCGATGGAGATCAATGCTTATCCTTTACGACTTGATCTGAACGACCTACATGCTAAGATGGCGATGCAACTCGGTGTTCAGCTCGTCATCAGTACGGACATGCACGTGACGAGCCAATTCGACTATATGACCTATGGTGTTTCGGTCGCGAGGAGGGGATGGGTCGAAAAGAAAGACGTGCTGAATACGCTGGGATATGAAGAGCTCATGACATGGCTAAAGAAGAGCCGCACCGCAAAAATCAAAAAAGCGAGATGAAGAGAACGTATGCAGGACATAATTATGCCCATGACGAACGAGCAGGGGCGCGGGAGGAACATAGCCATCAAGAATGGATGCGACTCACCATGACTACTTCTTCCCCGTGTCTACGATGGGAATTACCCCTTTAAAACTTGTACGTTTTTGTACGCAGCTTCCAGATCGTCTGACAGATTTTTGAACACACCTTCTCCCGTAGCCCGGATCACCACGTCTCGATACCCTTTTTTAACGTTTTCATAAGACGTGAGAATGCTCCGAAGGTGGAAGCCGTTCCTTCTGATAATGTCTGCCACCTCCTTGATTGATCCCGGCCTGTCTTCGATCGTGACGCAGATCCGGTGGCCGCCATGCCTCACTCCGGTTATGTCCACCAAGGCATGATAAATGTCACGATCTGAGATGATGCCAACAAGTTCACTTTTATCCAGTACGGGGAGGCACCCGATGTTTTTGTCCAGCAGGGTCATAGCCGCTACTTCTACCGGCGCATCGGGTGACGTCGTAATGACTTTTTCAGTCATGATGTCTTTCATCTTCGTTTTTGCCAAAAGGTAGTGGAGCTCATAGATGTCCAATGATGTCGCTTTTGAAGGACTGTACTCCTTGATGTCGCGGTCGGAGATGATGCCTTTAAGCTTGCCATTTTTCATAACAGGGAGGTGTTTGATAGCTTTTTCCTTCATGAGCACGAGTGCATCGGAAAGATAGTCGTCAGCATTGACAGTAAACACTTTTGCAGTCATCCAGTTTGAAACGAACATGATACGCCTCCGAAAGATCAGTCAACAGTACGAACGGTCCTTTGCGTGAGTAGCTACTGCTATTGTAGCATGGGCGGAGGGAAAGTGCTGCAAGGGTGCGGAAATTTTTTAGGCATTCGAGTAATGGTATTATGCTTTTTTTATCCTCCGAGACCAGACTGCGAGGCTCTCGAGCAATTCCTTGATTTTCGCTCTTGTATGTTCGTCGGTTACATTTCCGCCCTTGTCGATCTTGTCCTGGGCAAAGGGCACCATGACTTCAGGACGGTTCAGGGGATGCATGTTCACATACACGCAGGACTGGCGAAGGTGGTATTGGGCGCGAGCCGTTCCGAGCATGCCGATGGATGCGCCCATGATTGCGACCGGCTTTTCGTCGAAGCAATTATCGCCGTGGGGCCGCGATCCCCAGTCAATGGCGTTCTTGAGCACTCCCGGGACGGAATAATTGTATTCCGGCGTTGCGATCAACAGCGCATCTGCTGCCTTGATCTTTGCTTTCAATTCCTTGACCTGTTCCGGAGGCCGCTGCTCGAGGTCAGCGGTAAAAGGCGGGATTGCTTCGAGATCAAAGATTTCGAGCACGGCGTCGTTCGGAAGGAGTTCCCCTGCTGCGCGCAGGAGAGCTTTGTTGTAAGAACCTTTTCTTAAACTACCGGCAAAACCGAAAATACGAAAGGTGTTCGCCATGGTGTCTCTCCCTGGTTTGTTTCGTATGTTTCGAACGTACGGCGTTACGACGGCTTTACGTGACCTGAGCCTTGATGAACTCCCGATTTAGCTTTGCGATAAATTTAACTTTGATGCCCTTGGGGCAGACGGATTCGCATTCATAATGATTGCTGCAGTTGCCGAAGCCCTGGTTCAGCATCTCCTCGGTCATTGCGCATACGCGGCGTGCAGCCTCTGCTTTTCCCTGCGGCAGCAGTGCGAGGTGGGATATCTTGGCAGAGGTAAAGAGCATGGCCGAGCCGTTGGGGCAGGCCGCTACACAGGCCCCGCAGCCGATGCATTCTGCAGCATCCATGGCCGTATCTGCGTCCCTTTTGGGGACTAGGACGGCGTTGCCATCAGGTACGCCGCCGGTGTGGACCGAGACGTAGCCGCCGGACTGAATGATCTTGTCAAAGGCGCTGCGGTCCACGATGAGGTCCTTTATGACAGGGAAGGCTTTTGCTTGGAAGGGTTCGATGTAGATCGTATCGCCATCCTTGAAGTGGCGCATATGCAGCTGGCAGACCGTCGTCTTTTTCTGAGAGCCATGCGG
The DNA here is from genome assembly GCA_035625205.1 of Nitrospirota bacterium. Lineage (GTDB taxonomy): Bacteria > Nitrospirota > UBA9217 > UBA9217 > UBA9217 > JAJYKN01. The sequence continues at coordinate 22,695 of DASPQB010000308.1, read as the reverse complement.
CACGCCATCAATGACCTGACCACACATGCCGCAGATACCTTCGCGGCAGTCGCTGTCGAAGGCGATGGGCTCTTCACCTTTTTTGATAAGCTCCTGGTTCAGGACATCGAGCATTTCAAGAAAGGACATATCGCTTTCGATGTCTTTCGCTTCATATTGTACCAGTTTTCCCTTGTCTTTGGAGCTGCGCTGTCGCCAGATGTATAATGTCAAATTCATAAATACCTCTCGAAGTTGAATGAAAAAACCGCTTACCCATGGCAGCGCGGAGACACCGAGAAAATCGAGAGAACGGCCGAAAAGTAGGGTATTAAAGACGAGCCAAATGCATTTGTTGCCCTACTTACTTCGCGCTGCCTATCGCCGCAGTAAATGCAGCTATTTATAACTTCTCACCGTTAGCTGTACATTCTCGAACTTAAGCGGTTCCTTGTGAAGTTCAGGCTCCTTGTCAGTGCCCTGGTACTGCCAGGCCGCGACATAGCTGAAGTTTTTGTCGTCCCGGACTGCTTCTCCATCGGGCGTCTGGTGCTCGATGCGGAAGTGGGCTCCGCAGGATTCATCCCGATGCAAGGCATCTTTCGTCAACAGTTCGGCGAACTCGAGGAAGTCGGCTAAGCGGCCAGCGCGCTCTAGTTCCTGGTTCAAATCTGTTTCCGTGCCTCCGACGAGAAGATTCTCCCAGAACTCAGCACGGAGTTCGGGTATCCTCTTAAGTGCCTTTTTCAAACTTTCCTCGCTGCGGGACATGCCAACATGGTCCCACATGACCTTACCGAGCTCACGGTGTAACTCGTGCACGGTTTTCTTTCCCTTGATCGACAGGAGTTTTTTCACCATGTTATCTGAGTCTTCCCAAGATTTAATGAATTCCGGATGGGCCGAAGTCACCTCGCCGGGCTTGATACGTGCGAGGTAGTTCGAGATTGTATAAGGAATTATAAAGTAACCGTCGGCCAGTCCCTGCATGAGCGCGCTTGCGCCGAGGCGGTTCGCGCCGTGGTCTGAAAAATTCGCCTCGCCGAGGGCAAAGAGGCCGGGAATGTTGCTTTCGAGATTGTAATCCACCCAGAGCCCGCCCATGGTGTAATGGGGGGCGGGGTATATGCGCATCGGCCGCCGGTACGCGTCCTCGGCCGTAATGCGCTCGTACATCTCGAACAGGTTGCCGTAACGCTCGCGGATCGTATCTTCGCCGTTTCGTTTGATAGCATCGGCAAAATCAAGGTACACACCCCGTCCGCTGACCCCTACACCCCGTCCGTCGTCGCACGCTTCCTTCGCTGCCCGCGAGGCAATATCGCGCGGTGCAAGGTTGCCGTATGCCGGATATTTCCGCTCAAGATAATAATCCCGCTCGTCTTCCGGGATCTCGCCGGGAGGCCGGATATCGCCTTTTTTCTTGGGCACCCAGACCCTCCCGTCGTTTCGAAGTGACTCGGACATGAGTGTGAGCTTGGCCTGGTGCTCGCCGGTCACTGGTATACAGGTCGGGTGGATCTGAGTGTAGCAGGGGTTTGCGAAGAGAGCGCCCTTTTTGAAGGCCCGGTATGTGGCAGTAACGTTGTTTCCCAGAGCATTCGTTGAAAGGAAAAAGACATTGGCATATCCGCCGGTGCACAGGCAAACCGCGTCCGCTGCATGCGATTGTATGGTACCGGTCACGAGATTTCTGACCGTGATCCCCTTGGCCTCTCCGTTTACGATTACGAGGTCGAGCATTTCTGTTCGAGGATGGAGCTTTACCCTGCCTGCCTTGATCTGGCGCGAGAGGGCGCTGTAAGCGCCGAGCAAGAGCTGCTGACCCGTCTGGCCCCGTGCGTAAAAAGTACGCGAGACCTGAGCGCCGCCGAAGGAGCGGGTCGTGAGGTAGCCGGCATAGTCGCGGGCAAAAGGAACACCCTGGGCCACACACTGATCGATGATGCTCGCGCTCACCTGGGCAAGCCTGTATACGTTCCCTTCTCGAGAGCGGAAGTCGCCACCCTTGATTGTGTCGTGGAACAACCGCTCAATGCTGTCGCCGTCATTCGGGTAGTTCTTGGCAGCGTTGATGCCGCCCTGGGCCGAGATGCTGTGAGCCCGGCGGGGAGAGTCTTGAAAGCAGAATGACTCCACGTTATAGCCAAGTTCGGCGAGTGATGCAGCTGCTGACGCTCCGGCGAGGCCTGTACCGACGACGATGATACGGTATTTCCGCTTGTTTGACGGGTTGACCAGCCTCATTTCAGCCCGTCGTTTATCCCACTTTTCGTGAAGCGGGCCTGAGGGAATTTTGCCATCAAGAATCATAGATTATCTCCGCGCAGAGAGCAGAGCAGGTAGTGCATGGCAGGCAAATCCGCTGCTCTTTGCTCCTTATCCCTTCAATATCCCCAAAACGATCACACTCGGTATTGCACAATACCACAGAAATAACATGACAGAGGCGACAATCCCGGACTTTTGGATCACGGGGAGCGTTGTTTCGGTAGTGAGACCCCACGTCTGGAATGAACTCTGGATACCGTGGAGCATATGCAGCATAAGCGCACCTAGAGCAATGATATAGGCCAGGGATATTCCCAGTTCCTGGAAACTGCGTACGACCATCGTGAATACGTCGGGCCTGCCCATTGCGTCAGGATGGATAACCGGTGCGATTGATGGGTCTATCAGCAGCAAGAATGTGAATTGAAGCAGATGATAGATGAGAAAAGCAAGAACTGCGACACCTGTCCATATCTGGTACCGTCCTGAGAATGTGGCTTGACGGAAACGGCTCACGACATAGGCATGGGGTTTTGCCGCATAATTTTCGAGCTTGAGCATGGTGCCATAATAAATGTGGATTGCGAAGGCCGCGATGAGGATGAGCCGCCCTCCCCATACGAGGAATGCCAAATGGTGGAGGCCCATGACGTAGGCGTTCAGCTGGTGGAAGAAAATAGTAGAGTTGCCGATGATGTGAAAGAGGACAAAGAAGACAAGTATTTGTCCGGAGATGGCCATAAGAACTTTTCTGGCTATTCTGGATGCGGGTAAGATATTCATCCTGATCCTCGAATGGAGAAAGTTAAACTACTCCTGTGTGATCCCACCCTCGGTCATGGGAACGGGATCTAGCAACTTATTCAATTCAGTCTTCGACAGGTTCGTCATTTCCGCAGTAACGTCTTTTACGGACCGTCCTTCTGCATACGCTTTTTTCGCGATCTTCGCGGCCTGGTCATAACCGATGACGGGGTTAAGTGCCGTTACCAGGATCGGGTTCTGGTCCACAAGGCCCTCAATCCGGCCCTTGTTCACCGTGAGTCCGGCGATGGCCTTGTCCGCAAGAAGTCGCGCCGAGTTTCCGAGCAGATTTATGGATTGCAGCAGGTTGTGCGCTATGGCTGGGAGCATTACGTTCAACTCAAAATTGCCCTGCTGGTTGCAGATCGTAATCGTTGTGTCATTCCCTGTCATCTGGGCGCAGACCATCATCATCATTTCGCACATGACAGGGTTCACCTTGCCTGGCATGATGCTCGATCCCGGCTGCAGCGAGGGCAGGGATATCTCCCCGAGTCCCGCAATCGGACCGCTGTTCATCCAGCGGAGGTCATTGGCCAACTTCATGAATGACGAGGCCGTGGTTTTCAACTGACCTGAGAGCTCGACTGCGGAATCCATGGTCGCCTGCGCGGCAAAATGGTTATCGGTCTCGACAAAGGGCAGCTTGGTGATGACTCCAAGCCTTCCTGCAACGAGCTTGCCGAACTCTTTTGGTGCGTTGATGCCAGTGCCTACTGCTGTACCGCCCATGGCTAGCTGTGCCAGGCGGGGGAGGGTAGATTCTATCCGCACGACAGCCAGTTCAACCTGATACGCCCATCCGCTGATTTCCTGGCTGAGCTTTACCGGCATGGCATCCATTAAATGCGTCCTGCCCGTTTTCACAATATCATGAAACTCCGTTTCGCGTTTTTTGAGCGTTCCGTGAAGATGCCTGAGCGCAGGGAGAAGTTTTTCATGCACTTCGAGATAAGCACTAACATGGATTGCGGCTGGAATGACGTCATTTGACGATTGGCTCATGTTCACATGATTATTGGGATGGACGGGTTTTGCAGAGGTGCCGAGGATTTGCGTTGCACGGCCGGCAATAACCTCGTTTGCATTCATGTTCGTGGATGTGCCCGAACCTGTCTGGAAAATGTCGAGCGGGAAATCGTCGTCCCATTTTCCCTCAGCCACCTCGAGCGCGGCCTGATGAATGGCCTGAGCGATTGTGGCATCGAGCAGCGCCAGTCCGGCGTTCACCTCCACAGCCGTGGCCTTGATGAGCCCCAGGGCACGGAGGAAGGCGCGCGGGAATCTGATGCCGCTCACAGGAAAGTTTTCGACAGCTCGCTGCGTTTGAGCGCTGTACAGAGCGTCTGCAGGGACCTTTATTTCTCCGAGGGAATCTTTTTCGACGCGATAGGAGGTCATAGTCATCCTTTATCACAGCCAGCGCCGGAATATCGAAAGCTGGAACGATGGCAGTATAATCGCAAAGTCCAAAAAAGTCCAGAGAACGGCAGCTAAATTGTTGCAAAACCATGCATCTTTGCAATGAGGACGAAGTATAAAATATTACGGAGAAATTATACATTTTTCATGTATTTTTTGCACCCTGATTTTTAAAAAAGAGAAAAACATAAATTATCGTTATTAGCGTGATCCCCCGTTCCGGGTATTGCCTACCTGTCTTTATAACATATATTAAGCGAACAAGAGTTGACCATCAGGTGTATTGATTCTATAATTAAAGATAAAGACAGGGAGACCACTTCTTATGAACGACGCAGGCACTTCTGATTACAGTTGCAGCCCCAGTTACAGCATCAGCATCAGAGTTGAGATCGAGAACAGGATTGGAATGTTCGCGAGAATTGCCACGGCTATTTCGAGCGCGGGGGGCGACCTTGGCTCTGTGGACATTGTTCGTGTGGAGAAGGGCAAGATCATCCGTGACATCACCGTAAACGCCCAGAACGAGGAACACGAAAAGGCAATTGTCAAAGCGATCAGGACTGTGACCGGCGTCAAGGTCATCAGGGTCTCTGACCGCACCTTCCTTGCCCACGAAGGCGGGAAGATCGAGATCAAAAACAAGCTGCCTGTGAGAGACCGGAGCGACCTCTCTAAGGTATATACGCCTGGTGTGGCACGGGTCTCTATGGACATCTATCAGCATAAGGAGCATGCCTACCGCTACACCATAAAGGGTAATTCTGTTGCCGTCATATCTGACGGGACGGCTGTCCTAGGTCTTGGCGGCATCGGGCCTGAAGCAGCGCTTCCCGTTATGGAAGGGAAGGCAATGATCTTTAAGGAGTTTGCCAATATCGATGCTTTCCCAATCGTGCTCGCGACAAACAATGTGGAGGAGATTGTCGAGACTGTGAAGAATATAGCGCCGGCCTTCGGTGGCATCAACCTGGAAGATTTTTCCGCACCACACTGCTTTGAAGTCGAAAAAAGACTGAGAAAGCTGCTTGATATTCCCGTATTCCATGACGACCAGCACGGAACAGCGGTTGTTGCGCTAGCCGCACTCATCAACGTTTCGCGACTCCTGAAACGGAACATTAAAAAGTTCAAGGTCGTCGTAGTTGGCGCAGGCGCAGCGGGTACGGCTGTAACCAAAATCCTCCTCGCTTCGGGTGTCAAGGACATCACCGTATGCGATAGCACCGGCGTCCTCTCCAAGGGCAGAAAGCAGGGTATGGATACTGCCAAGCGAGAGCTTGCTAAAATTACGAACCCGCGGAACGTGAAGGGGGGGATCTCAGAAGCCATGGAGGGAGCTGACATCTTTATAGGTCTTTCGGCTCCGAACGTCATTTCCGCTGAGGATGTGAGGAAAATGGCGAAGGATCCTGTCGTTTTCGCACTTGCAAACCCAGACCCAGAAATCTCGCCGGAGGAGGTTCACGACTTCGTGCGGATCATGGCAACGGGACGATCCGACTATCCGAACCAGATCAACAACATGCTCGGCTTCCCCGGCATCTTTCGCGGGCTCCTCGACGTACGTGCCCATGGTGTGAATGAAGCCGTGAAACTCGCTGCTGCAAAGGCAATAGCCCACTGTATCGAAACGGAGGAGTTACATGAGGATTATATCATTCCGAGTCCCTTTGATAGGAGGGTCCCGGCCCGCGTTGCTGCTGCGGTTTCTGAAACGGCGAAGAAGACCGGACTGGTGAAATGACCGAGGTCGAGCAAAGTGGATAAAATGCAGCGTGCGCTTTCATGTAAAAAGTTTTTTTCCGCATATCAAACTCTAATCCGCCAACGCTTAGGGAAACTGCCGAGGTGCCCATGAATCGCAACCACGACCGTCTCCACCGAGACGAAAAATATCTCCGCAGCGTCGGCATGACCGAACTGCAGGCGATCTATTCCGATCTGGGGCTCACCCAAGACGCATTGGACCTCCTGTCTGTGCCGCGGCAGACCTTCACGGTGAGCTTTCCGGTCAAGATGACTACGGGCAAAACGCAGATGTTTACAGGCTTTCGCGTGCAATACAATGACGCCCGCGGGCCTGCCAAAGGCGGCATACGGTTTCATCCAGAGATGGATGCAGACCACGCAGGAGAGCTTGCGTTTCTCATGGCTCTCAAGTGTGCGGTTGTGAACATTCCTTTCGGAGGTGCAAAAGGCGGTGTGGTCGTCAATCCCATGGACATCTCCCGGCGGGACCTTGAGCTCGTAACGCGCGGTTATATCCGGGCCATCGCCGACTACATCGGTCCGTTTAAAGATATTCCCGCGCCGGACGTCTATACTGACGAACAAATCATGGCCTGGATCCTCGATGAATTTGAAAGGATCAGGCGTGAGCATGTGCCCGCTGTGGTAACTGGCAAACCTCCTGAACTCGGAGGCATCGTCGCACGCCGATATTCCACTGCTCTGGGTGGTGTCCATGTGCTCGAACAGGCCTTGATGGACCGTGGGAAGGATTCCCGGGGGATGCGCGTTGCAGTACAGGGGTTTGGCAATGTGGGTGAAAATGCAGCATTGATCCTTTACGAGCGGGGCTATAATGTCATTGCGGTGAGTGATGTCAACGGCGGTATCCTCAACCCGCAAGGCCTCGACATTCCTGCGGTCGGAGAGCATAAAAAAAGGACGGGCAGAATCGTTAACTTTCCCGGCGCACGGGTTATCACCAACGCCGAGCTTCTTACAGCCGATTGCGAGGTACTGATTCCTGCGGCGCTTTCGAACCAGCTCGACGCGACCAATGCAAAGGATGTGAAGGCGCAGTTCATTCTTGAACTCGCTAATGCTCCGACAACTGCAGCAGCCGATGATATTCTCTTTAAGAGGGACATCTTCCTCATCCCGGACATTCTCGCAAATGCGGGAGGCGTTGTGGTCAGCTACTTCGAATGGAGCCAGAATCTGAATGGAGATGCCTGGCCTGAAGAAAAAGTTCTTTCGCGGCTCAAGGAGACCATGACCTCCTCCTTCAATGATGTCCAAGGCCGCTGCCAGGAAAGTCGCTGCAGGATGCGTAAGGCGGCATACGAACTGGCCGTAAAGCGGATCTTGAACGCCGAGAGGCTGAGGGGAAACCTTTAGCTTCCTCTGGCGTAACGGAAAGTATGTCAATTTTTCCGCGTGATGACGATTTTGAACTATCTATCTTTTGAGTTATGTTTCGCGATGCTTGCTGCTACCCCCCTCCCGTTCAACGAAAGGATTTATCTTTTTGAGAAATCGAAGAACTGGCGCAGGTTAGCCCATCACTTGTGTTACACTGTGATCACTAATCTGGTCCGGCATGATTCTTGCCTTTTTATACCATTAAATTTGTCTTTGCCGAAAGCGAGCCATACCTGGAAGAGCGATATTTCACAGCACTTTGTAAGTTCTGCAAGAAAGAGATGGTTCCGACGAGTGCGTCAGGACGGAATGCCTCCAGTTGCGCGACGTATCTCGCGTCAGCAAGGCAGAACTTTATCTCGGTCTGTACGCATTGCTGCGCTGCCTGCACAGGACCTAAGACCCTGTTGCAGATGATCCTTGCGGACCGGAGGCTAACAGATGATTTTCGGAAATGTGCCGCAAAGCCGGTGAGGGTAGGTCTAGAACGATGCAGCGAGTGTGATGCTAAGGGACCTTCGAGCATATTCCATCAGTGAAAATGTGCAGTACAGAGGACATTGATGATTACTTAGTGAAGGAGATTTGATAAAAAGTGCAGGTGATACGGCATGAAAAAGGGACTTGCCGAACTATTCAATAAGGAAGTGGAAAGTTATCGCAGCTGGCTTCTCTATTACGCGCGGAAATGCGACTGGGAAACGTTTGAGGAAAAGGCTGGAAGGATGTTTGATTTTGTCGAGTCCATTGAGATCAAGGAGCTTGAACGCAGGTTCTACTTGGTTTTTAATCTCATTCTCGCTGCGCTGGTCATGGGCGTAGTCTTGCTTTTTTGCGTGGACTACCAGGCCCATCAGGAATTGTTGAGGCTCAAGAGCAGCTTCATCCTGTTTGCGGTTGCAGTGAGCAGTTTTGAACTCTATTTTTTCATCGATTACCGGATGTTTATAGGCAGTAAGACATTCACTTACAAGCAACGACGCGAAAAGTTTATCAAGGGCATTGAAAAGGATTTCCGGCGCTATGCAATAGAGGGTGAGCGCGACGTGGCGTAATCTATCTTCCTCCCTAAAACCGCCCACGTAGAAATCCTTCATATCATGATAAAGCTGTGGATCCCGCAGGTGTTTCTATGGATATTGTTACGAGTGGGTGGGACACTTGCGATATTTTAAAAAGATATTATAATGCGCGCAGTGCAAATAGCAGTCACGATGAATGCGAGGCTGATCATGAAAGCGAAGAAAAACCTTATTATTGTCGGAGATCGCGTACTCGTCGATCCTGACGAGCGTATGGACAAGACCCCCTCGGGGCTCTATCTTCCACAGACAGTCAAGGAAAAGGAGAAGGTCCTCGGTGGCCATGTCGTGAAAACGGGACCAGGCTATGCAATCCCGGATACGACGCCGAATGAGTCGTGGCAAATGGGAAAGCAGGAAGTAAAATATGTTCCGCTGCAGGCAGCAGAAGGTGACTATGCGATCTTTCTAAAGGATTCAGCTATGGAGATCGAGTTTGAAGAGAAAAAGTACCTTATTGTGCCCCATTCGGCGATTCTTGCGCTTGTTCGGACCGAACTTTCGGAAGAGAATTAGCCGGGCAGAGGCCCTGCCAATCGCCAGCCCTGCGGTAGCTCAAAAAAACTCCAATCGGATTAGAAAGTCAGACCTGGCTCCAGAGCGCAGGAATTCAATGCGGGATTGGAGAGGTCAAGCAGGAGCGGGCAGTCATGCAGTCCCGTCCGGGTTGCATTGATTTTTAGCATGATCTTACCAATGCATCGCAAATTCGCCTCTCTCGAATTAATACTGGTGCATGAGATTGTGGCGTACTCTGTTTCATCTTTGTTCTCATCTTTTTTTCCACTTGTTGACATTTTGTCGACGCTAAAATAAAAGTTGACCATTGAATAGGTGACAGCATTGCACATTCCGCAGGAGATCATCATGAAAATCCTTAAGTCCCCCCTCCTCTTTTTTCTTTCGACAGTATTTCTGGTCATATTCCCCTTGACATCGTTTGGCGAGAACGGAGACGTCCTGCGCTCAACGCTTGCTAATGGCCTGAAAGTCGTGATCATACAGAATCAGCTGGCGCCGGTGGTTACGACGGAGGTGAACTATCTCGTGGGCTCTAATGAAACCCCAGAAGGGTTCCCGGGCATGGCGCACGCACAGGAACATATGATGTTTCGAGGAAGCCCTGGTCTGTCCGCGGTGCAGCTTGCAAATATTATGGCGCTTATGGGTGGTGAATTTAATGCCGACACGCAGCAGACTGTGACCCAGTATTATTTTACTGTGCCAAAGGACAATCTTGACGTGGCCCTGAACGTGGAAGCAATGCGCATGCGTGACGTCCTTGACACGCAGGAATTGTGGGAACAGGAGCGGGGTGCAATCGAGCAGGAGGTTACACAAGACATTTCAAACCCGGATTATCTTTTATCCATGCAGCTTTTAGCGGAAATGTTCGCGGGAACGCCTTATGCCCATGATGCGCTCGGAACCCGCCCCTCATTCGAGAAGACAACCGGCGCAATGTTGAAGGAGTTTCATCATACCTGGTATGCTCCAAACAATGCCATCCTTGTCATTGCCGGTGATGTCGATCTCCAGAAAACACTTGCTCTGGTGAAGGAGCTATTCGAACCGATCCCAAGCCGGTCCGTTCCTGCCCGGCCAGTCGTTAAACTACAACCGCTAAAGGCGGACTTCATTGCCTTCGATACAGATCTCCCATACGGCCTTGCCGTTGTGGCATATCGCCTGCCCGGATACGACAGTCCCGATTACGCCGCCGGAACGATCCTTGCCGATGCCCTCGATAGCAAGAGGGGGGAACTCTACGCTCTGGCCTCCGAGGGAAAAGCCTTGTCCACAACGTTCGATAGCAGCGCGCTGCCCAAAGCAGGATACGGGTATGCGCTTGCCGCCTTTCCCCAGGATGGCGATGGAGCGGCGTTCGTTCGCGCACTTAAGGATATTATTTCCGGCTACCTCAAGAACGGTGTTCCGGTTGACATCGTGGAGACTGCAAAGCGGCATGAAATCGCAGAGGTAGAATTCCAGAAGAATTCCGTGTCCGGCCTTGCCGCTGCATGGTCCGATGCAATTGCGGTCGAAGGAAGGAATTCTCCTGAAGACGACATCAATGCTATCAGGAACGTGACGGCAGAAGACGTTAACCGTGTGGCCAGGCAGTATCTCGTCAACGATACGGCAATCACCGCCGTGCTCACGCCGCGCCCCTCGGGCAAACCCATAGCTTCGAAGGGCTTCGGGGGCACGGAGACTTTTACACCGAGTGAAACAAAACCGGTTGAACTGCCGACCTGGGCCAAGAAAACAGAGGCAGTGCCCACTCTCCCAACATCGAAGGTAAATCCCGTCGTGACCACGCTCCCGAACGGGCTCCGCCTGATTATCCAGCAGGAGAGCATCAGCCCCACGGTCAGTGTGGTTGGGGTGGTAAAAAACAACGCCAATCTCGAAGAACCGATGGGTAAAGAGGGTGTCTCTGATGTGCTCACGGACCTTTTTTCATACGGGACTGGTTCCTATGACCGGCTTGCCTTTCAGAAGGCCCTGGACGACATTGCCGCGGATATTACCGCAGGTACATCGTTTTCACTCAGGGTCCTGTCGGACCGCTTTGAGCGCGGCATGGAACTCCTTGCGGACGACCTGCTGCACCCTGCACTGCCCGAATCATCGTTCGCCGTTGTCCAACAGAAATTGATCAGCTCGCTCCGCGGGCAAATCCAGAGCCCTGCTTATTTTTCCAAACGGGCGCTCCGCGAAGCACTCTATCCTAAAAACGATCCTGTGCTTCGCGACGCAACTCCAGAATCGGTGGCGGCACTCTCACTGAAGGACGTCAGGGCATATTACGCGAAGGTATTTCGTCCCGACATGACAACCATCGTAATTATCGGCCAAGTGCCGCCGGAGCGAGCCCGCGGAGCCGTAGAGAAATATTTCGGCTCTTGGAAAGCATCAGGGGAAAAGCCTCAAACAGACCTTCCGCCGGTATCGCCGAATAAACCAGCAGTGGCCGAGATACCCGACGCAAACAGCGTCCAGGACCAGGTGACGCTTACTGAGACGGTCGGTATGACACGCTCGAATCCGGACTATTATAGACTCCAGCTTGGCAATCACGTGCTGTCCGGCGCATTTTATGCTACGCGGCTGTACCACGATCTGCGGGAGAAGGCTGGACTTGTTTATTCTGTTGAGTCGTTCATCGATGCAGGCAAGAGCAGGTCTCTCTTCAGCGTCGACTATGCATGTGATCCTCCGAATGCGTACAAGGCCCGGGCTCTGGTGGAGCGCAATCTGCATGAAATGCAGACGACGACGGTTACGCAGGAAGAACTGCGTCGGGCCAAGACACTCCTCGTGAGACAGGTTCCGCTCAGAGAAGCGAGTATAGACAGCATCGCCGAAACACTGCTGTCATATTCGCTCGAAGATTTGCCGCTCAACGAGTCTGTCCGGGCTGCGGGAAAATTCCTGGAGACAACGGCGGAGGAGGTGCGCGAAGTATTTGCAAAATGGATACGTCCAATGGATTTCGTTCAGATTACAGTTGGACCGGAACCCGAGCCTGGAAAGCACTGACGATTCCGGAATGCTCAATCACAGTGTGATCTCGTGAGTAAATTCGTATTTGATCCGGGTGATATGTACTGTACGTTGTGGAGGTCATGCTGGGGTTTATCCCGTGCGCTGTCTAGCCGTATGACGATTTTTTTCTGACCGGTATTTCTGGTGAATCATTTTTGTTGTACTGGAATTTAGCGTAATTAGCATATAACCGTGTCCTGCTTGCTTCCCAAAAGACCCTAACCGTGGTAAAATAATTATAAAGAAATGAGCGTGAAGATGCGTTTGGCTGTTTTAACGATGATGATGCAGGTGCCTGAAAAAAGGACAAATTTAATCCCTGTTAAAGGAAAAGGTGATACAGAAGGCGGTGTCGTGGGTTGAAAAGAAACCTTACTCAAAAGATATTAGAAATCCATCTGAAGGAGGGAGAGCTGGTTCCGGGCAGAGAGATCGGCATCACGATCGACCATGCCCTGCTGCAGGACGCGACAGGCACGCTGGCGATGCTGGAGTTTGAAGCTATTGGCATCAAAAGGGTGAAAGCGGAGCTCGCGGCGCAGTATGTGGACCACAACCTCCTCCAGACGGACAATAAGAACGCCGATGACCATAAATACCTCCAAACCGCGGCGGCCCGGTATGGCGTCATTTTCAGCAGGCCCGGCAATGGCGTTTCCCACCAGGTGCACATGGAACGCTTCGGCGTCCCGGGCAAGACTCTTCTCGGCGCGGACAGCCATACGCCGGGGGCCGCAGGCGTATCGATGCTCGGAATCGGCGCAGGCGGATTGGATGTGGCCCAGGCAATGGCAGGTTATCCCTATTTTTTTCAATGCCCCAAAGTGCTCGGAGTGAAACTGACCGGGAAGCTTCGCGATTGGGTGAGCGCGAAAGACGTGATCCTCGAAATGCTCAGGCGCTACGACGTCAAGGGCTGTGTGGGGAAGATCATTGAATACTACGGTCCGGGAGTGAAATATCTTTCTGCAACGGACCGGGAGACAATCGGCAACATGGGCACCGAGACGGGCGCAACGACCTCGATTTTCCAGTCCGATGAACGGACCAAGGAGTACCTTGTCGCACAGGGACGGGGTGACGCATGGGTCCCGCTATCCGCGGATGAAGACGCTCTCTATGATGAATACGCCGAGCTCGATCTTTCAAAACTAGAACCCTTGATTGCCAAACCATCTTCGCCAGGGAACGTTGTGCCGGTCCGTGAAATCGCAGGCCTCAAAGTAGACCAGGCAATCGTAGGCAGCAGCGTGAACTCGTCCTTCCGGGACCTGATGGTTGCCGCAAAGATGCTCGAAAACAAGCAAGTTCATCCCGAAACGTCATTCCATGTAAACCCGGGGAGCCGCCAGGTGCTCGAAAATGTTCACCAGGCGGGCGGCCTCCTCTCGTTTCTCACGTCAGGCGCACGTGTGCATGAGCCTGGCTGCCAAGGATGCATCGGCATGGGCCAGGCGCCTGGCTCGGGCGAAGTGAGCTTGCGTACATTCCCGCGAAACTTCCCTGGTAGAAGCGGGACGAAGGATGATAAGATCTACCTCTGCTCACCGGAGACCGCGACCGCGGCTGCCATTAAAGGCGTAATAACCGACCCCCGCGATCTGGCTACGGATATGGAATACCCCAGGATAGAGGAACCGAAGAAATATATGATCGATGATAAGTCGATTATCTTCCCAACAGAAGAACTGAGGAAAACAGAGATCATTCGGGGGCCGAATATCAAGCCGCTGCCGGAACTCGGCCCGCTGCCTGAAACGCTCAGGGCAGAGGTCGTGTTGAAGGTTGGAGACAATATATCAACGGACGCGATAATGCCGGCAGGCAACCGCGTGCTACCGTTCCGTTCGAATATCGAAGCGCTGTCAGAATTCGTTTTTTCTCAAATCGACCCCGATTTTGCGAAAGAGTCGAAGGCGCGTGGTATGGTGGTCGTAGTAGGCGGTGAAAACTACGGCCAGGGATCGAGCCGCGAGCATGCGGCACTGGCACCACGGTATCTTGGCGTGCGCGCTAAGATGGCAAAGAGTTTTGCCCGCATCCACAAGTCGAACCTTTGCAACTTTGGTATACTTCCACTCACGTTCAAGGACCCACGCGACTACGAAAAACTGAGTAAGGGCACTAAAGTCGCCTTGCCTGGCGTGAAACAGCGGGTCGAGCAAGGTGATCGGGAGATTCCGGTCGAGGTGGATGGAGAAACGATCATCACGCTCCTAGATATTACCGACCGCCAGCGTAAGCATGTGCTTGCAGGCGGGACGCTGAATTATGTGAAGAAAGAATTGCTCGTGGCAACCTGACTACAGAGGTCACGAGTAGAATGAAGTGAAAAAATTTCTCAAACGCAGCTGAATATACATGGACATGGACAGGAACAGCAAAGACTTGAAAACAAGCTCATAACCTTGAGAGTTTTCTAAAGAAAGAATCTACGTTGGAACGCGAAGTCTTTCTTATTTTCCTCGGGTCGTTGTGCTTCCCTGGTAACGGCCGAAAAGGATGGTATCGGCTATGGTTGCAGATGCTCAAATAAAAGGCTTAAAACGGGAAACATCGGCTGAAACAAAAAATATCGGCTTACGGGGCGTGACGATTGCCGATACGAAGATCTCCGACGTGGATGGCGAGAACGGAGTTCTGATCTACCGTGGTTTCAGGATAGAAGTCCTTGCCACATATTCCACCTTCGAAGAGACCGCCTATCTCTTAATTCATGACGGCCTGCCCACACCGGAACAGCTCAAGGATTTTTCACGCCGGCTCGACGAGGCGAGGCGCTTGCCGGACCTCGTGATCGAGAATATGAAGCGGATCCCGGCAGAGGCGCAACCCATGGACGTGCTTCAGGAAACGATACCACTGCTGGGAATGCTTGATCCCGATCTTTTACTGGAGACGCGCGATGCGAATATATCGAAAGCTATCCGGCTCATTGCAAGGGTTGCCGAGATCGTGGCTTGCTGGCAGAGGATACGGTTGGGGCTTGAACCACTCCCGCCCGCGGACAACCTCTCTCACGCCGGGAATTTTCTTTGGCAGATGAGCGGGATCAAGCCTGATCCGGAGATGGCGAAAGACCTCGATACGGTGTTGGTGCTCCATGCTGACCACTCATTTAATGCTTCGACGTTCGCGTGCCGCGAGGTGGTTTCAACTCAGGCGCATATGTATGCCGGGGTCACAGCAGGAGTGGGCGCCCTTTCGGGGAATCTGCACGGGGGGGCCAATGCGCAGGTCATGAAGATGCTGATGGAACTTCAAAATGAGCAGGATGTCGCCGGCTGGGTGAAAAGGCAGCTAGACAGCGGCAGAAAGATCATGGGCATGGGGCATGCTGTGTACAAGACCACCGATCCGCGCGCGAAATTTCTGAAGGAGATGGGAAAACGGCTTGGGGAAAAGCTTGGCCAGGAGCACTGGTACCGTCTCACCAGGCAGATCGAGGAAACAGCGCTGTCCGAGTTTGAAAAACGGGGCAAGACCACAATTAAGCCGAACGTGGATTTTTACAGTGCCCCGGTCTACCACATGATGGGCATTCCGCAGGACCTGATGACGCCCGTCTTTGCCGTGGCCCGTATCGCGGGATGGACTGCGCACATTATCGAGGAGAAGTTTGGCGACGCTCAGGAAAAACCGGCGCTCTATAGGCCGTTGTCGGATTACATTGGCAACTATTGCGGGAAGACCGGGTGCGTGTATGAACCTATGGAGAAGAGAAAAAGATGAGGCATTAGATTGAAATTCGCATGGGTAGCGGGATGTTATAGAGTGCTTTGAACTATGATTAAGGAGGACGCAGATGGCGACTACGAAAACACGTAGGAGGAAAACAGTGAAAAGGGGTGTTGTACACCCCACAAAGAAACGTACTGCGCCCTCCCAGGGGGTGCGTAAAATGAAAACAGGATCTGCTTTGAAATCGGCCGTCAGGAAACCGGCGAAGATACTGTCGATTAATCCATACACGGAAAAGGTGATGAAAGAATTCGCTCTCATGAGCAAGCAGGAGGTCGAATGGCAGCTGAAGGCCTCCCGAAATGCATTTTTGAAATGGCGCGATATAACGGTAACCGCACGGGTGAAGTACTTGATGAACCTGGCCGACGTGCTCAGGACGGAGAAACGACACTACGCTGAGCTCATCACGATGGAAATGGGCAAACCTATTAAAGAATCGCTTGCCGAGGTGGAGAAATGCGCCTGGCTCGCCGATTATTATGCTGAGAATGCAGAGTCGTTCCTGAAGCCCGAGGAGATCAAGACGGAAGCGAAGAAGAGCTACGTCATGTTTCAGCCCCTCGGGTTGGTACTCGCAATCATGCCCTGGAACTTCCCGTTCTGGCAAGCCTACCGGTTCGGTGTGCCGTCGATCGCAGCGGGAAACGTGGTCGTCTTGAAACATGCGTCAAACGTTCCAATGACCGCTCTCGCCATCGAAGATTCCTTCAAGAAGGCAGGTTTTCCGGAGAGCGTCTTCAAGACACTGCTGATTAACTCGGCAGAAACGCTGAGACTCATCGATGAGGATAAGGTGGACGCGGTTTCGCTCACTGGCAGCAATAAGGCCGGCGAAGAGGTTGGTGCTCACGCAGGATCAAGGATCAAGAAGGTCGTGCTCGAACTCGGCGGATCGGACGCCTATATCGTCCTTGACGACGCGGACATTGAAAAGGCTGCAAGGATTGCAGCCAATGCACGCATGATCAATGGAGGCCAAAGCTGTATTGCGGCGAAGCGATTTATCGTCATGGATAAGGTGGCCGACGAATTTACGAATCACTTCGTGGCGCGGCTCAGGGAAATGAAAATTGGGGACCCGATGGATGAGAAGACCGACGTAGGCACTATGGCCCGCAAGGACATTCTCGACGGGCTTAAGGACCAGTTGAGGGATGCGAAAGCTAAGGGGGCGAAGGTTCTTCAGGTCGAGCAGGCTCCCGAGAGGGGGTATTTCTTCACCCCCAGCGTGGTCGTTGATACCAAGCCAAACATGAAGATCTTGACCGAAGAAGTGTTCGGACCTATTGCGCCGATCATTACGGTCAAGAGCGAGGATGAGGCAATTGAAGTTGCGAACAACACCGAGTTCGGGTTAGGAGCTTCGGTCTGGAGCAGAGATCTCCTGCGGGCCGAGCGGCTCGCCACGCGGATCGAGACCGGGACCGTGACGATCAACGACATGGTAAAGTCCGACCCGCGGCTGCCCTTCGGCGGAGTAAAGAAGTCCGGCATCGGCAGGGAGCTTTCGCATTACGGCCTAAAGGAGTTTGTGAATATCAAGACGGTTGTGGTGCGGGAGTAGTGTACTTTCGATAAGCCACAGCGACACGGAGACTTGGTCGGAGAGAAAAAAAATTGACACTGGTCTTGCATCTATGGACGCAATTCATAATGAATGTTAAAAGTATTTCTCGCTGTCTCCGCGCCTCCGTGGTAATTTTTTTATGGGGAGAACTGCATGAAGGCATCGGACCTGTTCATGAGGCAGCTTGAGGAAGAGGGCGTTGAGTACCTCTTCGGACTGCCAGGGGAGGAGAATCTTGATTTTCTTGAATCGCTCCGGACATCCAAAATAAAGTTCATTATCACGCGCCATGAGCAGACCGCAGCGTTCATGGCCGCTACCTATGGCCGCTTGACGGGAAAGGCAGGCGTGTGCTTGTCAACCCTCGGTCCGGGAGCAACGAACCTGGTGACGGGCGTTGCCCATGCCCAACTGATCGGTGCCCCGCTCGTATCCATTTCAGGACAAAAGGCGGTCCGCGGGAACCGGCAGGCACGGTTCCAGCTCATCGACATCGTCAGCATGATGCGGCCGATCACCAAGGAAGCATTCTCCGTAGTGGATCCGGGCGTCATTCCGACGATGGTCAGGAATGCTTTCAAACTCGCCCAGGCAGAACGCCCCGGCGCAGTGCACATTGAACTTCCCGAAGATGTCGCTGAAAGCAGGACTGAAGCGTCGGTGCAGAAGAGGGGTCTCGTGCGCAGACCCGCACCCGATCCCAAGGCCATCCTGCGGGCTGCAGATCTGATTAATAAATCAAAAAGTCCGCTTATCATTCTGTCCTCGGGTGCGAACCGCAACCTGATTACGCGTCAGCTGATGCAATTCATCGAGAAGACCGGAATTTACGCGGTCCATACCCAAATGGGAAAAGGAGTCGTGAGCGACGCGTCGGAATATAGCCTCTTTGCCACAGGCATTCACCGGCGCGATTATGTCAACTGCGGTATCGATCTGGCCGACGTGATCATCACGATTGGATATAACATCGTCGAGTATCCGCCTTTTATTTGGAACCGCGACCTCAACAAAAAGATCATTAATATCGATTTTACCGAGGCGGAGGTCGATGCCTATTACAATCCCGACATAGAGATCATCGGTGATATATCCTGCACGCTCCGGCAGCTCGGGGAGCTGATCGCTGGCAAAAAGAGCGGCCAAACGTTCAAAACAGTCAGGAACTTTCTGGACCGGAAACTGACCCTTCAGTTCAAAAAACAGTATCCCCTGATGCCCCAGGAAGTCGTATGGCATGTACGGGAAGTGTTGTCGCATGAGGATATCCTGACCTTGGATAATGGGATCTATAAGCTGTGGTTCTCACGGCTCTACCGGACATTCAAACCCAACACCTTTCTTCTCGACAATGCACTTGCCACGATGGGCGCAGGACTTCCTTCCGGCATCGCTGCGAAAATGGTGAGACCCGACCGGAACGTACTGGCCGTTGTGGGTGACGGCGGATTCATGATGAACTCCCGTGAACTGGAAACCGCTCTGCGTTACGATATTCCCCTCGTTATTGTGGTCCTGAACGACAATGCTTTCGGGTTCATCAAATGGGAACAGCAGGCCAAAGGATTTCAGAATTTCGGGCTCGAATACAAGAACCCGGACTTCGTAAAATACGCTGAGAGCTATGGGGCCGTGGGTATGAAGGTAAACCAGGGAGATAATTTGGCGGACATGTTGCGCAAAGCGTTCTCGTTGAAAACCGTGGTGCTAATCGAATGCCCGATCGACTATTCAGTGAATTATGAAATATTTTCGAAGGAACTTGCAAACATCGTGTGCATCATGTAATGAAAAAATTTGTCCGCAAACAATAAAGTCTCGCCCATACAAAAAAGTTCCGCCTATGCAATAAAGTTCTTACGTTTTAGGCAGAACTCCAAAAAATGGAAACAAAAAAGTTCTTACTTCTTGTGAGATGAAAGTCGTAGGAAAATTTTTTCTATTCCGCATTAAAAATCGTTAAACTTGTTATTGTTTAGATTTATAACGTTCAACTAATACGCACGCATGGAAATCGAAAAAAGTAAAAATTTCTTTATGAAATGTTGGAGCCTACAATTATTGAATCTATATATAATATAACCTTCCTGAACTTGTTGTCGTTGCATATCATGTAAACCTAAATAGTTCATCTCGAATTTAATATATCCATTTGAGTCCGGCAGGGGAGTCAACGAAGTCAGATCTCCTTTCTTCTCATCTTATCGACATGTTTCGGAAGCATTGCATCCAACAGTGGAGCATACCGGGGCAGTCGCGGTCGGCAGGGAGGATCAGGCTTAAGAGAACATCGGTCTTAAAGTGTTGACAAGCCACGGGGATGTGATAAGATTTTAAAAAACAGGGGGTGAGCATGATTAAGGTGAAGACTTTCGGGATCGATTTAAAGCCGATGAAGACGATGATGGAGTTGTCCGAGATCGACAAAACAGTGAATATGTTCATCGAGGAGAACAAAGTCAAGAGGGTGATAAGTGTGTCGGATGCCGCGACGACGGACGACACGGGCGAAACGATCGGGCTCATCAGGGTACTCTGTTACGAGATTTAACTTCCGGCATGGTAGTGCGGACCAAGCGTCTAATGCGGGTGAAGTGTTTAGTTAGACCTGCATCGTGAAACATTGATTTTTACGACCTTCCTGAATCGTGGGGTTTTTCCAGTCCCTAACACGATTTTCGATGGCGGTGACAAGATCTTTGTGCTCATCAAGTTTGAGGCTACGGCCCATGGCAAGAACTACTCGTTCACCAACAATGGTCACCTCTGGCAGTTCAACGCGGTTGGAAACCCTGTAACGGAGGTGACATATGGCAACCACCCGGGGAACTGAACTGGCACAAAGTATTCGTCAAAAACTTGAAGAGCTGAAGAGAGCGTGTATCGCACTTGACGATGTTACTGCAGCTCGAGCTCCAGAAGGACGTTGGAGTCCGAAGAAAATTTTATCTCACCTCTGCGGACCCCAGGGATCCGGACATTTGCCCTTGTTTCAGGCTTTTTTGAACAGCTTGCCTACAGTTGACCTACATCCTGGTGACCCATTCTTTTCGGATCATCGTAGCCGGATGAGCGTGGCTGATTATCTTGCCGAAGTTGATAGGGAGTATGAAGGGATTGCTGCTTTTGTCGAAAATTTATCTGAAGAAGAACTCGAGTGAACAGCTTACGTACCTCAGTTGAAGGACTCGCCGTTAGGAGACCATCCGCCGCTCGAAAAAATTATCCTGGGAGTGGGTGATTTTCATCTTCAGTTTCACATCGACCACCTTCGCGAAATCATTCAGGAGCTCAGGAAATGAAAGAAATAAACAAGTACGGCATTTATTTATGGTGAACAGTATTTGCGTTTACATTAATTGTAAAGACAACTCGTAACTATTTTTCAACTACACCCATTTAAAAGGCACCTGTGAAGAGAAAAAACTATCTAGTTGACGAGAAAATGTGATTTTCTCGTCGATGTTTTTCTAAGTTAACAACACCCCTACCATTCCCGCAGTTTCATTAGGTTTTAGGTGTCAGTTCCTCACTGCACAATACACCCATCGGGATTAAAGTCATTGGTGAAGCGCTCTATCCATTGACCCTTTCCGCCTCGGGGGCGGACCAGAAAATCATCGGTTCCATGCCATGTCCAAGAGTATTGTTCAAGTCTTGTGGTTGTTAACCAGCATATAGTGGCTCACGGCATGGGCACCCATTTAAAGGGCACCCATTTAAAGGGCACCGTCAAGAGAAAAAAACTACCCCTTGGCGAGAAAATAAACTTTTCTCGCCGATGTTTTTCTAAGTTATAGTCATCTTTACCATTGCCGTAGTTTCGTTGGTTTCGGTATCAGTCTTCACTGCACCAGGCACCCGTCAGGATTAAGGTCATTGGTGAAGCACTCTATCCATTGGCCCTTTCCGCCTTGTGGCGGACCAGAAAATCTTCGGCTCCTTGCTGCAGCCAAGTGGTTTTTTCAGTTCTTATGGTTGTTAGCCAGCCCTTTCGTGGATTGCAGCACGGCAGCAAAGATGCTTATAACTATATGTACTGGGTGGGACGGCTACCAATCAGTAACGTGGTTTTGCCAACCCGTGCGCGGGTTCACCGTCCCAGCCAGTTCCTCATGCAAAACATTTCTCAGGAATAAAAACAACTCCATCTCGCAAAATATAAAACGCTGCTCTTGCAAGTTTATGAGCAAGCGCATTATGTGCGACCATCCTGTTCGTCTTCTGCATCTTCCAGTTGAAATAGGCGCGTGCATGCTGATCATGCCGCCGAGCAAGCTCAGCGGCCTCCGAGAAAGCCCATGCCAGATACTTGTTGCCGTTTTTTCTATTTCCCTTGCCCTTTACCTTGTCGTTGCTGAGCCATTTGCTTGAAACCTTCCGGCAGTAAGACACATAGTTGCCGACCTTGGGAAAACGGCTGCATGGGCCAGTCTCCAGCATGATTGTAAGTCCCAGAATTGTGCCAATACCAGGTGCTGTGAGAAGCTTGCTATATGGCTCACGCAGCTCTATTTTCTCTACAGCGACGTCCTCTATCGACTGGATCTGTCGCGTCAAGAAATCAATGCTCTCCTTGCTGACCTTTCCCGCTAACGCCAGGTCCTTATTGTCAGCAAGATAAGGAGACACACGATTGGTGGTTAATGCTTTCACGTCATTCGCCTTGATCTTAAATCCGTTGTTCCGGCTGATGATGTTTTGGAGGCTCAAGATGAGCGATGTCCGAAGTCTTACCAGGTGTCTTCGCTTTCGGAGCAAATCTCGAATCGGCCGGTCCTCTTTTGGATAGATATAGCCTTCCGGTAGAATGCCAAGCCTGAGCATATCGGCCAACCAGAATGCGTCGTGTTGGTCGTCTGCGTATTTCAGTCCGGAGTATTTCTGTATGGCGGTCGGATTGGCAAGATGAACTGTATATCCTTCCTCCATGAGGAGATCAACTAGCCAGTACCAGTTGTACGTGGACTCCACAACAATGCCCACAATATCATCCTTGTAAGGTTTTAATATATCGAGAATGATTTCTGCATCATTGGGAAGCTTCTTCTTAAACAGTCGCTTTCCGTCCTCATCCTCGATGCCAAGATACGTATTGCTTGAATGAAGATCAAAACCTGT
>DASPQB010000307.1:0-10125 GCA_035625205.1 Nitrospirota bacterium | reverse complement strand
ATGCGCGTCAGGACGGATCAGCCCCTAAAAGATGACTGCCTGCTCTTTTCCAGCACTGAGGGCGGGGGTAAGATAGGGGTTGTACGATGGAGAAAAAAGGCAGACACGGAAGAGGGCGGCTACCGGCTCGGCATTCAATATGTCCAGGATTGATATCGAGAACCGCTTTAGTCCGGCCGCCCCGCTGAAGCATTGTCACTGTTTTTAGAAGTATGGTAGTGGTATCTGCCTGGAGATGCCGGTTTGATAATGCACACGTTGCAATGAAGGGAAGCGATAACGGCGCCAGGATGGAGTTACCTACAACAAACTATATCACCCGATGCAATGATGCCAACAATAGTTCTCACCTCATTTCTCCCCTCGGGCAAAGTTAGCATCTTCGTGAGGTTCACCTCCGTTCAGGCGTTGATGCCTGCTTGAGGCCGGAGCGGAAAGCCAGCTCAATCATGCGTTACGACAGGGCGAACTTATGGGCGGGAAAGATGGCGGGTTGACACCTCCCCAGTTCCGTGAGTTCTCCGGCCCGAAAGCTCAGGCGGATGGAGGATGCTCGTCGGTACCGCAATCCCTTCGGCGCGAAAGCCTTTTCGCCTTTTCAAATGCTTCCTTTTCTTCCCGGTAACAGAGCCCCGCTATCACGAGCGTACCGACGGAGTCAATCCCGCCGATATGGGTGAATTCGTAACCGACGTTTGCAATGAGCAGAACGATTGAAAGCTGAAACAAGCGCGGGTACCTGCGGCATCGGAAAGGATAGCGTCGGAGTTGAGCTGTTTCCCGACTTCTACCTTGTAGTGGATCAAGAGCCACATGGTGACAAGGGAAACGACGGAAACGACGAAGCCCCAGAAGGTGGTGTCAGGCTTGTGACCCCGATAAAGACCGACCGCAGCGGTAAGCGAGAGTCCGAGGACCAGGACGTAGAATCCGGTTCCCGTAATCGTGAGAGCCGTCTGCTGGAACGGATCGGGATTTTCCGTGCCGCTGATCCTGATCCTCCGCACCATGTGCCAGATCCCAATTCCCGAAACCACCTCCACGAAGGAGTCCCCTCCGAACCCGAAGAGCGCCATGCTCCCGTCCTCAAGTCCGAAAAAAACTGATATCATCCCTTCGGCAAGATTGTAGGCTATGGTGATGAGTGCCAGGGCGGAAGCAAGAGCGTAAAGTCTTCTTGTTTGTTGAGATGCTCCACCAGTGTGTATTCCCATTATGCAACGGCCTTCCTAAGGAACGACAAGAGATACCAAGAGGAACCCGCACCCCATGATTCTCCGCAGATTCTACACGGTATCAAAAAAACGGGGCCGTCTCATCTCCACCAGGAGGTATGCACCGGTTCATGGAAAAGACAATGCAGAATGCCGGATAACGTTTCTCTCTCCGGCTCAGGCGAGGTGCAGACTCGTAGATTCCGCAGGATCGGGGTTGTTCTGTCCTCCTGTGAGCCGGTTCGGCCAAGCCGCGAAATATTCATTGAAGGACCGCTCATCCGTATATCGGGAAGAGGCGTTGATGGCCGGGAAACCCGATTTTTGAACCAGGTCAACGGTCATCATGCCCGGACGCCCTGTGTGCACGGCGTGGAGGGGACTCCGAGGAGAGCAGGGATAGACGCTCTCGAAGGAAGGAAACTCCTGGTGAAGAAGGGGTAACCACTGCCTGCCGCAGGATGATTTCGCAAACCTCATGCCGCGGTCCTGAAGGAAGCCGATGCATTCGCCGTAAGAACGAGGTTTTCGCCGTAGTAGTCTGTTGCGGTATCGCCGACGCTTACGGTATAGTTCGTATTCTGCGCGAGGGCTGCAGTTGGCGTGATGGTAACATCCATACTGTACGGGGCATTCTGGTCCGAGCTTGCCAGGAAGGCGACGTGATTATTATTTGAGTCGAGAAATGTGGTAGCAGCGGCAACGGAGGCAACATTGATGAGACCGCTGAACTGAATGACGAAGGAGGCATTGACAGGGACATTCTCGGCTCCTGACAAATTGACTTGATTTGATTGTGCATCGAGGAAGACCATGCCGTTCACGGTTACCGCGGCGGGAGCAGGCCCGTACATGGCTGGTGACCCCCGGTTCTCCCTTCCGCACCCGGAAAGCATGCTGGCAAGCAGCGGAGCCGCGGAAAGGGCTGCGAAGGCCCTTAGAAATTCCCGTCTTGAGTAGTCATTGTCATCCACGTGACTGCCTCCTTGCGCCTAGTTTATCGAGACAGCAAAAGTCATCGGCTGCATTGTCCTGGTCTAGCAGGTGGAATCCTCCGCCTTCGCACAGCACCCAGTGCTCGCACTGCCCGCACTGCTTCGAAAAGGTCTCCCTCCGGTCCTGACGGTACCGCGCAAACCGGTTCTTACATATGTCGACGAAGGGGGTTTCTCTGATGTTCCCCTCGATGAATTTCCTCGATACGCTTGGGCAGCCCGTTACCCTCCCGTCGTGGAGGATGCTGCCGATCTTGATTCCCGACCCGCAGTAGTGAAACTCATCGCGCACCACGCATTCCCATTCCGGCCCCCAGTAGCCCTCTTCGCTCAACGTGATCTTGATCGCGGACTGCTTCGCGCGTTGCGCCGCGATGAAGCGGAGCAGGTTCTGGTAATCGGTCGTATCGAGCATGAGGTCGCTGTTCCTGCCCGCCCGGCCACGCGAGAACACCGGAGTGAACCGTACGGCTGGTATCCCCAGCCTGATCAAATCCTCGAGAAAAGGCTCGAGACGACTGATGTTGATTTTGCTGACGCAGCAAATGACGTCGAACATGGAGAAGAACCGGTCTTCCAGGAGGGCACGGATCGCCGTTGTGACGACGTCATGGGAACCTCTGCGGTTACGAAGCTTCTCGTGGTCTGCCGGAACACCGTCGAAACTGACGGAGATGGTCGTGAGCTTCGCATCTTTGAGCCGTTTGATCATGTCCCGGCTCAGGAGCATACCGTTTGTCGTGATCCCCCAGGTGTATCCCAGCTCTGCGGCGTAAGCCCCCACGTCGATGATGTCTTCACGCAGAAGCGGCTCACCGCCGATGATCGCAAAGGTGCACGCTCCGGGGTCGTACTGTTCCGCGATGGACCGTAACTCGCGCTTGATCGTCCCGCCGTCGATTTCGGTTTCGCGGCTGGCGTCGTCCCGCAGGCAGTCGCTGCCGCAGTGGAGGCAGCTCAGGTTGCACCGGAGCGTGGACTCCCAAAAAAGGTACCGG
The DNA here is from genome assembly GCA_035625205.1 of Nitrospirota bacterium. Classification (GTDB taxonomy): domain Bacteria; phylum Nitrospirota; class UBA9217; order UBA9217; family UBA9217; genus JAJYKN01. The sequence goes on along the minus strand of DASPQB010000307.1, from coordinate 6,918 downwards.
AGCGGCGTAGTTTTTCTGAGTTGCTCCTTGCGGTCAATGAATAGTTCCAGTGCCCGCAGTTTTTGGTCAAGGGAGCTCATCGCGGCCATTCGCCTCACGTTTAATGATCCAAAGATTGTTGCACGGTGATACGAAAGACACGTCTGATGCCATTCATTGACATGACAGAGCAAAGCGTCGTACCCGGTGAAATGCCCTTGAACCCCAGCCCTTCTGGCGTGTCAACGACATTAACCACCTTGAGATCGTCACATATGGGGACTGTCACGGGGCAGATTACCTCACCGGATTTGCAAACCTGAAAAATTTCGTCAACCTGCAACACCGCCGGATAGGGCTCGGTACTCGGACTCTGCAAGGCTTCGCTCCGGGCATGGCCTGCATAGATGGTAAGTGCGAGCAAACCAGCCATCGCTACGATTGTCGCTCTCATGACGCTCCCTCCCTTGTTACAATGTTTTCCATTTCAGATGAAGGATCCAAAATAAAGATCGTGGTGTAACGGTACCCAGCCGCTCTCCAATTGCCAAGGCGGCATGACTAGGCATACCACGCGCCTGCACCGTTCGCCGGTAATGCTCAACTGTCCTTTTCCCCATAACTATATGCCTGATAGAGAATCAAGTCAATACTGCGGACCGGCATGTCCGACGGGATATCTCGGGGGTATCATGCCCCCGACTACGGGTTTCCAAGAGATGCGTGTTCCCTAAGAGAACCTGGAGCTGATACAGGACGTCCCTCGCACTACACAGCAATCCAGTGGGTAAGTTTCATCCTGCATGCAGTCTTCTTGGTGCGGCTGTTTATTCCGGTCCTTTCTTGCCATCCATTGGCTTGACTGCCGCATAGCTGCCGTACTTGACCTGTTCATAGATCGTAAGGGGAAGTATGACAGTATCGCCGATGATGCTGAACGGCACATCAACCAGGCAGAAACCTCCCATGCCCTGCGTTTCGTGCATTTTCGGGTATAAGAAACAGGTAAAATCGAAGATGGTGCCGCTGTATATTCTCGGCAGTGTCGGCTCTGGGGGTTTCCAGTTCGGGCTTGCAAATCTCGTTACGATCGTGCCGCAGCCCATGCAGGGGATCATAAGGCATGCAGCGAGTGCCAGAGACCACAGCTTCGTTCGTTGTAACAGAAAATCCATTTTCGGCAAGGCCCTTCCGTGCCGCTTCACGCTCATGCAGCCGGTGGTAGGCGCGTCTGCGCCAGCCAAAAGGCTAGGGTAGGTCTGTCGCGGATCATTCGCAGGTATCCCCTCGACATGCGCCATACCGTCGTATGTGGTTAGACGGATGATTCGGTTCTTCAGGTTACGTGTCCCGTGCGAAGAAGGTTCAAAGACGTTTTTAAATGATCAACCGCAGGTCAATTGATTTCATTGCCCGATGGATAGACCATGATCGCAACACAGCTGATGATGTCCCTGCTAGGATGTGATTGCCGGTCGATCCACGCACATTCCGGTAAAACGCACCTCTTGCGGGTTCCAGGGAGGAACTCACACCGCCAACTTCAACAGAAATACCGCACATCATCCAACATGATGTCTCTGGAGTCATCCCTGCCATGCTTGCACCGGGAGCAGGTAGAGGAGCGATGAGCCGAACCGGGTGGCACTTGCACAGGAACGCTGGGGCTCATAGGCCCCGCAACCGCAGCGTGCGGGCATTCCGGAGGACCGATTCGTCAGGCGGTCTTTCGCGACGCTCGCGATCGTGGTTTAACAGCCGCCTTCGATTTGCGTTTAACCCCTTTTTGTTTCTTCGGCGCATGCCAATTGTACGGGATTGGCTGCAGCATGCTCACGCGGTTGCCCTCGGGATCGATGAACGATACATATTGACCCACGTTGGGAATATCCATCGGCTCACCGAGCACGGTGCCCCCCGCATCTTTAACCTTCTTCATTGACTTGGTAACATCGTCAACGGCGATGACGAGGGACGGATATTGCGCGGGCCAATCAGGTTTTTTCGGGTAAAAGCCGCCGTTAATCGCGCCGGGCCTTTTGGGGCCGCTCTCGCCGGTTTCCGTGGTGGTTGCTAACACATAATGACCCATCTCCGCGCCAAGCATCCGTGTCCGCCAGCCAAAGGCCGATTTGTAAAACTTCGCCATACGCGCTCGATCGCCGTAGGGCATCTCAAAGTGCACAACGGGATTCATCTTCTGTCCTCCTTCCCCTGCGAAGTGCAGCTTCCCTCTTTCCGGGGCGATCAGCAACTGCAATCTCCCCCTGTTCACATCCGCCATCGTTTCCAGGGTGCTCCGCATGCCGGACTCGACCTCAAATCATCATCTGTCAAGTCAACAATATACTAAAAAATATATCGCAGGGGGTATCCAAAGTCAAACGCACGTGAGGCCCTTCTCGGGGGGGATTTTGGAATGATGCTGTCGGCCCTGGGTTGATGCGTTATGCGCATCAAAGAATGGCAAGGAAAACAGCGGCCCGAGGTCTTGTGCACGCATTGAATCATCCGGTTTTTTTCAATTCTCACTGATCACGATTCCTGCCGCAAACACCTGCTTCTCTGCCGGCTCAGTAGTGGGAAGTGACTGACATTTACCGCATCTCGCGTTCCCCGTGGCCAGGAGCAAGACGTACCGTCTTTGGCAAGGGCGAAAAGGGCATTCCTATCCATTTCTTGAGGCAAGGAGAAGACCGCATCCTGTGCGACACTACCCACCTGCCCACCCAGTCACTTTTTACGGTACCGGCGTAATGGAGATCGCCGCCTTTCTTGATCCTGGCCGATTGGCGGCGGAGAATGCTTTTGTGGATGAAACCGATGACCGCTCAACAGGCACAGACAAAACAAAATAAGTCCGGACAGCACATGCTCCCGTCCGGACTCATATCAATCTCCACAGAAGTCTAAAACCGTCACGCTGCTTTGGTATGTAGTGATCTGATCACTTCGGGGGTGAATGGAGCCACCTCGATGATCCGTGCCTTGCCAAGCAGGAAGGAGGGAACAAGGTCGCGGGCCTCTTTCTCGTCCCTGACATCCACGAGGGCATAACCCGTATGATCCCCTGCCACGCAGCCATAGTTAAACTTCTTTAAAATCTCTGGTCCCTTTGCCAGTACCTCATCAAGCGCTCTCAGGCACTCTTCCTTGGTGTGAGGCGATTCAATCAAGTATTTTTTCATAGCGACCTCCTTTTCCCTGTTTCGATCGCAACCCCACTCTGCATCTTGTGGGGCGATAGTATTTTATATTTTAAAACTATCACCGGACAATCAAATAGTCAATGCGACTTCAGTAGGATGATGATCCGATCATCGGACAGATCAAACTTTCTATCGACCGGGTTGTTTCCGTACTACCTTGTGCTGAACACTATGCGCTATCAAGCAGGGTTCCGGGAATTGCATTAACAATGATTTCCGGCAGGAAATTAAAATGCAAAAAGAAGCTTGGAACTACAAAGGCTCCTTAGCAAGCACGGCAAAAAAAGGGCCCACGATAATCCGTGGGCCCTTGGTACAAGGGAGGTATTTGTACCAAAAATCCTTACTGACCGAACTGATAATATACTATCTCATGCGCACCAACGATGCCTTTTTTCGGGCAATTAAAGTTTAATATCAATGATGTTATCAGCAATTTTTGTACCAATAATAATTCCCTTTTTTTATAAATGGTTATTAAGTTTATTATTGAGAGAAATGTTAATTTATACTCATAGGTAGGTAATGTATTACATAGGGGGTAATCCCCGGAAATCCTTGTCGTCAGGTTTCCTGGCACATTCCGGGCAGCAACACGACTTACGCGATGCCCTTAGCTTCGTGGATCAAGCATCCGTTCCGGTCTGGCAGGGGCATCGAGGAGCCTTGCTCTTTCGTGGTCTTGCTGACCGTAGTACCTGGGAGGGTATGTACTTGCACTGTACTTTCGGGAATGGCAAACGCGCCAATGTGTTCCAGGGTGGTAGTAAATCAATTGTTGAGGAGGCCGCTTTGGTTCATGCATGATCTTGTGCGCGACCGGAAGGAGGACTGCACGGTTCGGGCGGCCGGTTTAGACATTATGCCGTCACATCACCGTCATGGCCCTTACTGCCCGTTCAGTCTTTTGTAGAACGTCTTTCTCGAAATGCCGAGACTTCGTGCCGCCTTGGATTTATTGCCTTGGAACACATTGAGCGCCTCGGCAATGGCCTGGCTTTCGAGCACTTTCAGCGGCTTCACGACGAAGCCGGGCGTCAGGTGCCGCCGGTGGCCGCGGAATTCCTCAGGCAGCTCGTTGACCGTGATGCGCTCGACCCGCGCAAGCACAGCGGTCTGTTCGATGACGTTCTTGAGCTGCCGGACATTTCCCGGCCAGTCGTATTGCATCAGGATCTCCATGACCTCGTCGGAAAAGAAGAATGGCCTGTTCTCACGGAGGGAGAAGATATTTAAAAATTCCATGGCGAGCAGGGGAATATCCTGCTTCCGTTCGCGAAGGGGAGGGACGGTAATCTGCACGACGTTGAGGCGGTAAAAGAGATCCTCGCGGAAAGTGCCCTGTTCCACCTCCCGTTTGAGGTTCTTGTTCGTTGATGAGATAAGCCTGAAATTGACCTTGATCTTTTTATTTGTCCCCAGCCGCTCAATCTCCCGTTCCTGCAGGACCCGGAGGAGTTTGGCCTGGACGGAGATATTGAGTTCGCCGATCTCATCGAGGAACAGCGTGCCGCCCATGGCTTCCTCGAATTTCCCCGTCCGGGAGGCTGCCGCGCCGCTAAAGGCGCCCTTCTCATAGCCGAAGAGCTCCGATTCGATGAGCTCACGAGGAATCGCGGCGCAGTTTATGGCGACGAAGGGCTTGTCGAAGCGCTTGCTGCGGTAATGCAGATTGGACGCGATCACCTCTTTCCCCGTGCCGGTCTCTCCCTGGAGGAGAACGCTGCTTTCGGAGTCCTTGACCGTTTCGACGGTTTCCATGACGCTCACCATCGAAGGTGCCTCCCAGACGCAGGGTGGTACGCCGTTCTGGCGGGATGATTTTGTTTTCAGATCCTCAAGCTTTTTGTGAGCGGTATATTCCTCGATGGCCGTTTTGAGGATGTTCTTCAGCTTCGTGTAGTCCGGCGGCTTGAGGAAGTAATAGTACGCGCCGCTCGTAATGGAAGTTACTGCAGACTCTACGGAGGCACAGGCGGTCAGAAAGAGGACCGGCGTATGAGGATGATGTTTGGCAATATGGTCAAAAAGCTGGAACCCGTCCTTGTCGGGCATTTTGAGGTCGGTGATCACGGCATCGACATCGACGCTCTGCATAAGCCCCACTGCGTGGTCAACGCTCATCGACTCATGGACGAGGTAACCTTCTTCCCGCAATATCGCGGAGAGGACCTTGATCGCATTCGGCTCGTCGTCAACGATGAGCACTTTCTTTCCGTCTGGCGTCGCCATAGTGGTATCCCTGATGGCCTGTCTATCGAGGGGATGAAACTCCAGGACCAGTCTAATCCCAGTATACCTTAAAAAATTAGTTAATGCAACAAAAAAATGTAATTATAAACAAAATAAATTGGTTAAGATTTGGGTTGCGTGATCATCAGAAGGGATGGGAAGCCGGCATTGTTGCCCAATGGTCATTTCGATCCGGAACATGTCGTATCGGAAGGCCATTTCGTGGGCAGCGGTGACGCCCCGGGAGGGGTTCGAACGGTATGTGTCAGAGAGGATGAAAACGTTCACGGCTCCGGGATGGAGGTGCCCTTCTTGGAGAGTGAAAGAAATCAGGAATACCTGCTGAAACGAGCATGAGCAGTGCAGAGGACCGGACGACCTGTGCACAGATCGGTCGCGGCGGGCGACTCTTTGGTCGCCAGTTGCCGGATCGTAACCGGAACACTTCTCTATATATTTACAATACGGAGTCTTTGTGCGAAAAAACGGCTGGAACGACGGTCAGTTTCCGTCCACCCGTCCGTGGTGCCCCGTTAATTCGTAGTGAGGAGGCCCGGGAAGCGAACGATCGACCGACCGTGATTTGCCGCCGAGCATTACCAGGGCGATGCCGATCACAATGACAATCGTGCCGGCCCAACGATACCATGAGACATATTCCTTGAGGAAAAACTTTGCCAGGAGTGCGGCAAAGAGGTACGACACCGCAGTCAGTGGCAGGACGAAACTGAGGTCCGCCCAGGAGAGGGCGGCGAGATAGAGAAAAAAGAAAATACCTAGGAAGACGACCCCTAGAAATACGAATGGATTTCTGACCACCAAAGAGACCAGGACGATCCAGTTGGACGGCTCTGCAAGGCTCATCGCTCCGTATCTCCTCATGCCGAAACTCAGGAGGGACTCACCGACTGCCGCGAAGAGTGCGGCTATCATAACCACGATATACGTTTTCATACGATCTAGAGAGTGCCGCTAGGAACCGCCGCCTCTGTGGAAAGTTCCCGATATCCCGCAAGGACCGCGTTGCGTGCAGCGAGTGTGGCGCGTACCGATGCCGAGGTCAGGGCTTCCAGTTCACGCCGTCCCGCCGCGGTTGCAGTGTCGGGATGCGTAAAAATTTCCAGAGAGCCACCGGCCCGGCCAACAATGTGTAGCAGGTAACGCTCATCGCAATGCCCAGTCCGCGCCAACCCGTAAACGGTATGGACGGAGCGCAGTCCCAGCTCGCGCGCCTTTCTTTCATGCATTCTCCCCAGGACCGCAAAGACCGCCCATTCGAGGAACGGCATGGCGCCGCGCCGAGGGGAGAGAAAATGGAGGAGGAAGCACAAGGGCTCACGGGGAATACGGACCCATCGAATCCCACGCCGTGATGCCTGCCCGCACAGCAGTTTGAATATGGTGGGATGCATGTGGAGATGGTGGTGGCCGTCTATATGCGTTGGACGGACACCCGCCTTTTCCAGTCGGTCAAACTGCGCTTCGATTTCGCGATCAA
>DASPQB010000306.1:0-6993 GCA_035625205.1 Nitrospirota bacterium | reverse complement strand
CCCGTGCGAGCGCCTCTTCACCGTCTGCCGCAGCGGCAACTGCGAACCCCGCTTTCTTGAGGTTGTAGCTAACAAGCTCGGTGATATCAGGCTCGTCATCCACAATCAATACCTTCTGGTGGGTCATAGAGCTCATGGTCTCTCGGATCATAACAAGGGTGATCGCGGTGTTCCGGCTACCGACGACAATTATTATCTATTCCGCAGCTTTTGTCAAAGCCCTTTTGTAGATATCGTCGGAAAATTATGTAAGGAGAGGTAACTATTGCTAGAATACGTCAAAAGGACTCGTGCGCGATCAATAATATAATTTATTTCGGTATCTCGTTAAAGCCTTTCTTGGCATCGGAGTGTTACTTAAACAACAGGAAAAAAGTAAGAATAGGGCTTAGCATTTTTATTATCGCTCGCAATCGCGGCGATGAGAATACGATTTCCGCTTTAAGTGCCTGTTGAGCCACATAACACGCCAGATTGCCGTCTGGTGATGTAGTGGCTATCCAGACAAGCGAGTATTTAATAAAATAGGGCAAGCGATATCGTAAAAGTACTCATGCCATCTATAAAATGGAATATCATCTCATCTGGAGACCGAGATATCGGAGAAAAATCATTGTAAAAGGTGTCAAGGAGTATGCGGGAAAGACTCTTGCGCATGTCCCAGGACTTGATCCCGATATCGAGGTAATAAAACTCAGTGTTCAGGTTGACCATGTTCACATGGTGATCGTGATACCGCCGGGAATTGCAATTGCCGATATCGTTCAGTTTATCAAGTCGCAATCGGCGAGAAGACTGAAGACGAAATTTCCTTTTCTGCGTAACTAGTATGCAAACAAAGAGGGCATCCGGTCACGAGGCTATTGCGTATCGTGTATAGGCTTAAACGAAAAGGAAATTCTCGCCTATGTTGATTACCAAGAAAAAGAAGACAAAGGACAACTGCAATTGACGTTGTGATTTAAGAAGCCCCCAACTCCCGCTGGAGGAGAATCATTTTACAATAATGCCAAAATTATATTGCCCTTTTACGAAACAATCTGTATTATATATGAACATAACACGGCTGATTCAGAAAACGACTGAATAATCTCCTGCTTCAGGAAATAAAAACCGGGATTCCACCTACGGTTAGGATAATTATCCTGAGAAGAGCATTACTAGACTCAAGAAATGAACTATCATTGTGTCCAAAAATCCGACTTTTTTATTTGGTAACAATTAGCCATTTCTCCTTTACCATGACACTGTAATGGATATTAATAATTGACTTCCCGTGTACACCTTGATACTATACGAACAATGTTGCGTTTTTTCTCAAGAACACCCCGTCTGGGATTAGAAATTACTTCATCCACCATACGGCTCGCAATTGTTTCTGGTAGCGGTGCCGACCTCCGCATCCTGCATATAGGTACGGTAGGCCTGTCAGAGGGATTGGTTACGGAGAGCTATTCGTCAGCCAATATTCAAGACTGTGACGAACTCTCGAACGTGCTCCGTCAATATCTCGCAGGCGCACCTGCTCAGACCGACCGTGCGGCTTTGAGTCTGCCGGACGGTGTATTTCGCGTTCAGACGCTTGAATTCGACGAGCTTCCCACTAGGTCAACAGATCGGGAACGGCTCATTCGCTGGCGGCTCGAAAAAGCCGCGGCATTCGATACCTCAGCGACGGTCCTACGTTATCAAGTGCTTCGCCAAGGTGAGCGCGGTTATTCAGTGCTTGCCTGCCTTGTCAAGCAGTCGGTGCTCGAACAATATGAGAGCGTGCTCATCCGGGTGGGGCTCGAGCCGTGGATCATCGGTCTTTCATCCTTCCATACGCTGAATTTCTATTCGCCAGTCATCACGAAAAACTCGACTGTTTCCGCACTTGCTCATGTTACCAATGATTCATTTACCACGATTGTAACGGGGGCAGGAGGTGCGAAATTTTACCGTTTTAAGGAACTGAAGCGAGGCAGTGGCGAGTTGAAGGTCAAGCTTGTGCGCGAAATCGAGGATTCGCTCCATTTTTATACTCACATGGACAGGTTGCAGACCTCGGAGGTAAAGCGTCTGTATCTTGTCGGTGAGTCGGCGGCAACCGACGAACTTGCGGATGAACTCCATACAGCTGCATCGCTAGAGGTTGAAGTCTTGTCCCCGGCTGCCGTTCTCGCAGAACCAGAAAGGGGATCTTCCTCTTCGGCGTGGCCTGTCTCCATGGCCGCGGCGCTTGGCGCGGGGAGTGCATTATGATCACGATAAATTTCGCTACAAGAAATTACCGGCTTAGCGCACAGATCACAAAAGGGTTGCTTATCGGAAGCGTTATTCTGTCCTTGACTGCGTTAGCGATGCTTTGGACGAGCTTCACCCTGCGCCGTGACAGCGCATTAATGGAAAAGAAACTAAAGGACGCAGAAGGCGCCTATGCAGAAGTGAAACCTGTGTTGGCGGAGCGTGCCCAGCTTGAAAAAAACTTAAGCGCCATGTCTGGTCTCCTGGAGTCCCGTAGGTTCTCCTGGACGAAATTTCTTACCAATATCGAGACAGTTGTCCCCAGAGGCGTAGCCATGAAACATATCGACTTCAACCCTCATGACGGGACCCTGTCGTTCGATGGGGTAGCACAGTCCCCGGAAGCGCTCCGTGATCTCATTGTAGGGCTCGAACGTTCAGCATCATTTAAGGAACCGTTACTCAAGCACCAGTCTCAGGAAAAAGGGAGTATCTCATTCAATGTCGTGGCAATCTATTACGGCAATAAAAACGCAGCAGTGGCTAGCGGCAATCCCTAGGAAACTGCGGATAACCGTTTTGGCGTTTGCCGGACTTGTCTGCGTGAACCTGATCCTGTACGGCCTTCTCGTCGCGCCCTTTCTGACCCGGCTCAGGGATATGGAGACCCGGTACGGTGAACTCAGGCAACGTCATGCAGAGGCAGTACTGTTCGAAAAACAAAAAACCTCTTTTACGGGGATTATGGCAGGAGTCCCATCCCAAAAAGATATGCCGCTCCTCGTTAAAGACCTGGTGCAGAAGGCGAGAATGCTCAACCTTGGGGTGGACTCCGTCAAATACGACATGACGAAGGGCGTAGGAGGGGAACTTGCCGCAGTTGCGTTCTCCCTCCCCGCTCAGGGCAGCTATTCAGGGATCAAGCGGTTCATATACGAAGTTGAGACCGCTGATAGGCTGGTTGGGATCCAGAACGTGAAATTGGAGGCCGATCAAGGTCAAGTCAAACTTGATATGAAGGTCGTAACGTACATTAAAGGCAACGAGATCGAATGACCGTTACCAAAGAACAACAGAAAATTACACTCGGCGCATTGATTGTCTTAATCGCGCTGGTGAATGGCTATAACTTTATGACCGGTCAAAAGCTAAAGACTGCGCCGCTCATGTATGAGCGGGGCGCTGTGGCCAGTTCGCCGGTACGTCAGGGGCTACTGTCGCGCGGAAGCGGAGCCGATCCCTTGAATATTTTTCTGGAACGGCATAATGAACGGTATCCAGGTGTAGCGCGCGATGTTTTTAGGATGGAAAACCCTGTCGTCAGGCAAAAACCGGCAAAGATCCCTGTGGTTACGACACCTCCGCCTCCTCCAATTGTGGTTAAAACGCCGGAGGAGATCGCTGCAGACGCGTCGCGTGCCGACCTGTCTAGATTCAGCTTTCTCGGCTACCTTACTGACAAGGAGAGCACGCTTTTCTTGTCCAAGGACGGAGAACTTTTCATCGTGAAAAGAGGAGACCGGGTGTTGAAGAATTATCAAGTGAAAGAGGCGAGCAAGGACTTTGTGATCCTGCTCGATACTGCCACCGGCGTGGAAATGCGCATCGATATGTCAGGAAGCGTAACGCAGGTGCAAACACCACAGCAGCCGTTGCAGCAGCCATCGGCGCAGCAATCAGCGCAGCCGTCGCCGGGAGAGGCTGAGGTCAGTGCACCACAGCAACGGCGACTACCTGTCAGAAGATAAGGGGAATGAAACAAGAGGCGCAGCTGAGATTGCAGCTACAATAAAAAAATTGTTGGCGGCTTGCTGCGCTTCTGCAGTATGGAAAAACAGCCTCCTGTCGGATAAACAGGAGCGCATCGTGAATGCACGCAGGTTATGCAAAAAGAATATTTTTTGACCAGCGCCGAGTTGTCCGGATTTTTGGAATCGTTGAAGTGAGGAGGCAAATGATGAAACGGATCATGCTCCAGCTTATTGCTGTCATGATAATAGCGGCACTTCTGGGCTGCGCAGCAGGCTCCCAAGAATTTCAGCGCGGCGAGAGATATTCCCAGCGAGGCGAGTGGGACATGGCGGTCAAAGAATATCGTGCGGCTAACAAGCGCGATCCTCAAGACATCCAGTACCGTTCCGCTTTGCTTCGTGCCCAGGAAATGGCGGCGAATGAGCACTACAAGAAGGCGCGAAGTTTTCTGCAGGAACGAAAACTGGACCAGGCCATCACGGAGCTTCAACAGTCAATCTATCTGAATCCAAACAACGCGGCCATCCAGAGCGCTCTAAAATCAGTTCTGAATATGAAAGATGCGGAAAACCATTACCGCACGTCGCTGTCCTTCGTGGAACTGGGGAGACTTTCCGACGCAATCAATGAGCTGAACCAGGCTGTAGCGCTGGATCCAGAGAATGTGAAATATCGCGATGCCCTGGACAAACTGCAGAAACAAGAAACTGAAATTGAACCGGAGGATGCCCTTACCCTGGCTTCGGACAAACTCATTACCCTGAACTTCAAGAACACCAACATCAAGGACGTCTTCGAGTTCCTGTCCAAGCTTTCAGGCATCAACATCCTCTTCGACGAGGAAGTGAAAGCACAGCCGGTGACTATCTTCGTCAAGGATGTGTCGTTTCAATACGCTCTTAACCTGCTTCTTTCAACTAACAAACTTTTTATGAAAAAAATCAGCGCCGATACCATTATCGTTATTCCTAAGAGCAAAGCCAAGACGGACCAGTACCAGGACCTCATGGTCAAGACCTTTTACATCAATAACGCCAAGGCGAAGGACATGGTAAATGTCCTCAAGACCATGCTCGACTTGAAAAAAGTGTATGTGAACGATGCATTGAATTCTATTACTATCCGGGACACGCCCGAGAAGCTGAAGTTGATCGAAAAAATCATCGTGGACAACGACCTCAAAGAGGCAGAGGTTATCCTTGACGTGGAGGTCCTCGAGATTGGCCGCACCAATGCCCAGACCTATGGATGGGACTTCCAGCCGGCACTATCCGCGTCAGCTACGATACAAAACCCGTCGGGTGCGACGAACGTCCCTGCGTCTGGCTCAGGGATTGCCATTAATCAGATTTCGAGCAAGAATATATTCGTGACACTCCCAAGCGTGGTGGTAAACCTGATCAAGCAGGATTCCGACGCCCAGACGCTGGCCAACCCCCGCATACGTATTATGAGCAATAGAAAAGCAAGTTTTATGGTTGGTGACAAGATCCCTGTCCAAACCTCGACGATCCAGTCCACGGCAACGGCCGCCGTCACTTCGACGTTCGAATATAAGGATATCGGCATCAAGCTCAACATCGAGCCGATAGTCCACCTTGATAACACGATGACGCTAAATTTGAAGGTTGAAGTCAGCACGCTTGGCAACCTGCTGAGTTTCGGAAACGGTCAGCAGCAATATGAGTTCGGCAACCGAAGCACGGAGACGATTATCAATCTCCGAGACGGCGAAACAGTGATCATAGGCGGTCTGATTTCAGACGATGAACGCAAGACGCTGATCAAGATCCCGATCCTCGGAGACCTTCCTGTTCTGGGCAGGTTGTTCCAGAACAACGATAGCAGCACGATCAAGACAGACATTCTCATGTCCATCACGCCGAACATCGTACGCAGCCTTGAGTTGCCATCCAAGGACGCACAGTCCTTCTGGTCGGGTACAGAGGAGGCATACGACACGAAGCCGCTCTTCTTTTTAACAGGAAAGAGCTCCAAACCATCGGAAAAGCCCCTCGATAAGACCGCTGTTCTTGAATCGATGGCTAAACGGGAAACTCCCGCGGGACCGGCCCAAGGCGAAGCACCAAAAATGGCAACGGTTCCCACTATAACCGGAGCGCCGTCTACCACCGGCCCAGTACTTCTGGAAATCAAGCCATCTGATGCAACTATGCAGCTCGGACAGGAGACACGGTTCGAAATTACGGCAGGTAAAATTAAAGACCTGTACGGTGCGATCCTGACGTTAAGCTATGATCCAAAAGTGGCGGAATTCATGCATGCGAGCGAAGGAGGGCTGCTGAAGTCAGACGGACAGCCAACTTCTTTCCTCTTCTCGAACAATACCAAGAATGGAACGGTGGATATTTATATGACCAGGATCGGCAATGTCGGCGGCGCGAACGGTTCCGGCAATCTCTGTACGGTCACATTTCAAGGCAAAGCAGGTGGATCGAGTGAACTGGGTCTCCGGAGTGTGAAGCTCACGAATTTCAAAAAGGAACCGATAAAGGCCGACCTGAAGAGCGCAAAAGTGGTTGTAAAGTAAACAGCGAATGCGTAAACCGAAGTGCCCCGATAGAACCGGGATAAAATCCATGCGGAAAGCTTGGAAGAACGGAATCACCCTGATCGAGCTTCTCGTCGTCATAGCGATTATCTCCATTTTGGCCTCGGCTGCGATGCCACTCTCGCGTATGACCATAAAAAGGGCCAAGGAGATCGAATTGCGAAGCAACTTGCGGCTTTTGCGCACCGCAATCGATGAGTTCAAGAAAGACTGCGATGGGAAAAAGCTCTCCTCGTTGGAGGGTTATTGCGTGGCAGACCAGGATAATTATCCCGAAACACTTGAACAGCTGACCCAGCCATTAAAACTTGCTACGGGAAAGAGCAAAAAATATCTTCGCAGGATCCCCAAGGATCCTATGACGGCAGTCGAATCTCCCAACAAGCCGAACAATTGGGGCTTACGTTCCTATAGCGACGCCCCGGATTCAAACGAGTGGGGTG
>DASPQB010000305.1:0-17565 GCA_035625205.1 Nitrospirota bacterium | reverse complement strand
TCCCAACGGACATCATATGGTCTATCGCCATGATGAGCGTGCTGATCATGTTGTAACGCATTCGGCGACGTGCCTTCTCCCTTTACTCGATGCGCTTCGATTTCTAGGGAAGCAGCCGCAGGGAAGACCCAATCCCCGCTGTTATCGCGAAAGAGACATAGGATACATGGTTTTCAATACGCATAACACGAAACGGGGAAGACCTTGACAATCAATCCCTGTTTTGCGAGCATAGATTACCTTTCTATTCAGCTCCCTTGCTCTTCCTTTGATGGTATGATCACATTTCGATTCGGAAAACGGCTATGGGGCTTTCTCTTTTCTTTCTCTTTTCTCCTTTACACTACATCACCTTTAACCTATACTCTCCCTAAAACAGAAACGATTCAACGCTCTGCTCTTCGTCGCAGGGGGCGTATCTTGAGCGGCCCAGTTTTCGCGTCTTCCTCATGGAAGTCATACTGAAGGCTGTCTCCCCCCGGGTAACCGACCACAAGGAATGGAAAGCGATACTATCCTGATCAGGGAAAACGTGTGCTTATCCCGGAGACTGTCGAAGAAAAATTAATCTCCGCCGAACCGATTGCAGTCACTCACATCGAGAATTTCCCTCTGCCGCGGTTAAGATACGAATGGTTAAAGAAGAACATCAGTATCGCAGGGACTGCGAAAGGCTTCTGCCTTAACTACGCTGGCCATTCACCTCCGATGTCCTAAATTTCCTGCTCCCTATTTCATCTATAGCTCACGAGACATGCTGCTTCGGTTGCGTTTCTAACTGAGTACAGCTGTATCGGAACGGTGCCGCTCTGCGGCTGCTTTCGGCCTGGCTGTTGTAAATTTTATCAATATGAGAAGGAGATTTTTTCATGAAGAAAACAAACACTCTCTTATAGGGAATTATTCTGTTGGTTGGATCTCTTGTATTGTGGGGATGCCCCGAGAAAACGGATGTGACCTCATCGCCAGAGAGCCGGAAAGGCGAGTCTGCATCGTCGCAAACGTCAGGGGATGTAAAAACAGGCAGGCACGCGGGAATGACCGGTGAAACCGGTAAACCGTCTGAAGAAGGCGCCGCGCTCACCTCTTCCGGGCTGAGGCCGGTTTATTTTGATTATGACAAATCATTACTTCGCACTGATGCCCTGAAGACCATGGCAAACAATATCATAGGGCTCAAGGCGAATCCTAAATTGAAAGTAAGGATCGAAGGGAATCGTGATGAGCGCGGGACGGCTGAATATAACCAGGCGCTTGGTCAGCGACGTAGCGCAAACGCGAGAACGTACTTGGCTGCCGGAGGGATATCCGCAAATCGGATAGCCCTAATCAGCTACGGAAAGGGAAAGCCCTCTGTACTGAACACACCGACGCATGCTGGCAGAAGGACCGGCGAGACGATCTTATCGCAATGCAAGAATAACGGGACAATTTGCACGGCGTGGTAGAAACCGCTTGATACGACCGGTCGATACCACGCCGGTCTTTTCTCATGTGTTCTCGAACTTATCCTTCAGCACACGGCTGTCGCTTGCAAGAAAGCAGTGCTTGCCTGAATTTTATTGAACGATGCTTTCCATTGTCACATTCAAATAGTCCGCCAGCTGTTTTACGGTACGCGGCTTCATTGTCACGCCCTTAAGCGTTCTCGACACCGTCACTTTATGGATGCCAAGTTTATCCGCAATTTCCGTATAGCTCAATCCTTTTTCAAGCCGCTTTCTCTCGAGTATTTCAATCTTATACATGGGACATCCCCTCCTTACTATTGATTTCACCCTCTTGTGTCGATGGTATTACCTCAAACCACGGATCTCGCCTATGCTGCGATTTGTTCTTACTGGTATCGACTCTCCCTGTTGATTACTCGGTAAACGGTCTGCTCCACGGAACCGCTTGTGAACGGCTTCTCGAGAACGCCTCTATAACCTCTGCTTTCAAAATCATCTGGCCCTTCGGGACATGCGGATCGACAATAACAGCGTACAACGGGTTACCGCATCTTTTTGCTTCCCGGTAGCAATCAATGACTTCGTCGCCGTTCTCCGCCAAACAAACTTTGTAACCTGCTGCTCGAGCAGGGAACTCATGCTGAACCTCGCAGTGTCATCAGTATCCATTATAAGAATCCACTTTGTCCCAGGGAATGATTCATTTTTTCCATGCTCATCCTGATGTCCAGCGCCTCGAGGCTGTGTCCGGTGCTCTTCTGCAACCGATTGGATAGATATAAACGTTACTTGGTAACGTATTTTTTCAGATTGCTCAATGATGTGAAAACGTCGTTCCCTGGTACTTTACCGTAAGTAAGGGGACATTTTATGTGCCTGGAGGTTTTGCAGTATTCTTCGAGCTCAAATAAACTCGGGATGTAAACTGCCTTCTCCAACGCGCAAGAGAGGATAGTTGTTCCCACCAAGTAAGGGCATTGCATAATTCTCACCTTTGGTTACATATTTCAACAGATGGATGATGACTTGAGCTGTTCGTTGCATCTAGCTTATCGTAAAGTCGTGAGAAAGGTAAGCTGATAAAGACTGATAATTTCGTAGGATTATTTGACTTTTTCTGTAGGTCCTATTCCTACAAGGTGAGATAGGAGTAAGGGTATTATTGCAGAAATGCTCTTTACTCGATGGGAATATCAACAGCAGTAATTATTACCTATCCGTTTATCCATCAATAGAGTTTGCCGTTATTGTCATTTCGTATTGTTCAGACCAGTTTGTTCTCAATGGCATATTTTGTAATCTCCGCATTGCTTCTCATGTTCATTTTTACGAGCAATCGCGCCCGATACGTGCTGATCGTCTTTACGCTCAACGCAAGCTCGTCCGCGATCTCGGTGAGTGTTTTCCCACTGGCAAGTTTGATAAAAATCTCGTACTCTCGGTCGGAAAGCTGCTCATGAATTGGCGTATCTGCATCATGCCCCATTTTGTGGACGATCTTTTCGGCAAGCGAGGAACTGATGTATTTGCCGCCCGACGATACCTTTCTGATGGCGGCTATTAACTCATCAGGCGCGCTTTCTTTGGTCAAATATCCCGAAGCACCGGAACGCAATGCACGGATAGCATACTGCTCTTCGGGGTACATGCTCAGCATTAGCACAGCAAGTTTCGGCCGCTGTTTTTTGAGCTCTTTCAGGACTTCGAGACCATCTCTCCCCGGCATGGCTATATCCAGCAATACAAGGTCATAAACGTTCTTTGCCGCCTTTGCCATGACCTCCTGACCGTTTCGGGCTTCATCGGACACGACGATGTCGGTCGTTTCAGCGATGATCTGCTCAATGCCTTTTCGAACGATAGCGTGGTCGTCCGCCACCAGCAATTTTATCAAGACGCATCCCCCCTGTTCTCAAGCGGAAGCTGTACGGTTACCGTAGTACCTTGATTATCTATGCCGCGGATCGTCAACGATCCCCCCCAGTAGTGTACACGCTCCCTCATCCCGATGAGCCCTAAGGACTTGGGATCGGACATATCTTTTTCGCTGATCCCCTTGCCGTCATCTGTGACTTGAAGCACGAGACGGTCAGAGCGCTTTTTCAGGCTCACAGAAACCTCGGATGCCTGTGCATGGCGGGCTATGTTCGTTAGCGTTTCCTGAAAGATGCGGAAGACGGTTGTCATCCGGTCCTTGTCAAGGGCGATTTCCTCGGGCTCGAAGACGGCGGAACAGGGTATCCCT
The DNA here is from genome assembly GCA_035625205.1 of Nitrospirota bacterium. Classification (GTDB taxonomy): domain Bacteria; phylum Nitrospirota; class UBA9217; order UBA9217; family UBA9217; genus JAJYKN01. The sequence goes on along the minus strand of DASPQB010000305.1, from coordinate 13,869 downwards.
GTCCTTTTTTCAAATTCTTCAGCCTGCCACTCGATCGCCGCGGTGAGCCCCAGATGGTCCAGGATCCCCGGCCGCAAATCCGTAGAGATTTTTTTCACGCTCTGCATCGTCGTTTCAATGAGCTGAGCCATGGACTCCGCTTTTTCTATGACGGACTTTTGGTCTGCAGGCAGTCTCTTCATCAGTAGAGCGAGATCTATCTTAAGCGCGGTCAGTGACTGGCCCAATTCGTCATGAACCTCGCGGGCGATCATCGTCCGCTCATTTTCTCTTGCATTTTGTAAATACACGGAAAGATTTCGCAACTGCTCGTTCACCGCCGACAGCTCTGCCGTCCGCTCTTCGACCTGGATCTCCAAATCGTCATAGGCCATGCGCAGCCGCTCCTCAGAGAGTTTACGTTCGGCGATATTCCAAACGGCTTCCATGATTTGCATGAGCTGCTGCACATCGCCGTTGGTGTATTCTTCTGCCTTGTTCGCAACACCGACGACGGCAACAATACGATCATAGCTGAAGACGGGGATTGTCATGAACCGGCCAAGCGGGGAATGTCCTTCTGGAAAATTATTATTCAGTGGATGGCAGGCACTGACATTATTTATGATGACTGGTCTGCGTTGACGGACAGCCTCTCCCCATATTCCCGTTTCAGCAAGATGATAGACTTTTGGCGGTTCGGCGATGGAGCATGATTTCATCACTTCGTCTGACCACGCGCGATGGACGATTTCCTTTTTGTCTTCATTATAAATGTAAAGATAACCCAGCTTGCTGTTCGATAAAGCAACAATTTCGTCAAGGGAGATATTCAGCAGCTCCTGCAAGGTTGCCGCTCTTGCCTGGGTTATTGTCACCAGGCTCCTCAACCGTCTCTCATCCGTTTTAGCTTCTTCTTCAGCGAGCTTGCGTTTCGTGATGTCCCGGATGATGCCCGCAGCATGCCACTTCCCCTTTATGCGGACCGCGGATAAAGACAGTTCCCCGGGGATTTCTGTTCCATCTTTTTTGCGAGTCTCTATCTCGAAGGTTTTACCAATGAGTGAGCCGATTGTATCGGCCTTTAATGAAGTCAGTCCACGCTGATATGCATCAATATGTCTGAAGGGTACGATCAGCGTATGCAGCTTCCTTCCGATCGCCTCATGGCGTGAATAACCAAAAAGCTTTTCTGCAGCCGAGTTCCAAAAAGACACCCGTTCATGATCATCCATCATGATAATGGCATCCCTCAGGGTATCTGTTATCGTCCGGAACGTGTCCTCACTCCCTCGCAGCGCTATTTCCGTACGCTGGTAGATCTGGAACAGAAAATAGCCGATGATGAAGTAAGCTGCCAGCTGCTGGAAATGCCAAAACCACCAGCTGACATACCAAAGCGAGGCAAAAGGGATTTCCATATCTACAAGACCGAACAAAAGGAATGTGCAGGCGAACAGATATGATTCAAACCTGCCGTTGCGATGAAAATCAAGCGCAAAAAATCCCGTGGCTGCAATAAACAAGGACCCGGCAAGAACATTCATTCCCAGTGCAATAGTGGTAATCTGGTCGTCATGCAACACCGTGGGAACCAGTTCCTGAAACCCAATGATCCAGATGCCGACCAACACGCTGCCGGCCGCCATTGACCAGGGGAGCCATTTCTTTTCGCTTGTGCCGGTATCGAAGTGCGGTACCCAGGACAGGGCAAAACATGAGCTGCCGACAATGCCGGCCAAGCTGGGAAGCAGAAAAAAACCATGACCATAGCTGGAGACAGAGTGAAAACCGTTCAAAATACCCATGCCGAGAAAGCCTGTCGCCAGCAAGTTCTTTTTCAGAATATGGTAGTGCTGATTCTTGCTGAACAGGATCAACGAAACCCCCATTGCAAGAATGGATCCGAATGCTTCGATAGCGTTATGGAGAGGCTCATTAACGAAAAAGAGGTTGCCCCAGACGATATGCACGGCATACGTCAGCACCAAGGAGCCCACGGTCACTGCTATGATGACTCCGTAAAATGATGAAGAGGCATTTCTCATGAACAGACGTTCTCCTCCCAACCGCTTCTCATGTACCCTCAGCGCTGTCGCCCGCGTTCTCGCGTTTTATCAGAATGGCAAGAAAGGAGCAACCATTGAAACTACTCTTCTTTCAAGATTCGCCACAAGCTGGTCCGTGAAATGCCGAGGACTTCAGCGGCTCTTGACTTGTTGCCGCCGAGCATTTCGATTACCTTCTCGGCATAATCTTTGTTCAGCTCTTCGATGGTCTTGATTTTGTCCGGTTCGATCGTCTCGATCTGGAACATTTTGATTGTCTGAGGTAGACTTTCGGGCGTGATGAGACTGTTCTTCTCGAGAATGATGGCACGCTCGACGATATTTTCCAATTCACGCACGTTGCCGGGATAACTGTAGTGCATGAGTACGTCCATCGCATCTTTCGTGAACCCTGTGATCTTCTTGCGGGAACTCGGCAGGTGCTTCTCCAGAAAATAGCCGCAAAGCGGCGGGATGTCGTCCCTGCGGTCACGCAGTGGCGGGATGAATACTTCCATGATGTTCAATCGATAATACAGATCCTCGCGAAATCTGCCTTCGGCTATCACCGTGCGCACGTTTTGGTTCGTGGCGGCGATGAACCGAACGTCTACCTTGATCGGTTTGGTCCCCCCCACACGATAGAACTCGCCTTCTTCGATCACTTTGAGGAGTTTTGCCTGGAGGCCGGGCGCCATCTCGGCGATTTCGTCCAGGAATAACGTACCTGTGTCAGCGATCTCGACGAGCCCCTGTTTTGTCTTGATCGCACCGGTGAAGGCGCCCTTTTCATGGCCAAAGAGTTCGCTCGCAAGAAGTTCCTCGGTCAATGTCGCACAGTTGATCGAAAGAAAAGGCATGTCCTGCCGTCTGCTCGTATAGTGGATGATCTTGGCCAGCAGGCTTTTGCCGACGCCGGTCTCGCCCGTTAACAGCACGTTACAGTCCGACTCTTTCATGCCTTCGATGATGCCGAGGATGTGATGCATGCTCGCACTCTTTGCGATGATTGACACCTTTTTATCTGCGCCGGCAAAGGCCTTAAGCGCAACGTTTTCCTTCTTCAGGGCGCGCCGTTCTCGGATTTTCTTGACCTTGAGCAGAAGTTCGTCGAGGTTGAACGGCTTCGTGACGTAGTCGTAGGCTCCTTTTTTCATGGCCTCAATCACAGAATCGATGCTGCCGAAGCCAGTGATGACAATCACCTCCATGTCGGCCTGACGCTCCTTGATCTTGTCAAGAAGCTCCATCCCGGTCAAGCCGGGCATTCTGATATCGGTGATCAATAAGTCGAATTGATCGCTCTCGATCTGCTGAAACGCGTCCTGACCGTTCTGCGTACCGATTGTTACATAGCCCTCCTTCTGGAGGGCATTGGTCAAGTGTTTGAGGGTAATTTCCTCGTCTTCGGCTATCAGTACCTTGAATGCCATATTTTTTCGTACCTGCCCCGGATCACGCAGCAACGATCATAAAATGTGAAGCCACGGGATCCGTCCTCGTCGGGGCCCACTAAAAAAGTCTAAATTTTACGGATCTCACTCGTATGTCGGCGAGGCAGACCCATAGTTCCGTATACTCCTGAACAATTACCATGTTACCTGGTCACGGTTCTCGACGGAAGCGTAATGGTGAACGTCGTTCCTTTCCCTGCTTCGCTCTCGAGAACGATGTCCCCGTTGTGTTTCTTGATGATATTATACACAATCGCAAGACCGAGGCCTGTGCCCTTGTCCTTGGTCGTAAAGAATGGCTCGAAGATCTTGTCCTGTAATTCACGGGAAACACCCCTGCCCGTATCGGCAATTGTAATAACGGTGGAATCGGAATCCTGTCTTGCATTGACCGTCAGTGAGCCCTGCAGCTGCATGGCATCCACCGCGTTTGCAAACAAGTTTGTAAACACCTGCTCCATCTGCCCCTCATCCGCGTACAGGTTAATCGATGGTGAATCAAAATTGCATGAGAACCGAATATTCTCGAGGTTCCTGGATTTGCCGAGGTAACGATAGGAATTGGCAATCAGCTCACCAAAATCTACGTCTCTGTATTGCGGTTCCTTACCCCTTGCAAACTCCAGCAGTTGGTTCACGATCCGCTTCACACGCTCAGCTTGGCCCAGGATATCATGTATGGCCTCTTTTGCTTCGGCAGAGCAAGTGCCGCCCGCTTCCTTGGCCAACACTTGAGCCGAAAGGTAAATGTTGTTCAATGGATTATTCAATTCATGCGCCACGCCCGATGCTAGAGTACCGATGGCAGCAAGCTTTTTTGTCTGCATCAATTCCTTGTTCTTGCGCTCAAGTTCCTCTTCATGAAGAGCGAGCTGGTCCTCCATGTCGTTGAATTTGTCGATCAGGAGTCCTACCTCATCATCGGCATTCTTGCGCTGCGATGCAGTGGCCATGTGGGGGTAAGAACCCCTGCCGGTCTTTTCCACCACCGTGATCAGGAGCAGCAGCCGTTTGACCACGTTCGTAGTGATATAGAAAAGCATCCCGATGCCCACAACAAAAAAGAGGGGAAAGAAAATGAGGATGGCAATCTGTGAAATGCGTATCACGGTTTCAGTCTTTTCCCGGGCGACCTTGTCAAGGTCCTTTGACAGCACGAGAATATCTTCACCGGTCTTCCTCAGTGACAAGATGTCTCCATCGAGTTCATGCAGACCGGTGATAAGGGGATGACGTCTCGAAAGGAGGAGAGCCTTTGCAAGAAAGTCTGCTGATTGCGCAGGCCGCTCCAGGAATGTGGACTCGACAAGGGCGATGACGTTCTGCTTCGCCCGGTTTCCCGTTCTCACCTTTTCAAATTCCAAAGACAGGTTTTTTGCCTCCGCTTCGATCATGGTGAAGCGGTGATCGTACTGGTTGATACGCTCGCGCAGGGAAAACTGTTCTGCACGGTCGATGACCAGGTTTTGCATCAGGATGCCTTTCAATTCGTCGAGATATGCATGCACAGCAGCAGATTCCTCGCCTGCCTGTTGGGGGTTGTAGAGGAAATAGTTTTTTTCGTGGCGCCGGAGCTGAAGCGATTTACGACTGAGCGTGTCAGTGATCTCGAGATACCGGATCTCTTTCTTGATTTCGATAAAGTTCACATATTCAAACACCGCAAGGATAGCGATGATGAAGGCGCTAATAAAGAAACTGAGAGCTATTTTTTTCTTCAGGGACATAGTTATTCCGACTATCATTCACGGTCCATAATTCAACGATCACGGGGTAACAGGCCCTTGCCTGACCATTGATCCGCAGATATATGTTCTGAACGCAGTCTATCAACTTTGAACTGTGAGCAATATCGCTACCGTTCCTTGGGAATACCCCATTTTTTCCGTTTTTCCCAAAGCGATTTACGCGTGATCCCGAGCATATCCGCGAGCTGTTGTTCATTATATTCCATCTGGTACCGGATAATAAAAGACTTGGTATAGTCCTCAATCGAGAGCTTTTGGTCAAAGGCTTGATGATGGAACGATGCCTGGTCTTTGATATTGCCGGGCAGGTGTTCTGGCTTGATCAGGTCGCCGTCGGAGATGAGGATAGCCCGTTCCATGACGTTCTGGAGTTCGCGCACGTTCCCCGCCCACTCGTAATTTTTCAGGACTTCCAAGGCCTCGGGAGATATTCCTTTCGTCGCTTTCCCCATATCGTTCGCATACTGCCTAAGATAGTACCGTACCAGCTCTTCGATGTCTTCCTTCCGCTCCCTCAGTGGTGGTATCCGGAGAGCGATCACGTTGATACGGTAATAGAGGTCTTCTCGGAATGTCCCTGCCCGGACCGCGGCCTTCAGGTCTTTGTTCGTAGCGGATATCAGCCTGATGTCGACCTTTGTTCCCTTCGTACTGCCCACAGGCCTGATTACCTGGTCTTCGATGACTCGAAGCAGCTTTGCCTGGAGCGCCATACTCATGTCGCCGATCTCATCGAGGAACACCGTACCACCCTCGGCTTCCTCCAGAATACCTTTCTTGGTTGCCACAGCACCCGTAAAAGCACCGCGCACGTGACCGAAAAGCTCGGTCTCAAGGAGTGTTTCGGGAATGGCAGAACAGTTGATCGGCACAAAGGGCATGTCGCGCCGCGCGCTGTTATGGTGGATGACACGGGCGAAAAGCTCTTTGCCCGTGCCGGTCTCGCCGAGGAGCAAGACGGTACTCTTCGTGTCGGTGATCTTTCTTACTTCGTCCAAGATTGCCTTGAGTGAAGGTGTCTCACCGATAATGCTGCTGAAGTCATATTCCTTGCCGATCTCGCGCTTGAGCAAGACGTTCTCGGCCTGCAGGCTCTTCTGTCTGAGCGCGTTTCGGACGATCTGCTTGATTTCCTCGTGGATGATCGGTTTCATGATGTAATCGTAGGCACCGGCACGGAGCGCCTTTACTGACGTGTCAAGCGACGCGTACGCGGTGACGACGATAAAGATCTGGTCCGGGATCTGCTCCCGTATCTGCGTGAGCATTTCGATTCCGTCCATGCCCGGAAGGATGATGTCCGAGATAATCACGTCGTACACGCTTGTCTCAAGAAGGGAGAGGGCCTTTTCTGCAGATTCCGCACCGTCCACGACGTACCCTTCTTTAGAGAAGATCCGCCTGATGGACTCCCGCAAGGTCTCTTCATCTTCTACAATCAGTATGCTTTTCGACATTAAGCCCTCTTTGTTGTTGTAGTCCCCTCATGATGCAGATTACCACACTCTGTAACACATGATCCGCCGGCACCGCGCGTCACGCTTGCGGTGAGGAGGTCTGGAGCCATGGCCTTGTGAACTTGCCTGTTTCGTGGTCTGCCCTGCTTGGTTACGTTCTTTCATGGCCTGTTCAAAAAAAATCGTAGGGCCTGCGTATCAATGGTATGAAGCTTAAACAGGAATTTTAATGGTAAACCGCGTTCCCTTGTCTTTTTCAGAATCGATCTCGATCGTACCGCCGTGGTCCTTGATGATGCTATAGCATATGCTTAGCCCCAATCCGGTGCCTTTTGCCGGCCCCTTCGTGCTGAAGAAGGGATCGAAAACCTTGTCTCTGAGCTCGGGGTCGATGCCACATCCGGTATCGGCGAACAGCATTTGGACGCTGCCGTCAATATGCTTCACGGAAATGTCGAGGCTGCCGCCGTTCGGCATGGCGTCCCGCGCGTTTAGAATCAGATTCAGAAAAACCTGCTGAATCTGATCCGGGTCGATCTTGAGGGCTGGCGTAGTCTGTACATCAGTGCGGATATCGATCTTCCGGAAGTTTTTGTCATACCTGACGAGGTTGAGCGTGTTTTCGAGAATGGCTCCCAGGCTCGTCGAGACCTTCTGCCTGGGATAAAGCCGCGCGAAATCGCCTAGGCTTCTGACGATGCGCGCGATACGATGCACATGCTGATTGATCGTGGTGAGTGAGTCCTTGGTGAACGAAGAAACATCCTCGGTCTGAAGCTCCTGCACCAGCGACGAGATGGAGGCAAGCGGATTCCCGATCTCATGCGCCACGCCCGCTGCGAGCCTCCCGACGCTGGCATGCTTCGTTGCGCGAAACAGTTCCTCCTCGATTTTTTTCTTTTCCGTTATATCTTCGAGTACAAGCACGTACCCTTTCTGGGCGCCGGTGAGCCTGCTCACGTAGCCCTTCAGGATGATTTGGGGATCGAAATTTCTCCTGCAGGTGATCTCTCCCTCGCGGACTTCCGGCGTGAAGAGCTTGGGCTCAAGGCATGTGAGCAGCTGTGAGGCATCGCGTTCAAGAGAGTCGGACTTCTCCACGCCGGTAATCATCTCCATGCCGCTGTTCCAGTACTTGACATGCAGCGCTTCATCCAGCGTGGCCACCCCGAGCGGTAGGCTTTCGATGATGTTCTCGCTGAACTCCTTGAGCATGGCAAGCTGACCGTTCGCATCGGCCAGCTCCTGGCGCGACAGTCGGAGGCTGCGAGATATATGCTGGATCGAATCCGAGACGCGCCGTGCCTCGTCGTGGGTCAGGACCATACGGTCCTGGAACACCAGCGTGCTGATAGATGGACCCATAGCTCCAGAAAGGGCCCGCTCAGCCTCCTGTCGAAGCTTTATCAGCCATTCGTCTGACAGTGAAGGGCGGGTCAGCCCGTTTTTCCTGAGAAATCCGTCCACAACCTCTTGCGCCTCATCGGGGCCGATATACTGCCCCAGAATATCTTCGACCTCAGCAATCCCCGAAGGCCGGTATACAGGCCCGATGTGGAGCGGTGAAAAGGAATCCACGAACACGATGGCCTGATGCGTCTCCTCATCGGACTGACGGGTCAGAAGCGAAACGCCGACGTAGAAACAGATGTTCAAAAAGAGTCCCCAAAACAGGGAGTGGCTCCAGCGATCCAGGCCTACAAGTCCGAAGAGAGCCGTCGGGTTTAGCAGCGGCGAATGGAAAAGTGACTCCATGAAATCGCCTTCCTGGATGATCCCTGCGCGCATGAGCGCCGGGATGAGCAACGTGTAGATCCAGACGCTGAACCCGGCCAGAATGCCGGCAATGGCCCCCTTTTTGTTTCCACCTTTCCAGTAAAGGCCAAGCAGGATGGACGGCGCGAAGATCGTGACCGCTTCGAACGATTTAAGGCCGATGTCTACGAGACTATAGAACTCACCGATGTAAATGGCAAAGGCGTAGCCGAGGAACACGCAGCCAAGGATCACCAGCCTCTTAATGTTCAAGACAACGGTGTAAAAGTTCTTGATTGCGGAGAGGTCCCAGAGCGTGGGCATAACAAAACTGTTCATCACCATGGTGCTAAGCGCGATGGATTCGACGATGATCATGGCGGTAGCTGCGGAAAAGCCGCCGATGAACACGATGAGAGCCAGGAGCGAGTGGCCGTAGTGCATGGGAATGCTGAGTATGAAATAGTCAGCAGCGGACGGGATATTGCCGAGAAGCAGCCCTCCGTAGGCAATGGGCAGCACGAAGATGTTTATAAGGAAGAGATAGAGGGGGAATAGCCACATGGCCTTCTTAATGTGGTCCACAGAAGAGTTCTCCACAACGGAAACATGAAACTGACGGGGGAGGAACATGATGGCCATCATGGATAGAAACGTCAACGAAATCCATTCAGAGAAGCTGACCGGCGACCCCTCCCCGATTTTCATGAGAGACGCATAGGGTCCCTCCTGAATTTTTCCGAAGATGTCCCCGATACCGTGAAAGAGCCCATAGGTCACGAAGAAACCGACAAGGAGGAACGCCACGAGCTTGATAGCAGACTCGAAAGCCACGGCAAAGATCAGTCCGCCATGACGTTCAGAAGCGTCGAGCCTCCTCGCCCCGAAAATCAGGGCGAACACCCCGAGGAGAAATGAGATGAATGCGCCGGTGAAATGGCTACCTTCGGGCTCGCCCGAAAGCAGGGCGAAGGACGTCATCACGGCCTTCAATTGAAGTCCGAGATAAGGGGTAATGCCGACGACGGCCACAATCGTAACGAGAACTGAGAGGCCGATGGATTTTCCATAGCGGGAAGAGATGAAGTCGGAGATCGTTGTAATGCGGTTCTCCCGTGCAAGGTAGACAATTTTCCGGAGCAGGATCCACCACAACGCCGCCATAAGCGTGGGCCCGATATAAATCGCGAGAAAGCTCAAGCCGGAATTGGCCGCCTTGCCAACGCTGCCGTAAAATGTCCAAGACGTGCAGTAAACGGCCAGAGAGAGAGAATAGATATATGGGTTTGATACGAGGCTTTTCCCCTGCGACTCCTTCCTCTCCGCGAAATACGCGACAGAAAAGAGAAGCAGAAGGTAACCGATAATGATCGAGAGCAGCAACCACGGTGAAAACACTTAATTTCCTCCGCTGTCCCGTTCCGAAAAGGTCGATGCCAGGAAAGTAAGCGCGATAAAAACGAACCAGATGATGAAGAGGTAATAGGCAAGACTATTGTGGAAGATATTCAGAAATGGTCCGCAGAAAAGTATAAGACCGAGACAGAACAAAAAGCCCCAGATATCCCGTTTCATGGCTTCATCACTCCTAACTATGTAACCTTTTTGCACATTGCAATTACGTCGTTTACCTGCTTGTGCACGGGATTCAATTTATCAACACTTCAAGTTACATATAATAACATAATCTGTAACAAAAATCCACAAATCCCGTCCCATAAGAATGCCTTTATCCGAAAACATTCATATTTTACTTGTCTTTCGTATATCTTTCTATTAAGGTATTTAAATCACAACGGCAAAGAGTCTAATATGCATTCTCATGAATTTGAAATATCCCTCCTCCGGGAACTCAAGGTCTGCGGCAATACGATTCAGCGCATTAAAAAGACTCTCACCCTTATGGAGCAGAAACATCATAAACCCACGGATACGTTCATCGATGAATACCGCGCCGGCAGATTGAACGATGACCAGGACAACCAGGACGATTATTCTGCCTGGGAAAGCAGTTATGAATCACTCAAGCGATGGCAAGATTTGGAGCGGCAGTATCAGGAACGGCTCCGCATCATGAAAATAACAGGTAAATCTTCCTCCGAGGAGCGGGGGAACACAGAGGTGACATGAAGGTAATAAATTCTTTCACTGTAGCCGATTTTTCATTGCCTGCAGCCGACCTATGCGGCAATTCCTCTTCCTTCCGGAATTTCCTATTTGTTCCTTCTCCTTTATGCTATACTTCCGCTCATGCGGCAAACCAGCCCCTATAGCCCCATCTCGAGCAGAGACAACAGCATTATTAAGTATCTTCGTTCACTCGCCGACCCGAAGCACCGGAAAAAGGAACAGGCCTTTCTTATTGAAGGCATCAAGATGGTCGAAGAGGCGCTTCGCGACGATCTCGGGGTCAAGACTGTTGTCGCCGCGCCATCGCTCATCCAGCGCCATGGTAAAGGAGTGCTCAAGCTCTCGGAAAGCAAAGGTATCAACATTATTTGGGTAACTGAGCGGCTGATGGACGTGCTCGCAGACAGCAAGACGCCGCAGCCCGTAATGGCAGTGGTACAGATGAAGCTGGATACGGAAGAATCGCTTCTAAATCACGAGGCCCGCTTGATCGTCGTCGCCCACCAACTGCAGGATCCAGGAAATCTCGGTACGATAATCAGAACCGCGGAAGCAGCCGGCACCTCAGGCATTGCAATAACTTCAAACACGGTTGACCCATTCAACGCAAAGGCGGTCCGAGCCTCCATGAACAGCATCCTGCGTCTCCCAGTTGTGCCGGTCGGAGATGTAGCAGCATTCATTCAAAAGTGCAGGCTGGCGGGCTTTCAGACGATTGCAACGGCCTTGAACGGAGACAAAACGCATTTTGCAATTGATTTGACCAAGCCTACTGCTGTGATAGTAGGCCAGGAGGGTGCGGGCCTCCCCCCGGGCATCATGGCTGCTATCGATCTTCGAGTCCGAATCCCCATGGCGGAAGCGATCGATTCACTCAATGTAGCGACAGCCGCTGCAGTCGTTCTCTATGAGGCAATGAGACAGAGACTTCATGACTGCCAGTGAGCGCGGCACGGGAGCGTGAAAAATAATTTCTGGGCCCCGCTGCCCATGCATTTTCCGAGAACACCGATACGCCTGCACGGCTTAGTGAGCTTGCATGATGGTGCATTTGGAGGGACTGCTGCCGCTGTCGTAGTACAGCAAGGTAGCTGAATAGTCGAAGATAGCGGGAGCGCACCCAGGGAGCGTGTACGATTTATTCAGCATGAGGGCAGGATCTTTGCTTCGTTGACTGTTCCGACTTCAAAGCCGACGAGGCCTATCTCATCATTGTGAGGCCAAGCCCTGGTTCCTACTAGGTCGGAGCAGCCACTGCTCACGTTGACTGGTGTTACCGATGTTCGCTTCGGCAAAAGAATAAGTAACTTCAAGAAGAAACATGCTGCCCATGACAAGTCCCATGTCACGGCGGCACCCCGGGGGAGGGGCTGAAAAAATAATCTTCCCAGCTGTCATGGTGTTTTCAATATGCAAACGGGATATCTTTGTTACGGCTGACGAGTCAAAGTCTGCCCGATTGCAACGTGTTCTCGTTGATAAACTCACTCAATTGAGTGTGATGACAATCTGAACTAGACAGGCATGAGCAAAAACCCTCACCCCATGATCGAATCATCTCGCATCCCCATCCTGATGCATCTCCCGCAGGGTGAATACAAAAGATCCAACAGGGAGTGTGACCTTCATGAGCACGGGAACCTTCCGGCTGTCGTCCGTGAGCCAAATAAAGACCACACCCTTTTTCTGAAAGACCCCATTATGCTTCGGATAGGTCTTTAAATTAATCGTGGAGAACTCGCCTGCCGGTGTCTTTACAACTTCCCTGCCCAGCGTATAAACTTCAACAGACCAAATCTTGCCGTCCTCATAGACGTCGAAGATGATGGTTTTGTCCCTCCCGACATCCTTCACCGCCCTGAGATAGTAGAACGACGATAAGAGGTCTTGCACAGGATCAGGAATGCTCAGAGTTTTCGGCTGATCTTCATTCACCCTGCTAACCACTGTTCTTTGCGCATGATCGAAAATAAGAGCAACGCGTTTCCTTTTTTTCCCGTAGTTTTCATCGCTGTCATATGTCAGGCTTTGCATGATCTGCGGGTCGAAGACACTCTGGACAAGATCGTGCACTTTAAATAACGCATCTACCAACCCTACCGAACGTCCTGTCGCAAAAAACTTGAGGACATCCCTGCCCTCTGGCGCCATGTCGCGCTTAACCTCCAGTACGGCAGTCCCCGCAGCGAAGATATTTGACCAGCTGATATCGTAAGTCAGTGTTTCTCCGGGCTGGAACGCCTGGATGCGCGGCGGGGAAGAGATTGCCTCTTCTCCTGCGATGGGTGCACCGAAGACAGGCGCTGCAACAAGAATGAGAAAGCTCAGGACACCTAGAATCCTAAGAGTTCGACTACGCTCTCTGCAAAAATGTTGCGCTAGATTATGGGCAGTTAAGATGAAGTTCATAGCTCAAGATAGTGATAAGACAATCACCTGGTGTAGTATATATTAATACCTTCAAAAATGCCATGCTATTTATGTGTCTGCCTGAAATTTGTCTTTTAGATGCAAATCTAAGGCCTTGGAGAGCCTAGAGGCCACAACATCAGAGCTATGGAGATGCAAGGTATAATGTTTGCGTATTCCCAGCGCTAGCGCTTGAGTGGTTTTCCGCGCTCTTTTCCTAATTCATTTGATAACCTGGAGGATAAGGTACGAACTCTTCCTTATCCCAAAGTCGGTTTGTCCCCTTCTGCTCGCACTGCAGGATACCTTTTCTGCAGAGCGTCTCCCGCCATTCATAGTTGAGCAGGATCTTCTGAATCGGCATGACTTCGGGTTCAAACTCGACGCGGATGACGGGGGAATATTCGGTTTCGCCGAAACCCGTGCCAGCGCTCTCGTCAGCCAATGATTTTCCATTACTTCGCCTTGCACCCTCCATCGATGGAGCGGCGGGTGCAACTTCGTTTTGCTTCTGTTCCAGGTGCGACTGCTGCCGCTCCTTTTCGCGGAAAACTGCAACGGCGATCACTCCCATTGCAGAGGAGTCATCAAAAGTCCTGACGCTGTAGGAATCCGCGGGTTCGGTGAAGTAGAAGCGGTGCACCTCGCTCTCCGAGGTCCTCCAACCGTCATACCGCGTAGTCTCGTACGAATTCACGATGTACATGGTCTCGTTGTTTTTCAGATCAGACCTGCCACCCGAAATAATGTTTCTGCCATCAGCGGCGATAACCACGCCGATCCGCTCCGGTGTGTTGTTCCTGATTACAATACCGTAGTTTTCCCCTTTCTTGGCCTCGAGGTATTGCCTGAGTACCCGGGTTTCTCCCCTCCTGAAGTCCTGGAAGGG
>DASPQB010000304.1:0-5205 GCA_035625205.1 Nitrospirota bacterium | reverse complement strand
GACGTGTCGTAGATCGCCCTGCTCTGGTCTTCCGTAAGATACTCTTCCTCGACCATCCGTTTGAGCACATGTGCCTGGCGCAGCTTGGCCCGGTCGATGTCGCTGTACGGTGAATAGGCCGACGGCGACCTGGGAAGCCCTGCCAGCAGCGCGGCCTCTGCCTGATTGATCTCCCAGATATTCTTGCCGAAATAGGTCCTGGCCGCCATCTGGACACCGTAGGCGCCTTGACCGAAGTAGATCTTGTTGAGGTACAGCTCGAGGATCTCCTTTTTGGAGAGTTCTTTCTCGAGCCTGCACGCGAGAATGATCTCTTTGATCTTGCGCGTGAGATTTCGTTCCGGAGACAGGTACACCACCTTGGCCAGCTGCTGGGTGATAGTGCTGCCGCCCTGCGACACGCGGACTTCCAGGATGTTCGTGAGCGCGGCCCGGAGCATTCCCCGATAATCGAGGCCGTGGTGCCGGTAAAAGCACGGGTCCTCCGTCGCGAGCAGCGCGGCCTGCATGAACGCGGGGACCCGATCGAGCGGCGTGTAAACGCCTTTCTCGATCTTGATCTGGCCGAGCACCCGGCCGTCCCTGGCAAAGACCGTTGTGCCGGGGCTCGGTTTGTAGTCCTTGAGGGACTCCACCGTGGGCAGGCCGGAGGACAGAACGAAGAACATAACGGCGATGAAGATTATCACGCAAACACCCGCGACACCGGCGATCGCGCATGACTTTTTCAGCGTCAGGGCCTTGAGCTGCGGCGAGGCGATGCCGAACCAGAAGACGGCGACTTTCTTTCGGACCCTCCAGAAATATTTTTTGACCGTTCGTAAATTTTTTCGGACTCCTTTGCTCTTTGTTATTTTATTTTTCAGGGCGCGGATCGCGCGTAAGAAAGCCTTCACCTTTTTCTTCCCGGCAGATACAAAAGACTTTTTTCTCGGCCGGGCCCGGGCGGGCTTTTTCATGGTTATCTTCTTGGTGACCTTTGTTTTCATGTCGGCAGCGTCAACCTTCGCGATATGTTTATCGTTTTAAATCAGCGGTCCCTGGGGTGGAATCGGATGAAATAAATCACCGAATCTTTCTTCCAAGCGTTATCGTCTTCTCAAGGGTATCGAGATAAGATCCATGATAATTCCGGCACCCGGCTTTCGAGTGCCACATGCAACGAGAAAGATTTGACCCTGACTGTCCTCTGTCGCAGGGATTGAACGTTCGCCGAGATGAACCTGTACTTTGACGGGGGCGGGCGCTAATTCCGGCTACTCCGGGGCAGGCAGGGAAGTTCTCTTTGCTGTTTTTTGGCGGCCAAGGCTCCCGATTAGTATGAGTTTCTTCAAGCTATAGTTGCCGATGGCAACGACGCGCCCTTTTCTGAAAATGAGGGGAGACAGCATGCGGTCGGTTATCGGCCGACCTTTTCTCGGTTCCCGGGTGAGGTAAAACAGAACCTCATAGACCTTGCCGTCTGCGCTCGTGATCTTCTGGCGCTTATACGGATTTTGGACCTTGCCCATTATCCCTTCCACGGTTTTCCGGTACATCCCCGTATACACATGCAGAATATTCTCGTCGTTTGTTTCAGCAAGTTTTGCGAACGACAACAGCTTGGAACCAGGGACCGATGCCTCTTTCACGGTGTGAGGCGGGTTCGCCGGCTCCTGCAGCGCGGGCTCCCGGTGGGCCACGGAGAGCTCGTTTGGGGCCGCGGGACGGGACGGCTCCGCTGCTGCCGTCGCGGGCTCAGCAGCTTTTTCCTGGATAGCGGGCTGCTCGATTTTTTCCACGGGCCGGGCCGAGGCCGGTTGGAGAACGGCACCAGGACCGACAGACTCGGGAGTCCGCAGTGCAGCGCAGCCTGCTGCAAAGAAAAGCATGAGGATGAATCTTCTCACGAATTTATCTCTTTAGGACGCAATTTTTTCTTAGCGGCTTTTTTCATTGCGGCCTTATTTGGTGCTCTCCTGGCTGCGACCCGCTTCCTCTGTTCCCCCGTGTCGTGCCTGAAGGCTTCGGCGACCGTGGTCCGCACCTTGGCCAGGAAGTTGTCATACAGGAAGGGCGACTTGAACCGATGATTCGCAGCACGCACCGGGCCGCTGCGCTCCCAGTAATGGATCAAGACCATATTGCTGGCTATCGTGAGCGTAACGGCCAGCGGATCGGCCACGAACACGAGCAGGAGAATGGCGAAGAAAACCATATGATCCTGGGGAACATTGATCATTCTGGCCACATAGGCAATCGGACCGATATGGGATTCATAGGCAAGGCGCTTTACTTTCAGTTCCTGAATGCGTGGCTCAATGACCGTCAGCCGGTCCCTGACCTCCGCCTGCTCGTCGCCGAACTCCCTGGACAGACGAATTTTGTCTCTCACGGAGTTCGCCGGCAACAAGGCGATCTGGCTGTTGATGTTCTCCAGACGGGCTTTTTGTGTGTTGTATTCGTCTTCCAAGGTTTTTAGTTCCAGGGAAAGTAGATTGAATTCTTCCGACGTTTTCTGATACCCCTGGCTCAAAAATCCGAAGATTCCCACGGAGGTGATGAACATGAGTAAGGCAAGGAACATGATCAGGAGGGACTTGAACTGGCGGGTCATGGGCTGCCAATACCGGAAAAGGTATACCGCAACACCGACCTTGCTTGCTTCGAGTGTGACACCCATTATCATGGCCGGGATGTAATTATACGCGAACATATGCGCGATACCGAAAACCGAAAAGTATGCTGCTGTACCAATGAGCCCGACGGTCACAGTGATCAAAAAAACGATGAACATACGCTGCCTCCAAAGATACGGTACGTGAAAGCCGGCAGGTTCCCAGCGCGTTGGTATACGCAAAACTGCGTACCCCCGGGTTCAACGGCGAAGCGCTAATTGCCAGTTGATAATTACTCTTCGGACAATTTCCTTGAAACTTTAGGTCCCTGTACAGTCTTAGGACTACGTGCTGAAAAATACCCCTGCCTAACATTCGACCGTGATTTCAGAAGTTTCGGTCTGACGATCTATCCTGATAAAAAAAAATCATGTACAGCCTCGTTGTCTACAGTTAAAATAGCCCATGTGCAAATTCTGTACAAAACATGGCGAAGGGAAAATCTGGTACAAGAACGCGGCGAATTATGGGCAGGACCTGCTGTCCGATCTGAACCGTCGTCACTAAATCATCGAGAACTTCCTGACCACGGCATTCAAAGACGGATTCGAAACACTCGGTCGCCAAGAAATGAAAAGCGTTGAACCAGCAGGGAGGTCATAACCATTTCTGGAGGAAACATAAAGTTTTGGAGATATGAAATTTTTGCGAACTACCAGGAAGGCATGTTGATAGATGACTACAGCATGAAACGCATAATTCGTTTAGAAATTCGCACTCTTTTCTTTTGCTACATCTGCATGTTAGTAGTTGGAACAGTTATTGGTCTCGTATGTGGCAAATGAGATTATCGGATAAAGTAAACGATGGGCGGTTTTTCCTGAAGTTCACGAGTATCCATTCTCGTAGATGACAATAAACGTTTCAAGAGGAAATTCGTGTTCTCTCGTATTTGTGTCATTGTCGAAATCATCTACTCCCTTGCAGAAGTCTCTATGAAAAATAGCTGCACATTGCCGCAACCGAATTCAATACCGTGACCTGCCAAAACTGGGTCATCAGTCACAATCCCTGTTCTCTCAACCACTCTAAAATCCGCATGGCAACCTTCTGCCAATCGGCTTCCAACATCATGTCATGGGCCATGTTCGGAAAGAATTCGGCTCGTGTGTTATATGTCCGCGCCGTCTCCTCA
The DNA here is from genome assembly GCA_035625205.1 of Nitrospirota bacterium. GTDB lineage: Bacteria > Nitrospirota > UBA9217 > UBA9217 > UBA9217 > JAJYKN01. The sequence goes on along the minus strand of DASPQB010000304.1, from coordinate 1,413 downwards.
ATTTCGCGGCAGGAAAACAACGCATCATCCACCGCACCCATAATAAGCATCGGGATTGGAATCATTTTGTCCGGATGCGGCAGATCATAAAAAGTGCCCTCCTGTCCTACTCGATATGATTCATTCCGAAGCCGCATGAAATGCCGGTGCAGTGTCTCGGGCGGGATATCGGCCGAGAATAGGGCCTCGCGGGCGAGGCTGGGCTTTTCAATCAGGGCAAACATATTCCGTGTAACATGAAGTTTCAGCGCTTGCCAGGGGTGACGCATTCCTGTTCGGACCAGCATTTTCATGAATCCGGATACGGGCACCGTTGCCAGCAATATGGCTGCCGGGGCAGCATATCTTTCCAGATATTTCTGGATTACATAGCCGCCCATGGAGTGACCGATGAGCACGGGCGGCGAAGACAGCTTGCCGGCTACCTCCTCCATATCAGCAATATAATCGGTTATACGAAACGATTGAATGTGCTCATAGCCATCGCTGCCACCATGCCCCCGCAGGCTAACTGCGTGGGCCTCGTATCCGTGGTTGGCAAAGAAGGGGAGAAAATTCTCCCAGCACCATGCACCGTGATACGCCCCGTGTACAAATAACAGTGGAGTCGAACGCGAATTTCCATCGGGTTTCTTACTGATTACTTCCAGCCGCATATCACTTGCACCTCCTTTTCTCGAAATCACAACCCAAATTCCCAAATCACCGTACTTAATCTTATTTTCCCACAAGCCGTCGCCCAAGCAGGTATCCGGACAAAATAACACTGACCTGCCCCTCTCCCGGAAAAGACCATGCGGAACTCAGATAGAGATTCTTCACCGCGGTTTTCTGATGGCTCCTCTGGAGCGGGTTGCTCTGCTTGACCGTATTGGCCCAACCCAGGCTCGCGCCATTAAAGTTTCCCGTGTAACGCAGTTGTGAGAGCGGCGTAGAAGTATCCATGACCTCGATATGCTTTGAGATGGCTGTAACTATCCTCTCCGCTCGTTCGATGAGGACCCTTGCCATTCTTTCCTTTTCGATATTATATTGTTGTTTTCTCCCTGCGAAGTAATCGCTTTCGTACCTCTTCCAGTATTCGTAGCCTTGGGCCTGAACAATCCCCATCGCAAATTTGCCGTTCTTAGCGGCGGAACGTTCGATATTGGAATAGAGGGTAACGATAAACGACCCTTTCTCCACATCGCACTGCTCGCTCCACACGCTATTTTGATCATGGTCATAGGTATCAGAAACGATAATCTCATAATCCCGCCTATTCTCAAGGTTCGCGGTAAATCCTGCGTCAAGTCCGAGGCGTATGCTGAATGTCGATATTGATGGCTCCATCTTATTCATCTGTTTGACGATCTTCTGCGCTGTCCCTTCCCCGTGCAACAGATGCCCAAATGTGACATGGGGCGACGCATT
>DASPQB010000303.1:0-5033 GCA_035625205.1 Nitrospirota bacterium | reverse complement strand
CTCTCCAGTAAAGGACAGCGACATAACCAATGAGAGCCACAGTGATCACGATAAGTATATAAGTGAGCAAGAGGAGTTTTTTCTTTCGCATAGTCAAGTTTCTTTTCCGTATGTTTTTATACCTGTAGCCGATTCAAGACCGAGGCGTTATATTTGTTGCTGTCAGTGTGATGCGACACAACATTCTTTGCGGCATCAGAGGACATTCTTCAAACTTCACCTTTCTTTTTTTCAACAGGTGGTTAATGAGTTTTTCGTATTATATCAAAATAGGCTTTCATGTGCCACGTAATTAATAGGCACTTCTATGGAAACCTGATTTTTCAGAGGCTTGTAATTCGCTCAACGTGCAAAAATTCATGCTGAGGACTTTTGGTCACTTCCAATGGGAATTGTCCTCTGTGATGCTCGACATGAAGTATGGATTTGGGACAGGTGTATTCGAGTGTAACCTTCAGGAAGATTTTATCAAGAATTCGGAAAATCGCTACTCCAACATTTCATCTAGAAATGCGGACTCTTTTCGATTGTCGCATGTGCGTCTTTGTAGTTGTAAGACGCAGTAACTGCAAATGGCGAGCCTTGCGAAGTACGGGAAGCATAGCTCGATGAACGTTACTTAAGGAAATTGTTATTTTTCAACGTCCACGTTGTTTTACGAGCGGGACAAAAAAACGTCCGGAAGCTGTCGAATAAAGGTTGAAAAAGCATGACATGCGCCTGACGTCAGATATTACGTCTTCAATGGTAGGTGCAGATTGACTGATAAAAGCTCACGTAGGGATACTCATTTCCACAAGGGGCAATAACCGCGAGTCCTCTAATGCGGCAGTCCTATGTGCGATACCGGCTAAATACTCTTGATTTGATGCAAATGCAACGAAGTTTGAGACGGATTTCTGGCGAATAAGCATCACCATATCCCACTGTTCATCCTGCGGTCCTATTAAATACTTTCCACCCTCACCGATGAATATAATGCTCCCACCGCTCTCTTTGAGAAAGGGTAAAGTATGGTCTATGTATTTTTGATACGCAATTCTTCCAGATACCGGTTCGCTTGGTGCAAGATCCGGATTCTTAATATAGTCTGCAACCTTACGGAAGCGCAAGAGATTCAACATGATAACTTCGCCAGATATTTTTCGAGAGAAAAGGGCAATCCCAGCTTCTTGTGTCGCTTCTATATAACGTTTCTCCATTTTGTTCCTTTCGTGTATTGAGATACATATTCATTATATTACTCGAGAAAGCCGATACGTGACAAAACCATCTGGGCAGGTAACGTCCACGTAATCAACTTTTTCCCAATCCATCTTTTCTGACCACCGCATGGCAAATGCCATTGGATGAATGGATGCGAATGCACGACCGCACATTCCTGTAGGTTCCGGCGTTCTCGCAGTCAAAATATATGACTCTCCCATCCGGCATTTAGCCGAGCCAGGGCATATCCCGGTTTCAGAACTGATTTTAACAGCTTCACACTTAATCGTGAAATTTGCCATTTGTCCAATCCTTTGTTTCTGACTTTGAAATAATCAAAACCATGCGCGGCGGTTTTCTGGACGTACTTGGTATTCTGAAATCAGATTTCATTAATCATGACCTTTCTTGCAAAGTGTCTCCTCATCGCAACTATTGGGTCAGAGTCCGTTGTTTAAAATATCATTTGGAAAGGGCCGCCCTTTTCCTTTCTCGACAAACTCCCTTAAACTTAAAAGATAGAAAGCCCAATCAGTATTGCATTGCGCGTACATCTCGGCGCCTTCCCTCCAATTTGAATGACGAAGATGCAAATACGTTAGATCATCCTGACGAAAAATCTTAAACTCAAGAAATGTTCCCGCCCAATCGGAAAGACCTTTTTCTGTTGCCGTCCACCGCACGAGCTTACCTGGCTTCAGGTCACTTACGAGCATTTCTTGAGATAACCCTCCAAACCCGAATTCTAATGATTTTCCAAGATGTGAAGTGCCTCGCACATCTGTAGTCCACCATTGCGCAAGCTTTTTCGGGTCGGTAATCGCCTCATAGAGTTTTTGAGGCGAAACATTGAAGAACAACTCATGCCATATTTCTCGCGTCATTGCCACTCCTTAATTGCCGTTTCGATTGGTTTGTAGGTAAGCATCCAGCCAGCCTTAGAGATACCTACTTAAACCGTTTTACCTATTATCTATGCCAAGAATATATGTCTTCTGTCGTCTCATGTCAACGTTGTTGAGGAAGAATTGATTGGCTATAGTATTAATTTTGGAATGAAACATAGAAGATTTAGAAGAATTGCAACGACAAGAACTTCAGGGTGATTTTAATATAGTTTAGAAGAATCTCCTTCAACATTTCATTTGGATATATATTAATACAGGAATAGATAAACAGATCAGTATAGCAGAGAAAATATTTTTATATAATCTACCAAAAGGAGAAACCTCCTGCTAAGAATTAGTTTGTGAGGAACTCAATTCAAGAGACAGGAGGTTTCTATGGATAGTGTGAATGGTAGCAGGCTCCAGCAGTTTTGTCAATTTAAGAGCGAGATTCGCGGTTCAACGGAGTATTTAGTAGTCGGTTTGGACATTGCCAAGGAGAAACACAATGCCTTTTTCGGTACAGCTACCGGCAGGACACTGCACAGGGGAATGTTCTTTGACAATACGTTGGAAGGCTTCCACAGGCTCCTAACACAGGTAGAGGCACTCAAAACGCAATATGGCCTTTCGAAGGTGGTCTTTGGCATGGAGCCGACGGCCAATTACCATAAGCCCCTGGCGGAGCATCTCATAGAGCGCGGCCACATGGTTGTTTTGGTATCTCCCGTATCGGCAGCAAAGAATCGGGAACTTCTGGACGGCCGATGGGACAAACACGACACGAAAGATGCCGCGAACGTGGCCGACCTCATCGCTCAGGGCAAATGCCTGTACTATGACTACCCGGAAGCAGCCATCCGCGACATCAGGAGTCTCCTCTCGTTCAAGAAACGGCTCAAGAAAGAGGAGCAGGCACTGCAGGTCCGTATCCGCAATCAGCTCTTGGCGCAGTACTTCCCGGAGATGGACCGCCATTTCCGCTCCGCAGTGAGCCTGGCCGTGATTCGGTATTGTCTTGATCCATCGATCATTGCCGGGATGGAATACGATGAGTTTTGCCGGACCGTAGCGCCCGGGCGGGTGAACTTCAGGCAACAGCGTCTGCTCCAGCAGATCTGGGAACTAGCTCACCAGTCCATCGGCTGCCGTGTGGGAGAGACCGTACTGTTTGAGGCGCAGACGATGATCTCGAGCCTCCACCGCGTGCGGGAAACCATCAAGGCCGTTGATGATAAAATAGAGGAGCTTTGCTTGCCGTTTTCCGAATACTCGTTTCTGTTAACCATCCCGGGGTTCGGTCCGGAGGTATCGTCCACCGTCCTGAGTGCGATCGGCAATCCGTACCGGTTTTCCTGTGGCAAGCAGGTTTTGAAAATGGCTGGTTTTGATCTGTGTGCTGATCGGAGCGGGAAAACCGCGTCACATGCCGTTCCGGTCATCTCCAAGAGAGGCAAGGTTGGCCTGCGGTGTGCCCTGTATCAGGCGGCGCTGGTCGCCTCCAATAGTAATACCTATTTCATGACCTATTACACCAAGAAGCTTAAAAATCGAGCTCAGGAGCAAGGAATCGGCACCAAGATGCGGGTAAAGCTTGCTGCGAAACTCTTGATCGTTGCCTGGACGCTGATGAAGAAGAAAGAGGTGTTCGACCCGGCATATCTCGAAATGGGGGATACTGAGGTATAGGCCAGTCCAAAAGAACTCAATTATGGGCTTCCTGCGCAATTGTTTTCTGAGCTGGGAGCCCGAAAAACCGATTTTCGAACGAGAGAGCCCGGTCATTTAGATTGAGGCGCATGACCTCGACGATTACACTACAGGGCCTCTTACTAAACTTGAGATTCTGGATAAGGGATGCTAGGCGGCCCATGCACGCCGGATAATCGATATCGTCAGAAGTCAAGTTCGCTTCCTGTAAGATACTCGTCGAAATAATCTTGTAACATCCGCAAAGGATGCATAGTGAAGGAATGTGCTTAAATTGGTTGAAAAAATAAATCAAACAAAGTTCATAGCTTATAATTTTTTAAAAAAGATCCTTGACAGCAGGAGTATAGGATGTAATCCGCATTCTTTTCGATTGCCGCACGTGCGCCTTTGTAGTTGAAATTGATGTGTAATAATCACACTGTAGACTTCGATTTCAGGCAAACCGTTGAACAGCACGTTGGACCTTGTACCCATCTGCATGTCGGATAAGCGAGGTACGACCCAAGAATCGGCGCAGCTATATAGATCCAGAGATCAGCCAAATGGCCTGAAACCAGCGCCGGGGCAAGCGACCGGGCTGGATTCATAGAAGCGCCCGTCATAGGACCACCGATTAATGCTTCAATGGCAATTGTGCCTCCGACCGCAACCCCCGCCATGATTCCTTTTTCTATATGGCCTGTTGAAACATTGAGAATTACGAACATCAGAATGAATGTGAGAATTGTCTCCATGACAAATGCACGAAGGATGCTGACAGAAGGAATCGTAGCGCCCAAGGTCTCGCTTGCGGGAAAAAGGAAGCGCAGCAGCATGGCAGCGGCCAGAGCGCCGATCAATTGACTGGCGATATATGCCGGAACATACTTCTTCTCCAACCGACCAGCAAATGCAAAACCTATTGTTACGGCAGGGTTAAGATGGGCGCCGGAGATGTTCCCGACGGCATAGATCATTGCCATTACAACAAGCCCGAAAACGAGTGAAACGCCTACATGACCCAAGACTCCCGAGAATGCCTGGTTTACGACAATAGCGCAACAACCAGCAAAAACCAGAACGAACGTCCCTATACCTTCTGCAATATAACGGTTGTTTATCATATCCTGGTTTAAAGGAGCAAGGTTGCTAGGCGCCTCTCCTTAATTTTTCAGCAAAATACTCCGGCAGCCCCCACGAACTGATTGCATCCGCCACCTTCTCAACATCATAGACAATGCGCGTGAA
>DASPQB010000302.1:0-12639 GCA_035625205.1 Nitrospirota bacterium | reverse complement strand
TCGATCCGCGAGAAGCAGGCGGTTTCGGTGAAGTCGTAATTGAAAAAGCGCGGTAAGCAATAGATGCACCGTGCAGCAATACTTCGACGAAACGGTATGGGCGATGTGAAATCATCGCCCATTTTCTGTTGGGAGACGTTCTCGGGAGTTATACATAAGTACAGATTGGCCTGGGGCCTTTCCTCGTTCATGTATCCAACAAGAGCCCTGAATCACCCTTGTCACTTAAACAGCCATAGTTGCCGCTTTTTTTTGCTTCCCAATCTCCTGCAGCGTGCAATTCGCCCTATCAATCAAGACGAGAACCATGTCCGGTTAACGAATTTGTCTTTGACGAAAAGGGATGAGATTACAGGAAGGGAGTCTCTTCGCGAGGAACCGTTGGCCTGTCGGTCGTCCGACGGAGGGAACCACCGTCGCAGCTGACCCTCATCGACGTTGAAAGGGAAGGTATGGACGGCATCGAGGTCTTGCCCAAAACGTTACGACAGAAGTTTCACTGCATTCTGTGCGTCGTATCTCATGCCATTCTGGAAACTGACGATCAGGCGCATTCGTAAAGGCGTGAGAACATCTAAAACACGTGCAAATCCATGCGTACGCAGGTGCGATACCGTCAAGGGTAAGAGGCCGCGACCTTCTTCGATGCATCCTGTTCGCTTTGGTGCTTTCTTTCGGCCATCAATTCAGTGAACTCTTCGGCGGGGAGCGGTCTATTAAAGAAGTATCCCTGTGCTTCATCGCACCGGATATCGGTTAGGCAGGAAAGCTGCTCCGCAGTTTCCACGCCTTCGGCAACGACAGTTATTTTCATTTGATGGGCCATGGCGGTCACAGCGCCGACAATCGCCCGGTCATCCGGATCAATGGCGATGTCCTTAACGAACGTTTGATCGATTTTGAGCCTTTGAAACGGCAGTCTCTTCAGATTGTTTAAAGACGCATACCCCGTGCCGAAATCATCAATGCTGATGCGGATCCCCTTCGCTGCCAGTTCATGCAGGCAGTCAATTGTGCGCTCGACGGCCACTACCGCAACACTTTCCGTAATCTCAATGTCAACGCAGTGCGGCGGTACCCCCGTTTCTTCAAGGATCTTTGTTATCGTGTCTGCAAGGCCGGGTTTCTGAAATACCCTAGAAGAGAGGTTTGCCGCAATCGAAAAGGGAGCATACCCGGCGTCCAGCCACGTCTTGAGCTGCATGCACGCGGTCCGCAAAACCCACTCATCGATGGTCGTGATGACGCCGATGGACTCGGCGGTCGGGATGAACCGTTTCGCGTCAAGCAGGCCCAGTTCCGGGTGCTTCCAGCGCACGAGCGCCTCGGCCGAGACGATCTGCCCTGTTCCAATGTCGATCTGCGGCTGATAGTAAATTACAAGTTCTTGGTGCGCTACGGTGAGGCGAAGGGCATTTTCAAATTTGAGCCGCTCAACTGAACGCCGGTTGATGTCCGGATCATAAAATTCGAACGTGTTCCTGCCCCGGGTTTTCGCGTGATACAGGGCAATGTCCGCGTATCGGAACAACGATTCTATAGAATCGCTATCGTCGGGATAGACGCTGATGCCCATGCTGGCCGTTATGGTGAACTCGTGGCTGGCGATGACGCATTTCTCCCGGAAAGCGTCAAGGATTTTCCTTGCAATATCGGTGATGTCCTCCGGCCGGGTGATGCCCGCAAGAAGTATGCTGAACTCGTCCCCGCCAATTCTCGCAATGGCGTCCGAATCTCTGATTGAGGCACGGAGGCGCTCTGCAACCATCTGTAGGAGCTGATCACCGGCCTCATGCCCCAGCGTATCGTTGACTTCCTTGAAGCGGTCGAGATCGAGAAACAGCAGCCCCGTTTTTGTTTGATTGCGGTGGGCTTCGGCAATCTCGAAGCGGATCAGTTCCATGAACAGCCGCCTGTTCGGCAGGCCCGTCAGGACATCATGGTGGGCCATATGCGTAATTTCCTCTTCAAGCCTTTTGCGTTCGGTGATGTCCACGATGAAGGCGATTTGGTTCGGCTGCCCTTCGAGTTTCGCCGCACCAAAAAGACCCCAGTGTCTCGAGCCGTCCCGGCTGAGATATTCTGTTTCGTAGGGAGTTATGCGACCGGTCGCCATGAACTCCTCGGACGCTTCTCTCATTCGGGTCTTCCACTCCGGCGGGACCAGACGACCCCAGCGACGAACCCGGCCCGCGGCAAGATCCTCGCGATTGGCGCCGATCATCTCCAGGAATTTGTCATTTCCGTCAGTAATTCGCCCATCGGCATCGAAGTACGCTATGCCGATGATGCCGCTCTCGCTCAGACGGCGGAAGCGCGCTTCGCTGTTCCGGAGCGCTTCGAAGGACCGTTTCCGCTCGATGGCATACCGAATGGAGCGCACCAGGAGATCGCTTTCGATCTCTCCCTTCGTGAGGTAGTCCTGAACATCCAAGTGCAGGGCTTTCAGGGCTACCTCGTCGTCGGCAAGCCCGGTGAATACGATGATCGGAATAGTGGGGGATTGCCTCCTGATATCAATGACCGAGTCCATACCCTCGCTATCGGGAAGCCTCAGGTCCAGGAGCACAATGTCAAATGATCCCTCGCGCAGGACTTGGAGCCCTTCGGACAGTCGTGAGGCCTGGACGAAGGTAAAAGATGGTTCTTTTGCCTTTCCCAGCATCCGCCGCAGCAGTTCTGCATCGTCCGCATTGTCTTCGATCGCGAGTACAGTTATATGTACGTTTTTCATAACGCTCCCTCGCGTTAGTTTTCACTCGGTAACCAGAAATTATGGTTTCTCTTCACCATCTAAACTAAAAGAATCTTGCCAGATTGATCGGCACATCGCGGGAAAATATCCAGACGCGTACTGAATCTCGCAGTACATGGTTTCTGTCCCAGAATGTGAAGGTCCCTTGTCGAAAGCTCAATGACTACCGGATATCTCGGTTCCCGGTTACATCTGAGTACCTGTCCACTAATGCGAAACTCCATATTTTAATTATAGTCCTCCTTACCGCCGGATGGGAGAATAATGATTTTTGGGTAAGGATAGAACGTTATATAGGTATTTTTTAGCGAAAAAATGGGCCTGTATAGATTGAAATAATACTAAGGGATTATATTTGCGGCGGAATACTCGTCCGATAATAATTCGGACATGGCATGTGTATTCTCTCTCTTACCTGCCTTTTGGAATGGTATGAGTTCCGTAGTTGGTTGCCGGAACAGTGTGCGGCGAAATGAAGACCTGCAACTGAAAGATTGTAGCTGTCATGATTACGATGATGAGAATCTTGGAGTCGTAATCGTTCTTTCAAACCTTGTATCATGACGTCGGTTCGTGCAGGAATAAACTGCCACGCCTGCATTCCGTTCAGCGTGAGTTCTAAGGTCCTTCACGCCTCGACTTCGCCCAACAGGATTCTCAAGATGGTTCAGGAAGGCCATGGCACGACGCGTTTCAACAGTCGTGGCGGGAAAAAAGCGGTATGCGATAGGTTCTGTTTGTTCATGAAAAGAGGAGGAAACACTACCTGTTTTAGTGGTAGGAGTGTGTCAAGCCGCTTTTTTGCTCTATCACGTACAGGCCCGCTACCGAGCGATGGAATTGTCATGAAGTTTGGCATAATAACTATTTCGCACTGATTTCACATAGCGCCTTGACTTCCGTCCTTTGTGCGCTATCATAAAAAGTAAGGTCACGGAGGATGAAAACGGCTAAGAATATGATATAGCCGTTTTCCTTGCATCCTGAAAAAATCATTCATGCCTCCGGCTTTTCTGCAAGCCCGGACCTCGAGAGCGTATCGTCGGGAAAAATCGGTGCGCAATACAATAGATGAGATCATGCTGCCGTAAAATAAAAAATGCAGCATAGACTCAAACAGGTAAATAATGGTTATAGAACATGTGCCTGTTTTCCTATGTTGAGGGACAGAGGAGGGAATGATTCATGACCGAATATTACAAAGCAGAAGATCTTGAGAAATTCGGCGATGTGGGCAAGCATAATCCGGAGCTTTTTAAGAAATTCATCGATTGGTACACATCGTCACTCGAGCCGGGCAAGCTGAGCAAAAGGGAAAAAGTGCTTATTGGAGTCGGCGTGGCCCATGTTATCCAGTGCCCGTATTGCATCGATGCCTACACGAAGTCCTGCCTGGAGGAAGGCATGAGCCTGGAGCATATCACCGAGGCAGTCCATGTTGCCTCAGCGGTCCGGGGAGGCGCGTCGTTGATCCATACTCTCCAGGCACATAATGCGATCGATCGGAACTCACTATAAAGCTATAGAAGTCTGGCCGAATGGCAGAGCGATGCCCAATGAAGACATTCAAGGAAAAAATCGGCGAGACCTCATTGCAATCACTTGAGGCGCTTGACCTGAAGATCCTTCAGGTGAACATCGGATATCGTTGCAATCTTGCATGCAAGCATTGCCACGTATCCGGAAGTCCCGGGCGACGAGAGGTCATGGACGTAATGACTGCGGGACAGGTCATACGTGTGTTGACGGAAAATCCTTTTGAGACGCTGGATATCACCGGCGGGGCTCCGGAATTGAACCCCTCGCTCAGGACGATGATAAGAGAAGCGAGAAATGCCGAAAAGTGTGTGACTGTGCGCACCAACCTCACCGTCTTCTTCGAAGAGAGGCTTGAGTCATATCCCGAGTGGTACCGGGAACAGAGTGTGGATTTGATCGCTTCGCTCCCCTTTTACCTGGAGGAGGGCGTCGATCGCGTGCGCGGGACCGGCACGTACAAAAAGAGTATCGAGGCGCTGAAAATCCTGAACGGCCTGGGCTACGGAACCGATTCCACGGGTCCGTCATTGAGCCTCGTATACAACCCCCAGGGGATGTATCTCGCGCCCACACAGTGTACGCTCGAAGCGGAGTATCGGCGAGAGCTTCAAGAACGCTTCGGGATCGCGTTTACCCGTCTGTACACGCTCTCGAATATGCCTATCGGCAGGTTCCGTGAATATCTCGTGAGGACGGGAAATTTCGATAAATACATGGACAAGCTCGCAGCGGCGTTCAACCCTGCGACCCTCTCTGGCATCATGTGCCGGCATATTGTGAGCGTAGGATGGGACGGCACACTGTACGACTGTGATTTCAATCAGGCGCTCGGACACGCAACCATGGCCGGCGCACTCAAGAAGATTGATGACTTCGACTATGCTGCTTTAGTGAACCGATCAATCTCGGTGGACGACCACTGTTATGGATGCACAGCCGGGCAGGGCTCCTCGTGAGTAGGAGCAGTCGCGTAGCAGGCGGTCGCCTGCCTGGAAAATAAACAGTTTGCCTTTTCTCACATCCACTACCTATCCAAGTAGAGTCCATCGCAGCCTTGAAGGCATCAATGATGAATCCCGGGAGGGGTAGGAACGGATAGCCCTAGCTCGTTTCGGCGTAGCCGTCCCCGTAGTAAACAATGTATCGACCGCTATCGACTTTTCACGGAAACTATCAGGAGCATCACTCGGCGGATTCCTCAATTTTAGAGATGGAGTTTAACAAGCTCATTGAGGGGCTCAAGGAGCTGCGGATTCATTTCGGCATCAGCTGTGCCGCGGTGGGTTGCGTTGACTTGCGCACAGCGCCTTTCCGCGCTGTCGACCACTCGAGAGAGCGTGAAGAGCAAGGAACACGCTTCCTGGAAAATCGGGGGAAAGGCCTGCTGATTGACCGTGCGGGGGAAAGGTCTCACGGTCACAGATATTCAAGTTTGATAAAATGCATGTTGTCAGGTACGCAGGAGGAGCTATGACGCTCCTCCTGCCTATTTGCGGGAACAGGAATGAGAATTCTCGCAGTCAGGGGAATTTAACGTGGAATATCGGGACTGCGACTGGATTACCAACGGGCTGAAAAGTACCATATGACCGAAAGAGAGGGCCTTTGCTCATGGAACCGCGAACCCTGGTACTTCCTCAAGACGAGAACAACAGGACCCTAATCAAGAACGTACGCCCTGCTGAATGGAAGAACCCGACACCCGCTCCGGTGTACAACCTCGTTGTAATCGGCGCGGGAACCGCAGGACTGGTCTCTGCTGCGGGAGCAGCGGGGCTCGGCGCAAAGGTCGCGCTCGTCGAACACCATATGTTGGGAGGAGACTGCCTCAATGTTGGTTGCGTTCCCTCTAAGGCTATTATTAGGGCAGGCCGCGCCGCCTACGATGTAAGGTCAGCGGATGCATTCGGTATACGGTGCGGCAACGTTTCTCTGGACTTCGGCAAGGCAATGGAACGCATGCGCAGGATCAGGGCACAGATCAGTGCCCATGACGCAGTGGTGCGTTTTAGCGAAGACCTCGGTGTGGACCTCTTCTTCGGTAGCGCGAAATTCATCGGTCCCGACAGCATCGATGTTCAGGGTATGCGCTTGAAGTTTAAAAAGGCTGCGCTTTGCACCGGCGCGCGCGCGGCTGCGCCCGCCATACCGGGCATAGAAGAAACTGGCTATCTGACCAATGAAAACGTCTTCTGGCTGACGGAGGTTCCGAAGAGACTCGCGGTCGTAGGTGGAGGACCCATTGGCTGCGAACTGGCCCAAACTTTTGCGCGAATGGGGAGCGAAGTCACCATCCTCCAGCGCGGCGGACACGTCCTCCCGAGAGAGGACGCTGAAGCCGCGGAAATCGTGCATAAGGCCTTCATAAGGGACGGCATCGCACTGCGGCTTCAGGCAAAGATACGGGGGGCCAAAAAGAAAGGGAATGATAAAGTCGTCATCGTCGAAGAGGATGGAAAAACCGTGGAGCTGCCCGTAGACGAGATTTTCGTGGGGGTGGGGAGGGCACCGAATATTGACGGCCTCCAGCTGGAAATGGCGGGCATAACATATGCCCCCCGCGAGGGCGTGAAGGTGAATGAGAGGCTTCAGACCTCGAACCCACGCGTATATGCTGCCGGTGATATATGCTACCCATATAAATTCACGCACACGGCTGACGCCCTTGCACGTATCGTGATCGCAAACGCCTTGTTCATGGCAAGAAAAAAAACCTCAACACTCGTCGTTCCCTGGTGTACCTACACCGACCCCGAAGTAGCCCATGTGGGGATGTATGAAAAGGATGCCAAGGATAAGGGTATCGACGTGCTGACCATTACGGTTCCCTTTTCAGATGTGGACCGGTGTCTTCTTGACGGAGAAACCGAAGGGTTTGCCCGTGTGCATCTTAAGAAGGGCGGCGATCAAATCCTGGGCGCAACGATCGTGGCCCGTCACGCGGGCGAGATGATCAACGAGCTTTCCCTTGCTATGACAGCCGGGCTGGGTCTATCGGCGGTCGGTAGGACGATTCATCCCTACCCGACCCAGGCGGAGGCAATCAAGAAACTGGCCGATGCGTATAATCGGACGCGTCTCACACCGTTCGTAAAAAAGGTATTTACGGCATGGCTCAAATGGCAGCGGTTATAATGTGATGCCTCAGAAGACGAGCAAGGAACGCATCCGGGAAAGGGAAAACGTTGAGGCGTTCCAAAACCCTTGAAACGGTGACCGCGTGTGATGCCATGAGCAGGGAGGAGGGGACACTCCCGAAACACCCATGAGTAGTCCAAGTAAAAATTAAATATGCCAGGATGACCCCTTTCCTAAAACTGACTGGTTTTAGGGGGGCAAGTTTTTTGAACATCATTGCTCAGGATGCCTATCATGGAGGTGACTATGAAAAAGTCTCTTGGTGCCAAAACACTGGCTCAGCCAGCGCCTGTCTGGGTTGTGGGAAGTTATGATTCGCAAGGCAAACCGAACATCATGGTTATTGCATGGGGCGGTATCTGCTGCTCACAGCCTCCCTGTATGACCATTTCCTTGCGCAAGGCAACATATACGTATGGGTGCATTATCGAGCGCAAGGCGTACACCATTAACATTCCTTCAGCGACGTTGGTAAAGGAAGTGGACTCTGCAGGCACGACTTCAGGAAAAAATGTCGATAAGTTTGCGATGACGAAATTGACCCCTGTTCGCAGCAGCCTCGTCGATGCTCCGTACATAAAAGAATTCCCTGTCGTGATCGAATGTAAGGTGCTCCACACGTTGGAGATCGGTCTCCACACCCAATTCGTAGGCGAGATCATGGACATCAAAGCCGAAGAAGCGGTGCTTGGCCAACAGGGGCTGGCGGACATCCTGAAGGTAAAGCCGCTAATTTTTGATCCCGGGGAGGGTGCTTATTACGGTATCGGTGACCGAATTGGCAAAGCTTTTTCAATCGGAAAGAAAGCCTAATTCCATGACCGATGCTTACGGCTAGCAGTAGCACGTGGAATCGCAAAAATTTAAAATTTGGTGATCTTCATCGTCACATTTGCGGGCCACGTTTTACTCGCCACCACGCGACGCCATAGTAGTCGTTAAACGTCGTCCTGAGGGCAGTAATGTCGGGAAGTACCTTCGGCAACGGCCTTTCCGGAAGAGGATGAAAAGTCTCAGTATTCATGTCGGCGATGAAATCGGGGCCTATCACCTTGTGATATCCGATGCCGAGCTCGTGTGGCTTCGTGGACAGCAGATTCGAGCCTACCGAGTAATAAACAAATCCCTTCGGTGCTGCCAGTTCGATTAGCGTTGGGGCGATATCAATGTGGCTACCAGCGGTTCGCGGCGGGATCAACAACCCCTGCAGCACCTCTTTACCGTAGAGGACAAAGGGGACCGAGGATTGTTCGAAGAACGTGGGACGGGCGTTCGGAAACCGCCTGCTCCAGTGGTCGCCAGTAATGGCAAATACGGTTCGCGGCAGCTTTGCCTCAGTCTCCCGCACGAAAGCGCCGAGACAGTGATCGGCATACCACAGGTGCCCCAGCACGTTCATGTCCAACCGGTCATCAAAGACGTTGGTGAGGTCAGGGGGGACTGTTCTCACGGCATACCCTTTGGCCCACATGTCGACGTCAAAGGGGGGATGGTTCGTGGTCGTCAGGACGACGTTGAAACTTGGCTGATCGGGATCTATGGTCTGGGTGACGAAGTGGTAGAGGTATTCGTCCAGGATACCCCAATCGGTCCATTCCACATTTCCGATCGCATCCTCGACACTCGGTGCACCATACACCTCCTCGAACCCTTGGTCTCGTGCGAAGTCGCCGACACGCTGCCAGGTCAGGAGCCCGCCGTAGAAAAGCCGTGTCCGGTATCCGAGTCGCCTGAACGCTGCAGCAAGCGACGAGGGGTAGGGAACCCGTGAGCTCGGTTGATAGTTCATCTCTAAACCCGTGGTGTACGGAATACTCGTCAGAATCGCCGAGAACGACTGCATGGTCATGTGTGCCGCAGGGAGAAAATTATTTACCGACAGTCCCTTCCGCGCGAGTTCATCGAGGCTATTGGTTAGTCTGAGCGAACTGAACTGCGGCAAGCGTGGCCAGCTATCATAGCTTTCTATGACGACCAACACAACGTGACGTGGTGGGTTGTTTTTTGCGCCTTCCGCACTCCGGCGCATATAATCGTCGAGAGATCTTCGCGGACCATCGGCGTGGAAAACGGCATGGGCGGCATTGCGGACGTCCCTGTCAGCGAGGTAGGAGTCAATCCCCGTTGATTCGGTATACGCCAAGTGGTCTTCGTAAGCGCGTACCAGCGACATAATGGGATTTGTGACCGCCTTGTTCAACAACTCGTCACTGGTCACACCGTCGTAGCGGTCACGCAGCGGCTTCCCAAAGGCTCCTTCGTCTAGTCCGACCCGGACGAGGACTATGATCACAGCGAGTGCGACGGTTCGCCGAACCGGCGATGATGTCCAAGAGGCTATGCGCTCTCGAGAAATCAAGCCGCGGTCAACGATGCGACGCTTTACCATAATCGTGGTAGTGGCGATGACGCTGATTGCCACCAGATACAGCAGAGGGTGGTAGTTATCCCAGATTGTCGCGAGGATGGCCCTGGTGTCATCATAATAGGCGTTGAAGAGGACGTAATTGAAAGGCTCGCGATATTCCCTGAAAAAGGCGATTGAGCCGATGCAGGCGGAACTCGCCAGGACAGCGAAGATAGATCCCATCAAGCGACGGACCCTCTCGGCAATGGCCTCCTGTCCGGTAAATGCACAGGCAACGGTAGTGATCAGCGGAATAATTATCCAGAACGTTGCGAACAGGGTATCGTACCTCAGGCCCAGCGCAGACATCCGGAGGGTGTCGCGAATTACCGTCGAGGTACGAAGATAATCATGGAACACGATGACGAAGACGAACCTGAACAGGAACAGGAACAGGAAGACGAACAGCCATAAGACAACATCTTTGTGTATTTGATAAAAGAAACGGTTCCACTTGTTCATATGCGATCCGCAACAGCTTTCGGCATATGTGCAATCTGCGCTCTATGGTTCATTCAGGACTCTACTGAAATGGTCATTGCAGCCAAGAGCCTTGTCATGCCTGCTATAGGATGGAACGTGCTGCCATATGCGCATTATTGTAGGCATGCGCTGAATCGTTGTCAATATGAATCGATGGTGAAGGTTTGCTCGAATCCACATCGCTTTGATAATCCAATCTGAGTATGAGACTTGAGAGCATCATGTTCTGTACGCAGGGCGCAGAAAAAAAAGAAGTGTCGCAGAAAAACCGATCATCACCATACGACCACCGCTACTATGGAGTTGGAAGATTCACACGTAGCTGTCTTGTAAATCGCCCGGCTTGAGCCATCGGGAGTATGTCAACCATAACTCTGTCTCTGGCCGGCTTCAAAATCTGCGGATGTCTGTATGAGTTGCGTCCGCCACGAAAATTTTTGTTGAAAGCGAGCAACAGAAAGAAATACCGCAAGCACTGCACAAGGTGATTTCTCAAATCCTGAATTATGGCCGAGCAGCCATCCGCTGCCCGCTTGCGGGTGGTGCAGGAAGGTAATCTACCCATTCTTTCTTTCATTCAGGTAAACTTCGCGATGATGTTTCTGCTGTTGCCGTCAACTATTGTATACGCCTAATCGTATTATTAGCTGTATCCGACACGAAGAGGTTTGTGCCGTCCGTCGTAATGCTCTCAGGCCAATTAAAACCCGCCGCGGCGCCCTTGCCGTCCGCATAGCCCTTTGTTGTGCCTGCGAGGGTGGTCACTTGCCCCGTTGCGATCACGATCTGCCTGATGGTATCGTTGCCAGTATCCGTCACGTAGAGGTTCGTGCCGTCTGTGGTGATGCCCTTGGGACTTTTAAATCTCGCTGCAGAGCCCTTGCCATCCGCGGAACCCGCTATACCCGGCGTACCTGCAAGGGTAGTTACTTGCGCTGTTGTGATCACGATCTGCCGGATCGTATAGTTGCCGCTATCTGCCACGTAGAGGTTTGTGCCGTCCGTGGTGATGCCAGAGGGCCCATAAAAACTCGCCAGAGAACCTGTTCCATCTGTGGAAAGCGCTGATCCTGCGAGACCCGCAAGGGTGGTCACTTGCCCTGTTGCGAGCACGATCTGCCGGATGGTATTGTTTCCACTATCCGTCACGTAGAGGTTTATGCCGTCCGTCGTGATGCCCAGGGGGGCCCAAAAACTAGCCGCTGCGCCGATGTAGTCCCCGGAGCCCTGTACTGCTGCCGTGCCAGCAAAGGTGGTCACCTGCCCCGTTGCGATAACGATCTTCCGGATGGTATTGTTCACAGTATCCGCTACGTAGAGGTTCGTGCCGTCCGTGGTGATGCCATTGGGCTCATAAAAGCTCGCCGTAGTGCCTGTACCGTCCGTCGAACCCACTGCTCCGACTGTGCCTGCGAGGGTGGCCACTTGCCCTGTTGCGATCACGATCTGCCGGACAGTATCATTCCCCGTATCCACCACGTAGAGGCTTGTGCCGTCCGTGGTAATGCCAACAGGGTTGAAAAAGTTGGCTGCTACACTTGTGCCATCAGTGGAGCCTGTATTCGCAGCCCCTGCAAGCGTGGTCACTTGCCCTGTTGTGATCACGATCTTCCGGATGGTATCATTCCCCGTATCCGCTATGTAGAGGTTTGTGCCGTCCGTCGTGATGCCTGCGGGAGAATTAAATCTCGCCGCAACGCCTGTGCCGTCCGCTGAACCCGTTGTTACTGCTGTGCCTGCAAGGGTGGTAACTTGCCCGGTTGCGATCACGATCTGCCGGATGGTATTGTTTCCCGTATCCGTTACGTAGAGGTTCGTGCCGTCCGTGATGATGCCCTTGGGATTTTGGAATCTTGCCGCAATGCCTGTACCATCCGCGGAACCCGGTGTCTGTCCCGTGCCTGCAAAGATGGTGACTTGCCCCGTTGCGATCACGATCTGCCGGATCGTATCATTGTACATATCCGCTACGAAGAGGTTCGTGCCGTCCGTCGTGATACCTGCAGGTGAATTAAATCTCGCGAAATACCCTATGCCATTTATCAAGCCAGATTGTCCTGCTGTGCCTGCAAGGGTGGTAACTTGCCCGGTTGCGATCACGATCTGCCGGATGGCATTGTTTCCCGTATCCGTTACGTAGAGGTTTGTACCGTCCGTGGTGAGGCCGGTGGGAGAATTAAATCTTGCCGCAGCGCCTATGCCATCCGTAGAACCCGCTACGCCTGCTGTGCCTGCAAGGGTGGTTACTTGCCCGGTTGCGATCACGATTTGCCGGATGGTATTGTTCCCAGAATCAGCCACGTAGAGGTTTGTGCCG
>DASPQB010000301.1:0-5183 GCA_035625205.1 Nitrospirota bacterium | reverse complement strand
GGGTTACGCCGTAAGATTTCACAGTGCTACCTTGGAAATCTTTGACGATGAAGAACCTCACCGCGATGTAACCAATCTCCCCGTCGTTATAAATGATCCGGTGCTCCAACTGGCGGCTGTAGTTCGGATCGGTGGTCTCTAACATTGACTGGATTTCCTTTCCTATGACGGAGAGGTCGTCGGGATGGCAGAACCTGCGTGCGTACTCGGCGGAAGACATTTTGTATCCGCCAACCTCGCCGGCCGTAGTCCGAAAAATCTTATAGAAGTTGTCGTTGAACGTGAACGTGTCGCTGACGACGTCGTACTCCCAGTGGCCGGCGTGGGCCATCCTCAGTGCATTAGAAAGTTGCGCCTCGCTTGTGCGGATCGTCTCTTCCGCCCGCTCTCGCTCCGCGCGAGTCCGCAAGACATTGATACCGAATGCCAAATCGTCGGCAAGTTCTTCCAGCAGTCGTATTTCATCCGGTGTGAAGGCGTTTGCCTCGGAGGAATAGAGCGTAAAGGCCCCGAATGCACTGCCACTTTTTTCCTTGAGAGGCAAAGCGATGCTGGAAAGGTATCCGCGCTGCAAGGCTTTCTTGCGCCAGAGAGCCATGCGGGGATCGGTCCTGAAATCCTGAATGTAGATAGGTTCCCCTTTGCGGATGGCGGTCCCGGTAGGACCTTGTCCTCGCCCCGTGTCAGCCCAGGATACTTCGGCATTTGTCAGATATCCATCCTCTTTTCCAGCCCAGGCGACCGGACGCACGGTCCTTGCCTCGTCCTGTTCGGCATATCCGACCCAGGCCATTCGATAGCCCGCTTTTTCACACACGGTGGTGCATATATGATTGAGGAGTTCTTTTTCGTCCTCAGCCCTCACAAGGATCTTGCTGCACTCGCTGACGGCCTGAAGTTCTCGATTCAGGCGGTAAAGTTCGACTTCCGCCCGCTTTCGCTCGCTGATGTCCCGAGCAATGCCCGTCGTACCAATAATATTGCCGTCAATGTTGACGACCGGCGTAATGATCGTTTCGATCCATGCTTCTTTCCCGTCAGGACCGACGAGACGCTCCTCCACGCGCTTGCGTTCTTCCTTACGCATAACCTCCTGGTCGTTGAGGCGGTATAGCTGTGCAAGGTCTTGAGGCCAGATATCCAGAGCAGTTTTCCCCACGACATCCTGAGGATTACGGCCGCATGCTTCTCCAAATGGCGCATTTACGGCAATAAACCGGCCCTCAGTATCCTTCAGCCATGCCATATCCGGTATGTTGTTGAGAATTGCGCTCATCTGCTGGAGATTTGCCTGCAGTGTCTGTTTTGCCACTTCAAGATCAGAAACCTTCTTCTCGAGCTTTCGGAAGAGCACCTTGTTGTGCTGCCTGAAGAATTCCATCTCTTCACCCAGGGGATATTCATTAGCAGAAGGGTGTTCTATAATCCTTTCTCTGATAGTCTGGACAAGCAATTCCATGTCATCCGGTTTCACAAAAAACCGGTCAGCGCCCAGACTCAACGCAAAGTCACGGTCCTTGTCGGAAATGTATGTGGCTGTGTAGAAAATGAACGGGATGTTCCTGATATCCTCATTTCCCCGAACGGCGCGGCAGAGCTGAAAGCCATCCATATTAGGCATAAGAATATCAGAAATGATCAATTCGACGCCGGATGATTTTATGATGTCAAGGGCCTCTATCCCGTCGTGTGCAGAAAAAACCTCATGGCCGTCGCCTTTGAGCAGTGACTGAAGCATATAGAGGTTTTCTTCGTTGTCATCTGCAATCAGGATTTTCATGAGTTATCCTCCGGCAGGGCTGGGCTGTCTTCGACTTCTGCTGCAGCAGACTGCCTTACTTCTGCAAGATACACGTTGAGCTCGGCCATGATCGTTTCAGGGTTGATTGGTTTTTCAATGTAACCGTTACATCCGGCGGTAAGAAGACGCTCCCGGTCGCCGGTCATGGCATAGGATGTGATCGCAATAATAGGGATGGAGGCGCTTGCCCGCGACGCCCTGATCTGCCTCGTCGCTTCAAGACCATCAATCCCTGGAAGCTGGATATCCATAAGAATCAGGTCGGGCTGTTCTTTAGCTGCTATTTCCACCCCTTCTTCTCCAGTTGCCGCCTTGATGGGTAGATGCCCCATAGATTCGATGATATAGCAGATCAGATACATGTTCTTTTCGTTGTCTTCCACTACAAGGATTTTCTTCATGGCTACCCCCAGGCCCTAAGCGGCAGAGCCATGGTGAAAACGCTCCCCTTGCCGAACTCGCTCTCAGCTGTTATATCGCCATTAAGGAGCTTCATTAGTTTTTTCGATAGATACAATCCGAGGCCTGTTCCTTCAAGATGTGGCATATCGGCAGATGTAATCTGGCTGAAGAACTGGAAAAGCCTGTTCATGTCCGCAGGCTGTATGCCGGGACCGGTGTCCTGCACCGCGACCTGAACCGTACCGTTTTTCTCTAACACGGCAACATGCACTTCACCTCGTTTAGTGAATTTGACGGCATTGCCGACGAGATTTACCAGCACCTGGCGGATACGGCGCTGGTCGCTTCTCATGAAGAGCATGTCCGGGCCGTCCAGAGCTACGGAAAGGTTCTTGCGCCCCGCAGCCGGTCCAAACAAAGCCGCCACTTCGCGGATAACATTCATTAGATCGAACTCGGCCAGTGAAATCTCGATCTTGCCGGCCTCGATCTTGCTAAGGTCGATGATGTCAGTAATCAGGTCAAGAAGATGCTGCGAGCTCCCTTTGACCATACCGAGCTGTTTTTTCTGTTCGTCGTTCAAGGGTCCCGGCAGCCCCTGCAGCAAGATGCCTGTGAACCCGATGATGGAGTTCAAGGGTGTACGCAGTTCATGAGACATTGAGGCTATGAACATTGATTTCAGCCGGTCAAGTTCCTGAAGTTTAATATTAGACTGTTCAAGCTCTCTGTTTACGATCTCGATTTGTTGAGTGCGTTCTTTTACTAATTCTTCAAGGTTATTACGGTATCTATCTAACTCTTCCTCTGCCCTCTTGCGATCAGTGATGTCCGTGCCGACACTGAAAACCTCAGTTATCTGTCCCTGCTGGTCGAACACCGCTTTGTTGCTCCAGGCGATCCATACGCGGCTTCCGTCTCGTCTTATGTTCTCGTTGACATTCCGTTCAAATGCCTTTGGATCCACCCTAATTTGATCCATCAATGGCCGCAAGTCACGACCGGTACTCTCTGTTGCAGGAACAATGGTGCCGACAACATGCCTACCGAGAATTTCTTGTTCAGGATATCCGAAGAACGTTTGGCCGAATTCGTTCATAAAGGTTACCTCACCTTTGGAGTTCCACCTCATAACGATACTATTGGCATTCTGAACGAGCTCTCTATACATCCGTTCGCTTTCGCGCAGCCTTTCCTCCGTCCTTTTGCGCTCAGTGATATCCGTGATGGAAGCAATACTCTTTTTTGTACCCGGGATCAATGCAATGGTCAGGGATATTGGTTTGATGTTGCCCCGCTTATCAATCAGACTTGACTCATAAGTCCTGGGAGCGGCTTCGGGATCGTTCCTTCTTAACTTGTGATAGGATTGCATAGTCCCGATATCCTCTTCCCTTACAAGGTCTGTCCAGCGCATCTTTCCTTCTATTTCTTCCCGCGAATAACCGGATATCTTCTGGACTTCTGCATTTGCCAGCGAAATGCATGTATCCTCCTCAATGATGATCATGGCGGTACCGGTATTTTCAAACAACGCCCTATATTTTTGTTCTGATTCAATCAGGTCATTTTCAATTTTTTTTGACCTTGTTAGGTCTTCGTACATGACAACAATACCCTTGTCAGACATCTCTTGACCTATCACTGAAGCACTTATTCTACAAATTATTTCCCCCCCGTCCTTTCGTCTGCAAGGGAAATCTTCAATATGGCTTCTCTGCTTCTCAAGCAGAGGATAGAACCGCGTGCCGATTTCTTCATAGTCCTCGTCGCTCCGATATAGCATCTTTGTACTCTTTCCGATTATTTCATCGACTTGCCAACCGAATACTTTTTCAACGGCGTAATTTGCAAAGAATATCGTACGATCCTTTAAGCCGATAACTGCATGAGGAATCGCACTAAGTATGGAGGATTGCAATGCTTGCAGTTGTTTGAGCGATTCCTTCTCATCCAGTAAATATTCCTTGCTATCTTCCACCCTCGATCTCCCATGAATCCAGGCTGTTTTCAGGACACACCAGCTTCAGGTTTGTGATATGCGCAATCATGCCTGAAATCCTTCTTTCCAAGATAAATATCTTGATGCAAAATATCAAACATATTCATCAATGTAGATCTCGCCGGGATGGGTGTCTCTATGTTATTCTCAATCAAATTCCAAAAGAAGAGATGGGGCAAACATTGTGCTGAAACCATTATGATCCCTTTTGACATCTATCCCCTTCTTTAAATCGTACTAAACGTACAGAGGAATTACAAGTAAATATCCCTAAACTCACGTCAGGGGCTTTCCGACTGCATGCGACCTGCGGTTGTCCGCCTGCGGCGTATCAACTCCATGCACGAAAAAACCTGCGGGTTGTTGCGGTGGATGAACTAAGTATGCATAATACGCCCAAATTTTTAATAGAAAAACTTCCGCAGTATCCTTTTATTTAATTAAAAGGCAAGTTCTTCCGAAGCAATTCGCTTGCCGGACATCTTGCATTAAATGAAACTTTATTAGCCACCAACAAATAGGACTGTCGAAGATTTCCAGATGAACTACGTGAAGTAGTCTGATCAAGACATATACGTGATAGTATCGGAAATCTTTATTCCGGCAGGAAACTGATTTTGACACTTTGTCGGTGGAAGCTAAATCGTAAGGCTGCCTCATTCTCTCGTCAGTGACCCTGCATACTTCAGGACATAACTATCTTTTGAGAGGAATGGGGCCCTTGTGCATTGAATGCCGAAAGTAACTGACACCACGCCCCATCACACGGCAAGCCCGAGACCACGTCTGGCATGATTTTTCATTTCCGTTGCGGCACGCGTAATTCGGGACAAAGCTTTCGTCGGTTGCAAGATGCGATAACTATCAGGTAGCAGGTGACGTCGATACCGCCGTCGAACATGCGCATGCCGTTCATATTGACTGGTTTTCTGATGAATGTTTCTTCCGCCATTTCACACGGACGGAATCTAGGAGAAG
>DASPQB010000300.1:0-3458 GCA_035625205.1 Nitrospirota bacterium | reverse complement strand
ATTACGAGTATTATATCAACACGTTACCGCTACAATGCGCCCGTAGATGCCGAAAAACAGCCGAAGCCCGGCTATTCCCCGCCGGGGACACGTCCATGCGCCTCTTCTTTCAGCCGCTCCCATTCTCTGTCCACCTCTTCCTGGAAACGCTTGAGCAGCCACTCGTTGCCGGGTGCAAACATGTGCTTGAACCTCCCCTGTGGTCTGAGGAACTCCTCGACTGGTTTTTTTTCTTTGGGCATATGGTTGATCCGTGTTACCCCGTCCTCAATCTCGTAGAGAGGCCAGTAGCAGGTGTCCACCGCGGATCTGCTGAGAAGGATCGCGTCGTCGGTGCCTGATCTCCATCCCCTGTTGCAGGGTGCGATGACGTTGATGAACTTCGGTCCCTTTATCTCCAGCGCCTTCCTGAATTTCATGACGGCGTCTCTCCAGTGGGCGGGAGACGCCTGGGCAACATAGGGGATTCCATGGGCGGCCATGATCCTCGTCAGGTTCTTCCTCGGCTGAATCTTTCCCTTGAGGACACTCCCCACAGGAGAAGAGGTCGTATCGGCGCCGAGAGGGGTTGCGCTGGAACGCTGGATGCCGGTATTCATGTATGCGCCGTTGTCGTAGCAGATATACAGCATGTCGTGGCCCCGCTCCATCGCTCCGGAAAGGCTCTGGAAGCCGATGTCATAGGTGCCGCCATCTCCGCCGAAGGCCACGAACTTGATCTCTTTGTCTATCTTGCCCTGTTTCCTGAGAGAGCGGTACATTGTCTCGACCCCGGCGAGGGTCGCTGCGGCGTTCTCGAAGGCGCTGTGTATCCATGAACACTTCCATGCCGTAAAATGAGATACCGCACTACAGACTTCAAGGCAACCCGTCGCATTGGCAAGCACGAGGGGATACTCTGACGCAAGGAAGAGTTGTTTTACAACGATCGGAGCGCCGCAACCGGAGCACATCCTGTGCCCGTGAGTGAACAGCATCTCTTTTTTCGAAAGCTCCTTGAGAGTCAATTGCGTAGGCATGTTATTCTTTCACTCCTATATACTCTTTGTATATTTTCACCGTGCCCCCGTTCGCTATGTCATTCAATTCCGAGAGCACCATCTCCGCGTGCTCAGGGAGGAAGTCACGTCCTCCGAGCCCGTATATCTTGTTGGTGAGGACCGGCTTCAGGGGACTGCTCATCATAGCCGCCGCGATCTCCATATACAGCGGGCCGAAACTGCCAAAGGAATCCGCCCTGTCCATGACACATATCGCTTTCGCGTTTTTCAGCGCGTCAGCCACTTCCCTATGCGGGAACGGCCTGAAGAGCCTTGGCTTCAGGAGACCCGCCCTTACCCCCTTCTCCCGGAACGCGTCCACCACGTCTTTTGCGGTACCGGCGGAAGAGTTCAGCAATACCAGGGCAATGTCCGCGTCGTCAAGTCTGTATGATTCAAACAGGCCGTACCTGCGGCCGGAAAGCTTCTCGAAGTCGGCGGCCACCTTCAACGCCACCCTGCTCACCTTTGCCATCACTTCATGCTGGGCCCTCTTGTATTCCATGTAATAGTCGGAGAGTACGAGCGGGCCGTAGGTGACGGGATGCTCAGGATCAAGGAGCGGATTGAGGGGCGCAAATTTCCCGACAAAGTTCTTCACCTCTTCATCTTCGAGGTATTCGACCCTGCTGATGGAGTGGCTGATGATAAACCCGTCCAGACACACCATCGCCGGAAGTCTCACCTCGGGATGCTCGGCTATCCTGAATGCCTGGAGCACATTGTCATACGCCTCCTGGCTGTCCTCCGACCACAGCTGGATCCATCCCGTGTCTCTTGCGCCCATGCCGTCTGAGTGGTCTGCGTGGATGTTGATGGGCGCCGAGAGCGCCCTGTTCACCAGGGGCATTACGATCGGCAATCTCGTTGCAGAGGCGATAAAGAGCATCTCCCACATGAGAGCTAGCCCCTGGGACGAAGTGGTAGTGATGACCCTTCCCCCTCCCGCAGCGGCGCCGATGCACGCGCTCATCGAACTGTGCTCACTTTCGGTAAGCACGACTTCCGTGTCCACTATGCCGTCTGAAACGAAACCGGCGAACCGCTGCATGATCTCCGTGGACGGAGTTATCGGAAACGCGGCACAGACGTCGGGGTTCACCTGCCTGAGGGCGTTGGCAACGGCCTCATTTCCAGAAACCGCAACAATTTTTGCCACTTAGTTTCCCTCCTCTACCATGACGATCGCCTTCTGGCCCTTCTTGCCCGGACATTCCCTTGCGCAGATACCGCAGCCCTTGCAGTAGTCATAATCAAATTCGAGCCTCTTTCCGTCCTTGACCTTCACCGCCATGTCCGGACAGTACAGCCAGCAGAACAGGCACTGGATGCAGTTCTCGGGGACCCATACCGGCTTGAAGGCCCTCCATGACCCTGTCTTGAATTCAGCAGCGCTGCCCGGCCGGGTAAGCACCGCGCCGGGGGGCAGGTCTTTCCATCCCTTCGCTTTCATCCTTCCTTGACCTCCTCGTACCCTCTTTTTGTCGCTTCCAGATTGCCGTCGATGATCTTCTGGGAAAATTTTTTACCGAAACTCTTTGCCACGTCCTCAAGGAGGGATTCAAGGGGCACGATCCCCGTGACCCTCGATATGGCGCCGAGCATCGGGGCATTGGGGAGCGCCCTGCCGAAACATTCAATGGCGATCTTTGTGGCATCAACCGCATAGACCTTCTGTTTCGGGGCAAGATGGAGTTTTACCCTCAGGGAGAATGGGTCCTTTGCGGTATTCACCAGGAATACGGCGTCATCCTTCGCGCCCTCAGTGACATTGACGCCGTCGAGAAGTGTCGCATCCGCTATGGCGACCACATCGGGATGGAGCACGGGGCAATGCATCCGCAGCGTCTTGCCGCTCACCCTGTTATACGCCCTCAACGGGGCCCCCGACCGTTCCGGTCCGTATTCGGGAAATGCCTGGACGTATCGTCCGCCGCTTAAACAGGCGTCCGCAAGGACCTTTGCGGCGGTGACGATCCCCTGACCGCCTCTTCCGTGCCATCTTATTTCGAGCGTGTCGGCCATCGTATTCCTCCGGGAATAATTTGAACATTTATTTTAGCCAAGCAATTCAACCTTTTTCAATAAGCTTTTACAAAAACGCGCAAAATTATTATAGAATAAATCCGTGCCCCGTGTGGGCGTGAAGAGCAACGGCAGACCAAACATGAGACAGCCAACCATGAGAATCGCCAGCAAAGAGGCCCTTCGGCTCCTGAAGAATGCAGACCTCCTTGAACTTGGAGAGATGTCCGATCATCTCAGAAAGGACCTCCATCCGGACGGGATGGTGACCTTTGTGGTGGACAGGAACGTAAACTATACCAACGTCTGCATCAACAAATGCAGGTTCTGCGCATTTTACCGCGACCCTGACAGCCCTGAAGCCTATCTCCTCACGAGGGAAGAGCTTTCGAA
>DASPQB010000299.1:0-3175 GCA_035625205.1 Nitrospirota bacterium | reverse complement strand
ACAATAAGGCATTCGCTATAGGGTATCACGAATTGGCCCTATTCAGCGGTCTGCTTCTCGCTTGGGGCGTTTCACTGTTCCTTGGCCGCGGCAAATCGAAAATTTGGCTTTCCACCACAGTCCTGCTTGCATTGTGGATTGTCGTGGCGGTCATGTCAGATTTCAGCTTTATCGCGCTGACTGTTCCGACCTTTACCTTTTTGGCGGTCATCTATATTTGGACCGGCATTGTCTTTCTTCGCTCTCATGACCTCAAGGGCATCGGAAAGTACCTGATTGGATGGACCTTTGTTATTTGGGGCATTCATAAGGGCGACTACCCCTTTTTGAGAAACATTGTTTGGTTTGCGCCCTGGGGGTATTCGCTCGGCGAGTCACTCGGGCTCACCGGGGCATTCGGCATGCTTTTGATTTACTTCGAAAAGGTGAAAGCCGAACTACTGAAAAATGAATACAAACTCCAGGAGAGCGAGAAATTTATTCATAATATCCTTGAAACCGTTGATGAAGGCTTCATCGTAGTTGACCGGGATATGAGAATCCTTTCCGCCAACAGGGCATACTTAAACACCCTGGGGATGACCCTCGAAAACGTTGTCGGCAAGCATTGTTACGAACTGACCCATCGAGTAAACAAACCTTGTTATACAGTCGGAGAGGACTGTTCGGTCAGGCATGCATTCGAAACCGGAAAACCCCACAGCGCCGTTCACAGCCATCATGATTCTGTCAGCGGAAATGTCTATGTAGAAACCAAGTCCTATCCTCTTTATGATGGCTCGGGGAACATCGTATCGGTCATCGAGACCATCAGCGATATTACTGAAAAAAAGAGGCTTGAGGAGCAGCTGCACCATGCACAGAAGATGGAGGCCATCGGCACACTTGCTGGCAGCATTGCCCATGACTTCAACAACATCCTTACTGCGATCATTGGATATGGCTACCTTCTGCAGAATAAAATGGCCAGCGATGACCCACTGAGGCTGAATGTCGACCATATCATCGAGTCGTCAAACAGGGCTGCCCAGTTGACTCAAGGCCTCCTCGCTTTCAGCAGGAAGCAGAGCATTAAGATGACTCCCATTAAGCTGAACGAGACAGTGACACGGGTGCAAAAGCTGCTCTCAAGAATTATTGGCGAGGACATCAGTCTTCATGTCAAGCTCTGCGACATCGAATTGGACATCCTGGCGGACAGCGGACAGATCGAGCAGGTCCTCATGAATCTGTCAGTGAATGCCCGCGACGCCATGCCTTCCGGCGGATCTCTGAGCATCTCTACGAAAATGGTCAACCTCGATCAGGATTTTTGCATGGTTCATGGATATGGCATGAAAGGGACCTATGCCCTGATCTCCGTTACGGACACGGGGGTAGGCATTGATGCACGATCATTGAAAAAAATATTTGAACCCTTCTATACCACGAAAGAAGTGGGGAAAGGCACCGGTCTGGGTCTTGCCATTGTATATGGAATCATTAAACAGCACAGTGGATATATCAATGTTTACAGCGAGCTCTCTAACGGGACGACTTTTAAAATTTATCTGCCGTTAATAACGGCCGGGGCGGACAGGATGACATCGACACAGCAAGAAAGTGTGAAAGGCGGTTCGGAAACGATACTGCTGGCTGAAGATGATATATTGCTTCGGGACATGATCACTATCATTTTGAAGGATTTCGGGTACCATGTGCTAGAAGCAAAAGACGGCCTGGAAGCTGTACGCAAGTTTCAAGACCATCAGGAGGTTATTGACCTGGTGATGCTTGATTTCATCATGCCTAAGATGGGCGGCAAGGAAGCTGCTGATGCGATCAGGAAGATTCACCCTCATGTAAAAATTCTTTTCCAGAGCGGGTATCCCGAGGACATCGTACAGCAGGAGAAACAACCCGACGCCGCAGTACACTTCATCTCTAAACCGGCTTCGCCGCAGGATATTCTCAAGAAGGTCCGCGAGGTGCTCGATGAATGACATTCGGCTGCCCGGGAAAAGAATGGAAGACCCCTTCTTCCCCTGAATTGAATAAACAAAGGGTTATTGCAGAGTGTATAATCGACAAAACATTGGGCACCGTGACAGCTTCTCACTTCGAGGTCGTGCGGATGGATGGGGCTTGTGACTCACTGATTTTGTTGAATGCGGAATTTCCGGCGTACCATCCTTTTGATATAAGGGGTATTCGGATTTACTGGTTGATTTTGTATTTTACCGCAACTGTACGAACAGTTTAGAATTCGGATTATTTGGTTGATTTATTTTGCAAATCCTTGATCATCTCAATGATGTTTGATATCTCGCTCCGAACACCAAACCAATAGGTCCGCGATTTAATATTACTTGACAATGAGTGACAATTGTGTACACTATTAGGTACACAATGGAGGGCAAAATAAATGAAATTTCTCAGTGTGCGCGATTTACGTAGTCAATCAGCTCAAGTTTGGAAAATGCTTCCAGAGGAACGTGAAATGATAATCACCAGTAACGGG
Source organism: Nitrospirota bacterium (assembly GCA_035625205.1). Lineage (GTDB taxonomy): Bacteria > Nitrospirota > UBA9217 > UBA9217 > UBA9217 > JAJYKN01. The sequence goes on along the minus strand of DASPQB010000299.1, from coordinate 675 downwards.
CGACCGGTAGCCATTTTGGCCGCGGTAAACGAGTCGAATGTTGAAGAGTCACTTTCGGCGTTTCGCCAGGTAAGGGCTATCGAAGCGGTGGCAAGTCTTCAGCGACGCTCAGTGGAAAAAGGGACCGACCGAATAACGATGGACGAAATTGACGCAGAAATCAAGACTGTCCGAAAGAAACGTGCGCGATGAACATCGTCCTTGATACTAATGTCCTTGTTACCGGGCTATTAACGCCAAGCGGTGTATGTGGTGAAATCGTGCGCATGGTTTCGTCAGGCGAATTGGTGCTTTGTTTAGATGCGCGCATTCTAGCTGAATACAATGAAGTTTTGCAGCGCCCCAAGTTCAAGTTCGATGAGGATAAGGTTGCGGCTCTTCTTGACTATATTGAGTATCATGGTCGTACGATTGCTTCTAATCCACTGGTTCAATCCTTACCCGATATTGATGACGACCCCTTCCTAGAGGTTGCTCTTGCCGGGAGGGTAACTTGCCTCATCACAGGAAATAAACTACACTTTCCTTTGAAGCTACGCAAAGGAGTCAAGGTTCTTTCTCCAAGAGAATTTTTAGATTTTTATAAAAGAGAGAATCGTTAATCTGACCTTGCAACCAACGACTTAGATACCTATCGGATCCGGGATTCCGGGGATTATCAACCACTAAATCCGA
>DASPQB010000298.1:0-14025 GCA_035625205.1 Nitrospirota bacterium | reverse complement strand
TCTCCCTACTCATTGCGGGAAGCCGTTGAATGGATTCGCAAGACCTTAGTGGAAGGGCCCCAGCATTTTGAATGGCTGGCCAGAAGGAAGAATGGCGAACTTTTCTGGACTGAAGTAGTGCTGTCAGCGACGCAAATCGGCGGAGCAGGACGCGTTCTCGCGGTCGTGCAGGACATCACAGAGCGCAAGATGACAGAACAAGCGTTGCGGGAGAGCGAGGAACGTTATCGACGGCTGGTGGACTATTCGCCCCTGGCAATCGCCGTCCACAGCCAAGGCAGGTTCACCTATATCAACCAGGCAGGAGCTAACCTCCTTGGTGCAGGGAGTCCTGCGGAGCTCATCGGGAGGCCTATCCTGGATATTGTTCCACCTGAAAACCGGGAACACGTTCAGCAGCGCGTGCGCCAGACGCAGGAGCAGAGCAAGCAGACATCACTCATGGAGCAGGATTTACTTCGCCTTGACGGATTGAGGATTGCTGTTGAAATAACAGGCATTCCCATTACCTATCGCGGAGAACCTGCGACGCAGATCGTTATCATGGACATAACAGAACGAAAACATGCACAAGAAGAGCGACAGAAACTCCAATACCAGTTACTGCAATCCCAGAAGATGGAATCCATCGGCCAGCTCGCTGGCGGGATTGCCCATGACTTCAACAACATTCTTGCAGCAATTGTCGGATACAGCAATATTCTGCAGATGAAAATGCAAGCAGATGACCCCCTCAGAGCATATATAAACCAGATTCTTGCCTCTTCAGAGCGTGCGGCCAGCTTGACACAAAGTCTACTTGCATTCAGCAGGAAACAAGTCATCAGCCCCAAGGACATTGATTTGAACGAGAGTATTCGCAAGGTAGAAAAATTCCTTACCCGGGTCATTGGTGAAGATATTGTTCTATCGACATCGTTGAGTGATGAGGCACTGACCATATTCATAGATCCCACGCAGATCGAGCAGGTGCTGATGAACCTAGCAACTAATGCACGGGATGCAATGCCGAAGGGCGGAAAGCTGGTGATCGAAACAGGAAAGGTCATGCTTGATGACGAATATGTCCACTCGCAGGGTTTTGGATTACCCGGCGACTACGTTGTACTGACGGTAAGCGATACCGGTGAGGGCATGGATGAACAGACTCAGCAAAAAATATTTGAGCCATTCTTCACGACTAAGGAACTCGGAAGAGGGACAGGACTCGGGCTTGCCATTGTATATGGGATCGTTAAACAGAACAACTGCTTTATCAACGTATATAGCGAGGTCGGCAAAGGAACGACGTTCAAGATATACCTCCCGTTTGTCGGGGCCCGAGCCGGAGAAGTCCGGCATCTCGAGGTACAGCAGACACTTCGGGGAGGAACGGAGACCATCCTTCTCGCTGAGGATGATGAGAACGTTAGATTGCTGAATAGAGATGTGCTTCGGGAGTTCGGGTATACTGTCATCGAGGCTGTCGACGGGAAAGAAGCACTACTGAAGTTTAGGGCACAGAGGAACAGAATCAGCCTGCTCATTCTGGACGTCATCATGCCTAAGAAGAATGGCAGAGAGGTTTTCGAGGAGGCGAGACGAAGCAATCCGAATGTTAAGGTGCTCTTCACAAGTGGATATCCTGCGGACCTTATTCAAAAAGAAGGTTTGCTCGAAAGGGGACTGCATTTTCTCTCGAAGCCGTCTTCTCCACAGTCTCTATTGCGGGCGGTTAGGGAAGTGCTCGATCAATAGCGAGTTGCTTCATGAAGATTCATGGAGACGTTAAGTAGAATCGCAGAGAGAGTGCGTAGGAAATTCAACATAAGGACGAGCAGGCTTAACCCGGAACCATAATATCAACCAAGTGTGTGCTTTTAGGCAGTTCGCGCAGCTCTTTATGCGCTGATGCATTTTCCATGCAGTATTTGGCATTGAATTTTAGTCAACAAGCCTGCAAGCTTGTGGAGCTTGCGATAACGCATTTTTATGACTGGTACTTTTATTCAACTTGAAGTGCGTACTTCTCTCGTTATAAAAATTACCTCCCATCTTTAGAATCAAGTGCATAATAATAAATGGTGATTAATAAAGATTCTCTGTCGTTGTTTATGTGTTTCTGCGCGGGGTGATACGACAGCGGGTCAACTGCCACAGGCTTCTTTGTCCTCGTCATTACTCTCGTGCTTGTTTTTATTCTTCTTTTTGTCTTTGTTCTTCTCTTTTTTCTCGTCTCTATCCTCATCCTTGTCCATCTCTTTAACTTTGTCTTTATCGTCATCGAACATCCGGTACTTCGGGCCTTCGATATCGTCGAAGTGGCCGCTCTTCACGGCCCAGAGAAATGCAAACCACGCAGCAAGCCCGGTGAAGAACGAGATGAGAATTAGAACGAATATACTTGACATTAGCGGACCCTCGCTCGCAATGAATTACCAACAATACGTACGGAACTAAGCGCCACCGCTCCGGCAGCCATGATAGGGCGAAGTAAACCGGCAAACAGCAAAGGGGGATTGCCACGACATTGTAAAAAAATGCCCAGAACAGGTTCTGGCTGATAATAAAGAATGTTTTTTTGCGAGTTTAAGGGCATGCGGTACAAGAAGCAGATCACTCCTCATCATGACCATGTCAGAGCTTTCCAGCGCGATGTCTGTTGCCCTGCCCAATGAAATGTTAACCTCTGCATCGACTAATGCTGGTGCATCATTGATCCCGTCACCGATCAGATGATCAACATAACTAGAATAAAAATATCCCTGAAGAATATCCGACCGAACGGCCTTTTTCAGATTGTTTCATTTTACATCCTGTCCGGCAAATATTGTTTTTTTGAAACTGTCATGATCATTCTTGCGACTGACATCAATGATAATGTCCCAGTTCCCAACGAGAGCCAAATCAATAGATGCGGAGTACCTGCCTGCCCCCAGGACAATTGTTTGATAGCTTCTGTTGTACGCATTTGTAGATGGCCTGCTTACGGTAAGAGTAACAACTGCATCCAAAAGAGCTGAACCCTCCTTATCGAGAACTTTGACGATTACCTCGTCCTTGCCAGTTTTAAAGGGTCCTCCCTCCACGTCAACCGTCCACCCGAGCATTTCTTTTGCCTTTCGCGTTTCATCCCAGGCTAGGCCGGTTTCATATGGTTTTCCTACAACGGTGCCTTCAAAGTTACGTGTCCCGATGATAATTGTCCCGATGGTAGCTGCGAGTGCTATAACGCATACGAGAACGATAATAACTATGAGAAAGCGCATTTGATCCCCTACTTTTCCTTAGGTAATACAAAAAACACCGACTTTACAATACGCTTGTCAAGACGTTTCTCCTGGAGGGTGAATATTACCGTAACAGGACGTTGTCCCGTACTTAATGATGGTTGGAGGGTAACCAAGACCGGCACTGTCGTGATATCGGTTCCCTGTTTGAGCTTCACGGTATTAGGCGTCACAATGACAGAACCTGCCGAAGCAGACACATGCAAATCGAGATCAAGATCCGTTGCGGCAAGATTTCTGAGCGACAGAATGTAACGATTCAGCACGCTGCCATCAGTCTGGACCGAGGGGCCGCCGGAGTAGTTCAAGCGGACATTCATATCGAACGGCACGCGCGTGAACGCGAGATACATGAGGAACACGAATGAGCTCGCCGTCAGAGCTCCGGTGAGCAGGGGATTGATGCGAATCCCTGTCCCTCGTTTGTCGGGGAGACCGAAGGTATAGTCGATTAGCGATTTCCGGCCACGGCCGGCCATTTGCACGGTTCAGGCATCAACGCACTCGGCGCAGTGTATACAGGCCATTTGAGTGCCCTTCCTGATGTCGATGCCTAGGGGGCAGACCTTAACACAGGCGAGACATTCCCTGCATTCTTCCGTCCGTGCGCTGTCGAACGCAACCATGAGCGTCCGGTCGTCGAACAGTACACCTTGCATCTTGGCGTAAGGACAGGCGGCTGCGCAAAATCCTCTACGTAACGCTATCAGGTCGAGATACAGGACCACGGCAATGACGGCCCAAGACCAGACAACGATTGTCGCAGACGGCCCGCCGGTCCTAAGAATCAAGGGAAGATCGTAGGGTGATACGAAATAGCTGATGAAGCTTGCCGATAAGGCCGCGCTTGCAGCCAAGCCGGCAAATGCAGCGGCAATCAAGCCAGGGTACCCCTGCTTCTTGAACGCTTCCATGAAGGTCGTAACATCCATCAGGACTGTCTGGGGACAGAGCCAGCCGCACCACACCCTCCCGAGGATGGTCGTGACGAAAAGGATGAAAAATGTCAGGAAGATCACGGCGACCAGGACGATAAAGAAATCCTGCATCCATATTCCGGTTCCGAAGAATAGAAGCCTGAGCGTCGGGACATCAAACCGCAGCGCGCTTTCCCCGTTTAGCCGCACAAATGGGAGACCGATCAATATGATCAGAAGAAGTGCGTCGGTAAGGCGCCTGAACCCGTGAAACGTCCTAATCATCATCCAGCATCTTATACTTGATTTCTTCGACGTCGGTGTGCCGTTTTTTTGAATAGTAGTGCACGATAATGACAACGAAGAGCACAACCAGGGCAAACCCGAACAAAAAATACGCCCATGCCTGTTTTCCCATGATGTGACACCCTCCCGCCTCAGTCACCGGCATCGCTTTTACCCTTTCCCGTGACAAAAATGAGGACAACGATGCCGATGACGGCCGCCGTCGTAAAGCCTATTGTAGCAAAGACCGAAATATCCATATGGCTGCCTCCGCAAAAATTGTGATAAGAAAGAACAACTAGGACCGGAGGACGGCTTCAGAGATGATGATCGAGTTGGCGCCGTCCTCCGGGCCCCCGAGGGATTACGGCTTCACCGATTCCGTATAAGCTCTTTCCTGCGACCATCCGCTGATGGCTGGCGTATACGCAACAACATAATAAATGCCGAAGAGAATGAGCCCCCAGAACAGCAGCTGCCAGCCGAGAGGCATTCGACGTCCTGTTTCTTTGGATTCAAGGGCTTCGATATTATCAACATCCATTTGTTCGATCATAGCTAGTTCCTCCTCGTTACTGCGCTTTGGTTACTGCCGTGCCGATCACCTGCAAATAGGCAATCAGCGCGTCGAGCTCGGTCTTGTCCTTCAACAGCGCTAGCTCCTCCTGCGTATACGGGAAATCATTCGCCTTCATGTGGGCCTCAATAGCCGTGGGATCGAGCTTGTTTTGCTTCATCCATCCGTAGACCGGCATGTTGGATTCTGGATACATCGCCTGAGGATTATCAAAGTGAATCTCGTGCCACTCATCGGGATACTTGCCGCCTATACGCGCCAAATCGGGCCCTGTGCGTTTAGCTCCCCAAAGGAACGGGCGATCATAGGCGAATTCTCCAGCTTTCGAATACTCACCGTAGCGCATCACTTCGGTCTTCAGCGGGCGCACTGTTTGAGTATGACAGGCGATACAGCCCTCCCTCTGGTAGATATCTTTTCCTGCAAGTTGGAGCGCGGTGTAGGGTTTCAGATTGGCAAGTTTAGGATGCATCTCGTCGGTCAGCATCGGAATAACCATGGTCGCCACGGTCCCGATCAGTATGACTGCGACCGAGACTATCGCGAAGATAATCGGTTTCTTATAGATTTCGTCAGACATATCAATACACCTCCTATGCCTTTGACTCAGCGAGAGACAGTTTCCCCTGCCGCATCGTCATAAAGATGTTATAGATGAAAAACAGCATGCCGACGGTGAAGATCAGACCACCGATCGTCCGCAACTGCCAGTAGGGATAATTCTTCGCCAGTACTTCCACAAATGTGTATTTCAAGCTCCCGTCGGCGTTCGTGGCCTTCCAGAGAGCACCCTGCTGAATGCCAGTGATCCACATGGTGATCGAGAATATGAGCTGACCAATCAGCACTAGCCAGAAGTGAATATTGGCGACCTTTTCGCTGAAGATTTTGGTGTTATAGATCTTCGGGATGATATAGTAGATCGACGCAGTGACGGTCATTGTCACCCACCCCATCGTCCCCATGTGCACATGACCAGGGACCCAGTCGGTATAGTGTATCAATTGGCTTACGACGCGCAAACCCTGAGTCGGCCCCTGCACGGTCTGCAGGCCGTAGAAGGTGATGCCAAGAATGAAAAACTTGGTGAGGTAGTTCGTCTGCATCTTCGACCAGTCGGAGCCGACCGTGTAGTATCCGTTCATCACGGATCCCCACGACGGCGCAATCAGGAAAATGGTGAATGCTATGGCGACGGTCTGTATCCAATCAGGCAGTGGTGTATACACCAAGTGATGCGCGCCGGTCCAGAGGTAAGCGAACACAAGCGACCAGAACGCGACAATGGACAGCCGATGACTGTAGATCGGCAGGCCTGTCGATTTCGGCAGAAAGTAATAGAACATCGCCAGTATCGGCGTCGTTAAGAGGAACCCGACAAGGTTATGACCGTACCACCACTCCACGTTAGCACTGTTGACGCCGCTGAATAAATGGTAGGATTTCGTCCAACCAGCGGGGATCGACAGGTTGTTGACAATGTAGAGAACAGCCACGGCAATCACCGTTGCGAGAATGTACCAGAGTGAAATATACATCTGCTCATCTTTTCGCTTGATTATCGTGCCGATGACATTGACGGCAAACATGACCCAGAGGATGACCACTGCGATGACGAGCGGCCATTCAAGTTCTCCGACAAATTTTGACGTGTTCATGCCTGCTAGCAGACTTATTACCGCAAGCAGGATACCCACATTGAACAAATACAGATGGGATCGGGCAAGCTTCGGGAACAAGAGCGGCCGCTTGGTTAGCCGCATCACTATGTAATAAGTGATCCCGAATATCGCGCCGATCCCGAGCCCGTAGGCGAGCCCATCATAATGCACGACCCTCATTCGTCCAAAGGTAAAATAAGGCGGAAAGTTCAGCGACGGCATCCACATTTGGACGGAAATCCAAAGTCCGAAGACGATCCCGACCACACCCCAGAAAATTGACGAAACGATAAATCCCTTCACCGTTTGATTATCATACTGATAATCGCTCATACTGTAGCCTCCTTGCTCGGGGTCTTCTCGAACCCCTTTTGATAAGAAATCAGATCACTTACGATAAGCTTCTCTATCGTTTCCTGCTTGAGCCGTTTCTTAACCTCCTTTCGTATTTCCACCATAGCAGGATGGGCCGTGCACGCCAGGATCAGTTTCCACATCCAGCCGCTCCGGCACAGGTATTGATGCCGGCTGGACCTTGTATGGCTTAAATGTTTGACAGGACGCTTAGTTCGAAGGGCTCCCTGCCAAGCAAACACTACCTTTTGCGCCGCCCAATAACGTCAGGATGTGGCTCCGTATTAGCTGCTATACTATAATAGTTTAGCAAGAAAACTCCTTGGAATGTCATGCAATCATTAGGGTGGATCAAACAATTTTAATCCGGGGCAACGCTGTCAGAATCATCCCTTAAATCATCATCGCTTGTTTGTAGTTATTTCGGCATTGTGGTATTTAAAGTTTTTGCTACCTACCATCGTAGTTATATTGGCATTGCGGTATATATCGTGTTCGCGATCTACTATGTTTGGCCAAGACATCCGTACCATAGACAAACATCATTTTGCATAGTATAAATGGTCAATTTAATCAATTTCTTACTAATCCTGCAATACTCTGTTTCTTCAACCGTGCTTCCACCTCCTTTCGGATATCCACCCACACCGGATGAACGGCGCAAGTCGAGCTCATCCGACACCGTTTGCTGTCTATGGCGCAGATATTGATCACAGCACGCCCCTGGATGGCTTCCATGATTGTGAGAAGAGATATCTCTGACGGTTTCATTGTTAGCCGGAAACCACCCTGTGCGCCGCGGATGGATTCCAAGATACCGTTCCGCACGAGGCGTTGAAGTATCTTGGCGAGGAAACTCTTCGGGATGTGCATGGCCCGCGCGATCTCCTTGACGCTGGCGATCCGGTCGTGGTAATGCGCCAAATAGAGGATACACCGTATTGCGTAATCTGTTTCTCTCGTAATTAGCATAGGTTCTTTCATGGCCTCAAAGACCTTGCCGACCAATCCGGCGGACGGTTTTAAAGTCTTGTCGCCTTCCTCCTCCCACTGCGCAGAGCATACTTCAGCGGGATTAGCCGATAGATGAATATTCGTATTTAAGTTCGACAGGAGCTCATCAATATTTCTGCCCATGTTGCAGACATTGACTTCCTTATTCAGGAGAGTGTCTTCGGGATTGATGATGACGGTTCCTCAAAGGTCCAGGCTAGTTACATCATCATACACGCCGAACAGCCGGGATACTTTACCCGTAGGACCCCGGCCCCATGGGATAATTGACAATCTCCGGCATTTTATCATCCCGCTGCCAAGCAAGGTATGCGAACTTGACATTGGTGCTGACGGTAATCACTTCAACATGCAGCTTCCTGAGTTCTTCATACTGCTCTGCAAAGCCGCGAACTCGGCGGAGCAAAAGAAGGAAAAATTTATGAGGTAGCAAAATAAGACAGTCAATTTTTTGACTGCTTTCAAGGATTGGGGGGTGATTTCAACGAAATCGCCTTTTGGGGGGCTCGAAGGTATGGAGTCTGAAATCCTGGACCTTCTAGCCTACGCGCAGAACGTTGAATATCTCCAATATATGAAGGTCGCTTAATTATATATAGGAGATTTAATATCCTATATAAACATCTTTGGCGGTTCATGTCAAGATTATTTTTTCGTAAGCTCCGATTATATCAGGAAATTGCAGGGAGGAACACTCTGATGCACCGGACTGATTTTATATGTGAAATCAGCGAGAAACGACGAATTTATTAAATTTTAGTTTTACGTTGACTTGTTTCCTATTCCGTAATTACTAAAGCAGCTATCTAAGCAAATTGGTCCTTTCTCGAATAAGCCGTAAAAATCATAATTAGTTATACAATTTCACCTTCACCGTCCAAGTGAACTGGCATCAGCATCTGCAGGAGAAGCAACATGTTCTGCTGGTAGGGATGGGAGGAAAGATGGATGATATCGGCCCGTATGATTAAAAAACTCATCCAGATAAGGATAAAAACTATCGCGTTAATGAGGCACCATTCACGAGACACACCGTTACCGTTGACGATTGTTATCTTTTTATTCTGAAGTACATTATGGCAACCATTTTTTAAAGGGGGGGGCAACATGGTATCCGATAAAAAGGAAGATGAGGCGATGGTCAGATATCAGATATAAGGGAATACAAAATTGATGGGAAATTAATAAATGTGGTCGTTAACCGAGTCGGTCCAAGGTCGCTGATTTGGTAGTATGCCCGGCTACCGTGAGTCATGAATTGAAAGGTGCTCATAGTGGCAATGCAGCGGGAAGAACATGCTGGCTCATTACAGGCTCTTTGTGCGGTGGCAAGATTCAGGGTACCTATGCAAAGAAACTCTAAAACTGCTGGCACTGAGAGATCAAATAAAAATAAATACACCATACAGCGTTTAACCACAAAATACATTCGATAGGTTACCATCCTGCCCTGTTAAGCTAAAATAGAAATGGCATTTTGTATTCATTGCAATTTATCTTCTTGTGCGCCATGCGTCTCTAAGTCTGTGATGTAGGATTCACTCCTGTATTCGTTATGGTTTCCACTAACAGCGATACTTAAATTAACAAGCAGAATTCTGCAGCGTTATCCTCTTAACGTTACTATCAGAATACATTGACAGATCTTCATATCTGTGATTTATTTAAATAGTGCTCAATATAGCCAAACCCTTCGCGCGAGGAGGACAGGAAACGTCTATGATTTTGGTCTTGAGCTCTTATCTACGTTCATCTGTGGTTCAATTGCTGCTTCTGAGAGGGGCATGGATCAAACCGTGATAATGATTAAAAGGACAAGGAGGACTTGCACATGATAAGGCTTCTTCGCATTAGCATTGCCGTTCTCACGGCCGGATTTATCGTGAGCGGTTGTGTCAGTTCCGGCACATTCAATAAGATGGAAAAGGCAAAAAATGATGAGATCGCCGCTCTGCAGCAGGAAAAAGCTGCATTGGGGCAGCAGAAGATTAACCTTGAGAAGCAGAATGCTGATTTGAAACAGCAGGTGTCGTCTTTGGAGCAACAGAAGGTCGTGCTAGATCAGGAGAAAGCTGCGCTACAACAGGAGAAAGCTGCTACCCAGCAGCAGGTCGGATCGCTGGAGCAGGAAAAGGCCTCACTGATGGCGTCCAATCAGCAAAGGCAAAAACAGTATGAGGAACTGGTGCAGGGCCTGTCGAAGGAAGTTGAAAAGGGCCAGCTTCAGGTAAAGCAGTATAAGAACATGCTGTCGGTGGATCTGGCGGAGCAGATATTCTTTGATTCCGGCAAGGCGACGCTAAAGAGGGAAGGCAAGGAGGTATTGAAGAAGGTCGGCGATGCCCTGAAGGGGTACGAGAACAAGATCATTCGGGTTGTAGGTCATACGGATAATGTGCCAGTAGCCAAGTCCCTGCAGGCCACCTTCCCGTCAAACTGGGAGCTGTCAGTCGCCCGTGCCACTAACGTTGTCCGTTTCCTGCAGGAGGTTGGTGTTCCACCCGAGCGAATGATCGCGTCAGGGCGGGCTGAGTACGATCCCGTGGCTACCAACGAAACGCCGGAAGGACGCCAAAAAAATCGCAGGATCGAGATCATGCTGATCGACAAGAACCTTGAGAGCGAAATGACCAAGACAGGAAGCTGATATAACTGCGCGTCTGTGTTCGTGTCCATCCAATGGGATTGCGAAAAATAAGATTAATATTGAATAACGGTCGCAAAAAAGTGCAAAAAGCAGAAAACGGTGGCCCGCCAGCCTGGCTTCCCAAAATTCGAAGTCCAGGGAGCGAGCCACCGCAGTTTAATAATATTGGAACGAAGCATTTGGCTACAATAAATTATGCGAAGTATCTTACTAGGTGCGATAGAGCCTGATGTACAGGAAACTCACAATACCAGTACTATCGTACATCACACTCTAATGGTTTTTTCGTCGCAGCACGACGCGAAGAAGCTCCGGCACCCACGAGGCAATGTTGACGCCTCCGAAGCTCATAAAACCAGTCACTGCGGTACGAATCCGCTTAATATCGTCATGTAGGTCTGCGATCTGAGTCTTAACAGCTGTTGCATCTGCAGCAAGACTTGCCATCGCGTCCTCGCGTAGGGCCTTCACGGCATCAACTTCTGGGCCAAGTTGCAGATGGCCGGCAAAAACGACGGCCACCACGGCCAGCACGATATCGACTATGGCAACCGCGAGAGCAGCACTGGCATTATCAAGATGCGATACGAGATATAAATAGAGGGCGATATTCAGCATGCCCGTAGCCAGAACGGACAGAAGGGCAGCGGCGATGTAGAACGCGGCCTGCTTGATGGTGCGACGCAGTTGGAGGCGAAACAGGATCATCTCTGCCTTCAGCAAGAGACGCATCTTTACCAGTAACACATCCATACTTTTACCCCCTACGGCTGAGCAGCCGACCCATGAGGATTCCAAGTGCGAAGATTACGAGCGCGGTCTTAGCCGGCACGTCCTTGAACTGAATATCTAGACCGCCAATCAGTTCCTCAGCCTGTTTGATCAAGTCCCGTAGCCAAGTTGCCACTTCTCCTCCGGTCTCTTCCCGTGGGCTCTGTTCCGACTCCTCCGAGGACGCCTGCGCGCCTCCTTGACCTTTGATTGCCTCGAGTGCCTTTAGCTGTTTTTTCAACTCCTCGATCTCCTGCATGATGTCACGGTCTACCATGTCTCATCTTCTCCTTCCTGTAATCATAAAGTCTTCTTTAAAGAATATCATAGGTAACGATATTATGACAAGGAAATCGCTTTCTTTTTTATTGTTTTTGTAATGTCCGGAAAGATATTCTACGATAGTAGAATACATGTTCTTCAGTTGATTAGGACATTGAAAGAAGACACACGTTGCTCAGACCTATACTGCCGGGCAGATCTCCAACAAGTGAGAATTAAAATAACTCACTAATCACTCCTTTGGTGTCAATGGACAGCTCGGAATTAATCTTCAATCGGATTTCAACTGCACAAGGCGGGTTGCTTGTAACAATTGCTTCAAGTATCACCGAATTCAGTTTGTGACTTGCAGCGCACGCTGTATTCCTACAGGACATAAATTTAAGAAAGATTCGCCACAAGATGTTACGACAAAAATTCTTCACTCCATCAAGAAATATAACCGATCCACTGGCTGTTTCTATGATTGCAACGGCGGCCAATAAATAGGATTTGCGGAATATCAATGAAATTTGAGACTAACTCCCCTTTGACAATCGCTAAGCCGCTTTATCTCGTTGACGCCATGCCACCGTATTTTGCTTTCTAGTTTTATAAGGTGGCGTCGTTGACTCCGTGCCTGCGTAGAGAGCGGTGACCTATATCCCTGTATTGGCCTCCTTCAGTATATTTACTATCTGCTCCGTCGAATACTTTCTTTGCTGCATCCGGCGCCTCCTTTCGTCCAGGGCTCCCCTGAGCTCCTATCCAAGAGTACTGTGCGGCTGCCTAGTAATAGGTATGGAAAGATCCCAACCAGCGTGGCTAGGATGTCCTCCATTAAGCCTGTGCTCATGGCTCTGAGGGATCTTCCGATGCCATCATTTCCGCTAAGGACGAATGCGATTATAATTAAGGGGATGACGGCGTTGTCAAGTATACAAGCTCCTATCTTTAGGGAGTGGCATCGGAGGTAATTATCCTGAGTGAGCATTCTTGTCAGGGTAAACCATTGACCATAGAGGAAGTACGGTGTCTCCTGTTGAAACATCTGACATCGGTCCCCGGAATGGGCGAATAAGGTGACAGTGAGCATGGATCTGCATGTGTTACGATTGGTGCGTGTATGCGGCGAGGGGAGACTGGCAGGGAAACATCCGGGTAAGGTGTTCTAAAACCGAAGCTCATCGGCACCATGAAGTAGCTGCACCTGATTATCATGCACCAGGCACGATGAGGCAGCTCAGTAATTTTATCCGCCTTTTTTTTTGCCAATGATGGAATAACCACCTTAATTACCCAAATTCATCAGTGATCACGTAGCAAAATTGCGTGGAAAGCAAGCGAAACTCCCCCAGCGGAAGCTGGGGCTTCTTTAAATGTTACATGCGACAATCTTGCATGAGCCCTGCGGGCTGGCGCTTCATCACCAGACAGGAGTCTGGTGTTTATTGGGGCTTAATAAATACTTTAGGAAATAAATTGAATGCAGATCTGAATCTCCTGTTTCGTAATCAGTAGGTCATCCGTTCAACCCGAATCGCTGGTCCCACCCACGTTTATCCTTATCCTCGTCACATCGTGCTCAGCCCAGAACAAAAACAAATGGTTACAAAAAGAAAAAGGTTGACAATACAAATAAATCTGTTTAATATTAATTGGTAACTCTTGAGGTTGAGCGGGGTACTGATGAATATTCCGAATTACATTACGCTTTTACGTATCATTCTAATCCCGTTTTTTATTAATCTGATGATTTATGGTTATTACCGAAGCGCTTTGGGAGTTTTTGTGATTGCCTGTGTGACTGACGCGCTCGATGGAATGATAGCCCGCATAACCCACTCGCAAACTGATCTGGGTGCATTTCTCGATCCAATGGCAGACAAATTGCTCATTGTATCCGCATTCGTGACGCTCGTGCTGCTGCATATGCTGCCGATCTGGCTTGTGATCATCGTCGTGAGCAGAGATATCATTCTTGTAATAGGTAGTGCTGTGATTTATTTTACAGGGCATGATCTGAAAGCCCGTCCCTCCCTTGTAGGGAAGGCTACGACAGTATTGCAGCTTGCCGTAGTGACGCTTTCACTCTTGCTGAAAAGCTACGGGGTTAGCGTAGGAGTCATGTCCCTCTTCTACGGGATCACGGCGGTCTTCACAGTGGCTTCGGGTGTCCAGTATGTTACTCGGGGTGTGAAGATCGTCGAAGAAGATATCTCTTGACTTGTTAACAGGGAGGTCGTTTATGAAAATATCCGACATGATC
>DASPQB010000297.1:0-10426 GCA_035625205.1 Nitrospirota bacterium | reverse complement strand
GCTGCCTCTGCATTCTTCTTCACGCCCTGGTCGTTCAAAGCGTCGAGGGCGGCATGCACCTTCCTGCTCGCCATCATCATGCGCTTGTGCATGTGGTTGCTCTCGGAGTACTTGGCGAGAAAATTTCTCCATATCCCGCCTTTGATGAACGGTCTCAGGCCCGCGAAATCCGGTGCCTGTTTGACCTTTTCGAGGGCATCGGCATACTCTTTCATGGCGCGTGTGGGGAGCGCCCACTCTCCCATTTCCATATAGGAAGCGGTCGGCAAAAAGATCTTCCCGCGCGGCTGTTCTTTCCCGAGATAATCCGAAAAAGTCGTTGTCTCAAGCCACCCGCCGTTCTGCTCGAGCAGCGTGCAGAACCGTTCAAGCCATCCTTCCTCGTACACCGTGTGATAGGTCTCTGGCCAGACGCCGAACTTTTCGCCATCGTCCGCCATGACGGCAAGCCTGTTTCGTTCCGTTGAACAGAGGCTGGAAAGAAGTTCAATTGCCTTTTCGGGTCGGTGAAAGGGCATCAGGTACCTGAGTTTCTCGCTTCCCGGAAAGAGGCGGATCAAACTGTCCTGCTCTTCTGTCAGGTAATAGCCGTCCAGCTCGTCGTCGCGGAGGCCTGCCATCTTGAAATGGAAATCGTCAACCACAACGTGGTCGATGCCAGCTGCGGCGAGTGATTTTGGCAGGTGCGGTTCCCATACCCGCTCTGCGAGCCACATGCCGTGCGCTTCGTAACCGAGCTTGTGGCGGATATAGTCCGAGAGTGACCGGATCTGTCCTACCTTGTCCTCATCAGGAAGAACTGCAAGGATAGGCTCGTAAAATCCACCCGACAGGATTTCCGCCCTCCCGTTATGCACCAGCTGTTTCAGCAGATCGATGAATTCCGGATGTTTCTGCTCAAAGAAGTGATACAGTATGCCGGTATAATGCAAGGAGATCTTGATCGAAGGGTGGCGTTCGAGCGTCTTAAGAAACGGGAGGTACGACTTCTGGTAGGCGTCCTCTGCAACGAACTCGAAATTCCCCACCGGCTGGTGGTTATGGATAGCAAAAATAAACTGTACTTTCGGCATCAAGATGAACCTGTTTCCCGGACTTTTCGCTGATAATACAGACAGATTTAGATATTAGCCCTATAGTCCCGAAAAGTCAATTAAAAACAGGGATTGAGTCGCCCTATGAGGAGGCTCAGACGCCGCCGACCGGCTCTCTGGAGCCAAGAATGTTCTTCTGGGGCCGGACCCGCAGCAGGAGAGAACAATCAGAGCTCACGCCGTCTGCTGCTGGCCTCGTGGGAAGGGGTCTCGGTATCGGCGTGCAGGATACTCCACCTGTGAGCGCGTACTTACGCAGGTTTCTTGACCATCATGCCTGCGAGATAGAAAAAAAAGAGGGAATAGGCTCCGAGAACGAGCGTCGAGCCAAGGGAAAAATTATTTCCCGAGGCGAGCGCGCGAAGCAGGAGGCTCGCGTGGGTGAGCGGATAAATCAGAATAAAGCTGTGAAAAGGCTCGGGTATCCTGTCGGGAGAAAAGAACGTGCCCGCCAGGAATGACATGGGGATAATGAAAAAACTGTTGAAATTGGCCATATCCTCGTGAGAACGGGCTATCATGGCCGCCGCCACCCCTGCCGAGCCGAAGCAGAATGCCGTCAGCCCGAGGATCACAAAAAAAGAGACCGACACATCCAGGTGCACCCCTGAAGCAAACCCGACAAGAAGGAGCGTGAGCGCCGAGAACATACCGCGCACAAGCCCGGTGAGCGTCCTTCCCAGAGCTATGTCCCAGTGGCTAACCGGAGAAACGAGCACTTCTTCGATCGTTTTGGTGTAGAGCTTGCTGATATTGAGCGATGTCGATACCGGACCAAAGCTGTTATTCATGGCCGACAGCGCCAGAATCCCGGGCAGCACGAAGTCGAGGTATTTACCGCCTCCCACGCTCATGCCCTTGCCGAGGCCCCAGCCGAACGTAACAAGGTAGAGGACCGGCATGACCATGCTCGACGCAAGGAACCGCCAGGGCTTCTTGCGGATAAGCATCATTTCTTTCCAGAAAATGGGATAAAAATTCATGAATGCTCCCCTCGTCAGGAGGCCGCGATACAAGAGCACGGGAGATTCCGGGCAATTCAGCCGCTCCGGCACTCCGGTCCCCCTCCGCCCTCCTGCCTCCTTGCTTCACTCAACCTTCGATCCGCTCTCCGGTCAGGCTGATGAATACATCTTCAAGAGTGACATCGCGGGCCACTACATCACAGCCCATGCCCTTGCCGGCTTCGAGCGCCTCTTCCCGGCTCCACAGGAAACGCCGTGGCACATCGTGTCTGCCGAGACATTCGAGGACATATCGTCCTACAACTGCCTTGAGGTCAGCGGGCGCGCCAAGTGCTATCATTTTCCCTGCACGCATGATCGCTACCCGGTCACAGAGAAAATCCGCTTCCTCGATATAATGCGTCGTCAGCAGGATCGTGATGCCGCTTTGCTTAAGGTCGTGTATGAGCCCCCAGATCATTCGCCGCGCCTGTGGATCGAGGCCCACGGTGGGTTCGTCCATGAACACCACGCCGGGTCGGTGCATGAGCCCCCGGGCGATCAAGAGCCTCCTGCGCATGCCGCCCGAAAGGTGTTCAACGGGGGTGTCCCTCTTGTCCCAGAGACCGACAAAGTGAAGAAGTTCCGCGGTCCTGGCTGTCCGGTCCGCAGAAGCCATCCTGTGGAGCCTGCCGTGATACTCGAGATTTTCGCCGCAGGTGAGGTCGATGTCGAGGTTCAGCATCTGCGGCACGACACCGATCGCGCGCTTGACGTCCAGCGGGGCAGACACCACATCGTGGCCCGCCACCATTGCGGAACCAGATGAAGGGGCGAGGAGTGTCGTGAGCATCCTGATCGTCGTGGTCTTGCCGGCCCCGTTCGGGCCAAGCAGGCCGAAGACCTCGCCCTTGCCGACGCTGAAGTTGACAGACTGCACGGCGCCTAAAGCGCCGAAGTATTTCGTAAGGTCATGAGTTTCTATCATATGATGAGTCAGAAGAGATGACGCATGCCGCCGATGCACACACCGTGCGTCCAGGCTGCACGTTCTTGCGCGCCGGCACGCGCTCGGTCCCCCCCACGGGTTAGATCGACGGCAGACCCTGTCTCCTTCGAGCCACGCGGACAAATATTCCTTCGCACCTTTTTTTACCCGTGCATGTTCCCTGCCCGGCTATGGCACTTTTTTCTCAATCCTCGGCTTCGATCCCCAGCGACTTGATCTTCCGGTGCAGGTTGCTGCGCTCCACGCCGATGGCGTCGGCGGTCTTGCTCACGTTCCCGCCGTGCTCTTTGAGCTTCTGCGAAATGAACTCGCGTTCAAACTCGGCACGGGCGTCCCTCAGGGTTGCACTGTAGTGCTGCGCCAGCATGCCGGCCGGCCCCTCCTGGGGTTTCTGTTCCGCGAATGAACCATTGATGGGCGGTGGGACGTCGTGGGCCGTGAGCACCGGCCGGGGAACCATGATCATCAGGCGCTCGATACTGTTCCTGAGTTCGCGCACGTTTCCCGGCCAGGGATATCGGACAAAAAGCGCAAGGGCATCCTCATTGATGACTTTGGTCTTCTGGCCGTATTCGACGGAAAACTCCTGCAGAAAATAGCGCACCAGGTGCGGAATATCGTCCTGCCGTTCGCGGAGAGGCGGTACCTCGAGCGGGATAACATTCAGACGATAATAGAGGTCTTCCCGGAAGGAACCCTTTTTGATTTCCTCCGCGAGCATCTTGTTCGATGCCGCGATCACGCGAACGTCGGTCTTGAGGGTCTTGATGCCGCCCACACGCTGGAACTCCTGGCCCTCAAGAACCCGCAGCACTTTGGCCTGCGTGGCCATGCTCATGTCGGCGATCTCGTCGAGAAAGATGGTCCCCCCATGGGCCAGCTCGAACTTCCCCCGCTTCATGCCCGTTGCCCCGGTGAAGGACCCTTTCTCGTGTCCGAACAGCTCGCTCTCGATAAGTTCCTGCGGGATAGCAGCGCAGTTCACCTCGATGAAGGGACCATTCGCGCGTTTGCTTGCCCGGTGGATTGCGCGGGCGACCAATTCCTTGCCAGTCCCGCTCTCGCCATGGATCAGCACCCAGCCGTTCGTCGGGCCCGCAAGCGCGATCTGCTGTTTGAGCGTCGTGATCGCAGCGCTAGCTCCCACAATTTCGTACCGCCGCTCGATGCTCTGCTTGAGGGAGGCGTTCTCCTCGCGCAGCCGGGATTCTTCTATTCCGTGCTTCACAACGAGCGTAAGATGCTGCAGTTCCGGAGGCTTTACGAGGAAGTCGTAAGCACCCATCTTCGTCGTCTTGACCGCCGTCTCGATGGTCCCGTGGCCGGTGACCATGATGACCGGCATGTCCGGCCTGATCTCCTTGAACCGACGGAGCGTGTCGATCCCGTCCATTTCGGGCATGGCGATATCGAGCAGGGCGAGCGACGGCTGAGTTTCAGACAGCGTCTCGATGCCTTCTTTGCCGGAGGACGCAGTCAGTACTTCATAGCCTTCGTCGCGCATCACGTCGGCAAGAGTTTTGCGCACGCTTTCTTCGTCATCGACGATGAGGATGAGCTCATTGGACACGTCGTTCCCCCTGATTCCGCAGTCGAAACGCCACGTTACCTCTTCAGTCCTTGTACGAGTTTCTCGATCACGCTGTCGACCTCCGCTTCCACCGTCTCCCTGCCGAGGCTGAACCGTATTGCACCCCGGGCGAGCGACGGGTCCGTGCCCATTGCCGCAAGCACATGGGATGGCTCGATGAGGTCGCCGTGGCAGGCCGCACCCGGTGACACGGCTACCCCGGGGAGGGCCTCCATCACGGACACCGCGTCAAATCCAGCGAAGCTGATGTTCCAGGTATTCGGAAGCTTCTTCTCGTGGTGGCCATTCAGCTGGACGTTTAAGCCAGACTGTTTTATTCCGTCGAACAATCTCCTTCCAAGCTTCATCTGGCGGGACCCTTCGCTCTCAATGATCGGCGCTGCAATCATGGCAGCAGCACCGAGGCCGACGATGAAGGCTGCATTTTCGGTCCCCGGACGCAAACCCCGTTCATGCCCTGCCCCGTGCAAGAGCGGCTCGATCGTGCGTCCGCTTTTGATGTAAAGGGCCCCGATCCCCTTCGGTGCGTAGAACTTGTGGCCCGCCACGGTCAGAAAATCCACTCCAAGGTCCCCGACCGACAGGGGAACCTTGCCGACGCTCTGAGCTGCATCGGTATGGAACAAAACACGGCGCGAGGATGCGATCCGGGCAAGCGCTCTAATGTCCTGAATGGTGCCAACCTCATTGTTCGAGTGCATGATCGAGACGAGCACGGTCTTCGGAGTCATGGCTTTTTCGAGATCGGCGGGGTGAACGTTGCCGAAGTGGTCAACCGCAAGATAGGTCACAAGGTAACCCTGCTTCTCGAGATGGCGGCAGGGTTCGAGCACTGCAGGGTGCTCGATCCTCGTCGTAATGATATGGCTTCCCTTGGGCGAAGCGGCTGCAACCCCTTTGAGAACCATATTGTTCGATTCGGTTGCGCCGCTGGTAAAGATGATCTCCGAAGCGTCACAGCCGAGAAGCAGCGCGGTCCGTTCCCGGGCCTGTTCGATGCCTGCTCTGCAGGCGACGCCGAAACTGTGGCTGCTCGAGGGATTGCCGAATTTGCTCTTCAAATAGGGCAGCATCTCCTCCAGCACCTGGGGTGCCACGGGAGTGCTTGCATTATAGTCGAGATAGATGGGATTCATCTGTTTCGAGGAACATTCCGGACGTCACGAACGTTTCTGGCACCGCTGCAAAGAGGGGCATGACGATGACGGCAGCAGTGGGAAATGAAGTGATTGCATATCCCGCCGTCCGCAGGCGCCACAACCCCCAGGACCGAACCGGTCAAGTATGTATCGTCCCGTGCCTGCAAATGCAGGCGGGATTCCTATGGATGGCTCTCGGGCGAAAGAGCATGTCCTTGGAGCAGGCCGAATCGTCTTTGAGCGACCGCCGCATAGTCACGGGATGAAGCAGGACATTCCCCTCGCGGTTCACGAAAGCCTTCATGTGCTTGTCTTCGGATCGAACAGCCCCGTGGTCAGGTACCGCTCACCGACATCGGGAAAGACCGTCACGACTCGCTTGCCGGTGCCAAGCCGCGCCGCAACCCGGAGCGCTGCCCAGCATGCCGCGCCCGATGAGACGCCGACGAGCAGTCCCTCTTCCCGGGCAAGCCGCCGCGAGGTGTCCGCTGCGTCTTCGTTCGAAACGGTGATGACCTCGTCGTATATCTTGGTATTCAAAATCGCAGGAACAAAATTCGCGCCAATGCCCTGGATGGTGTGTGGACCGGCATGCCCCGCAGAAAGGAGCGGCGAGGCGGCCGGTTCGACGGCAACGATCATGATGTTTTTGAATTTCTTTCGGAACACCTCTCCCACGCCGGTGATCGTGCCTCCGGTACCGATGCCTGCCACGAAAGCGTCGATCTTTCTTGCGCCCATTTGCGCAAGGATTTCCTTTGCCGTGGTCCGGCGGTGCACCTGGGGGTTCGCGGGGTTCCCAAACTGGTCCGGCTTGAAATATTCCTTGCCCGAGGCGAGAATCTCATCCGCTTTTGTGGTGGCCCCTTTCATTCCCTGTGCCGCAGGCGTCAGCACCAACTCGGCCCCGTAGGCCTGAAGCAGTTTGCGGCGCTCGAGGGACATCGATTCTGGCATGGTCAGGATGATGCGGTAACCTTTGACGGCCGCGACCATGGCGAGGCCGATGCCGGTATTGCCGCTCGTTGGTTCAACGATCGTCATGCCTTTTCTGAGCTTTCCTTTTTTCTCCGCATCCTCGATCATGGCGAGGGCTGGGCGGTCCTTCACGCTTCCTCCCGGATTGAAGCCCTCCAGTTTGGCCCAGACTTCGGCGACGTCTCCGGCCGGCAACTTGTTGAGCTTTATGAGCGGCGTGTTACCGATCAGATCCAGTACAGTTTTTATCTTCGCCATGAAAGATCCTTTCCCGGGAAAGACACGGTAGTCTCACACAGAACTAAGGTAGCCGTATTAGTCCCGGTGAACGCGCTGGAGCAGGGAAGCCCCGCCTCTCGTTCGACCTGCCTCTCTGCATTCGTGGTGGATCGTGAGGCGTTGTGCATGCGGTACCCGTCACTCGGAAATAACGTGCACGTTCTCTCTTTCCCTGCCGGATACCAAGTTCTGTATTTCCATCACGATGTCCTCAACCGCGACCAGGCCCCCGCCCGGTCTGCCGTAGAAGGCAACCGGCGCCCTGCCGTTCACCGCTAACCGTACGTCTTCGACCATCTGCCCCAGGTTCATCTCGACTACGAGGAAGCGCTCCGTATGCACGGCGGTCTCTGCAATGACCTTTTCCGGGAACGGGAAGAGCGTTATCGGCCGTATGATGCCGACCTTGATTCCGTCAGCCCGAGCCAGATGAACGGCGGTCTTGGCAATACGCGCGGAGGTACCGAAGGCCACGAGGACGATATCGGCATCGTCGGTCAGCATCGTTTCGTACATCACTTCATGGTCGGCCATCCGGTCGTACTTGGCCTTCAACGCGTAGTTATGGCGCTCCAGCATCCCGTCCTCGCCGGGCAGCATGAAGAGCGAGCGGATGACCTTTCCCGGCCTGCCCTTTGCCCCGGTCAATGCCCAGGGTTTGTCCACCTGCACGGGTTTGATATCGGGCAATTCAACGGGTTCCATCATCTGGCCGAGCACCCCGTCTCCCAGTATCATGACCGGATTACGGTACTCATCTGCCTTGTCGAAGGCCCGGACCGTCAAGTCCACGATCTCCTGGATCGTGGAGGGTGCGTAGACGAGCAGCTTGTAGTCGCCGTGGCCGCCTCCTTTGACGGCCTGGAAATAATCTGCCTGGGACGGAGAAATGTTCCCGAGCCCCGGTCCGCCACGCTGCATATTCACGATTACCGCCGGCAACTCCGACGCCGCCATGAAGGAAAGCGCTTCCTGCATGAGGCTTATGCCCGGGCTCGATGACGATGTCATGGCCCGATCGCCGACGGCGGCGGCACCGTAAACCATATTGATCGCCGCGATCTCGCTCTCCGCCTGGATGAACGTACCGCCTACTTCCGGCAGACGTTTCGCCATGAATTCCGGGATCTCGTTCTGGGGAGTGATGGGATATCCGAAGTAGCGCTTGCATCCGGCCCTGACAGCAGCTTCGGCAAGTGCCTCGTTCCCGGTGATAAGTACTTTAGGCATAGTCGGTCCTCAACGCATAAGGTTAGAAATCGTGTCACGGCAAGAATCTGCCCGAGGCTTTCCCATCTCCGTGGTGAGCGTGACCGGTTCTACTTCCATACTTCGATCGCAATATCAGGGCACATCTCTGCACAGAGTGCACAACCCGTACAGGCGCCTTCTTCGCCGCAATATTCGACGACATAGTACCCGCTCTTATTGAATTGCGTGCCGATCTTCAAAAGTTTTTTTACACACGCCGTCGTGCAAAGCTCACAGCCTTTGCAGTAGTCAATATTGATGACGACCTTGCCCATGTCCTTACTCCACCTGTTTCGCTCTGCCTTGACGAGGCACTCCGATGGTTGTGCGACGTAAAAGGCCTCTCGTGCGGGCTTCACGCCCCGTACTCTTACTGCGAAGCGCTTTATGCTAGGAAGCTCCCCGTTCGATCATTTCCTCGGCATGCCTCATCGTCGCGTCCGTAATCGTCTTGCCTCCGAGCATGCGGGCGACCTCCTCCACGCGTTCCTGGGCATCGAGGAGCCGCACCTCCGTGCTTGTCCGGTCCTTCTTGACCGCTTTGGACACCCCGTAGTGGCTCGTGGCCATGCTCGCGATCTGGGCCAAATGAGTGATGCAGAAGACCTGATGCTTTGCCGCGATTCGCTTGAGCTTCTTCCCTACTTCCGCTGCAACCGCCCCCCCGATGCCGGCATCGACTTCGTCGAACACGAGTGTAGGAATTTCATCACCCTCAACGAGTATCGTCTTGAGCGCCAGCATGATGCGGGAGAGCTCCCCGCCTGATGCGATCTTCGCGAGCGGTTTCGGTTCTTCCCCGGGGTTCGGCGAGATGAGGAATTCCACGCGGTCCGCACCGCGAAGGCCCAGCTTGTGGCCGTCGAGCGTATCGCCGCCGGCGTCCTGGGTGATCATCACGGAGAAGGTCGTCTTTTTCATGCCGAGATGGCCAAGCTCCATCTCCACTTTTTTTTCGAGTTCTTTCGCTGCCAGGCCACGCTTCTTTGTGAGTTCCGCCGCTTTATCGGTCAACCCGAATTTGACCGCCTGAATTTCCGACTTCAGGCGCTCGATCTCCTCGGTGCTCCGCTCCACGCGCTCAAGTTCTGCGGCAGCCTTAGCCCCGAATTCCAGGATCTCTTCGATCGTGCCGCCATATTTTTTCTTCAGTTTCTGGATCGTGTCAAGCCGGTCGCCGATCTGCTCAAGGCGTTTCGGATCGAACTCGATGCTCTCCCGGTAGGAGGATATTTCGCGGGCGGCCTCTTCAAGCTGTGCACGTCCCGACTCGCACAGCTGGGCGGCGCCCGCAAGCCTGGTGTCTATTTCGGCGATCTCTTGCAGTCCGCTGACAGCCTTTTTTAGGTTGGTAAGCACCGAATCGTCGGCCGCATACATCGTCTCATCCACCATGGCTGTGAGCCCGGCGAGCTTCTCCGAATTGGCCAGAACGTTCTGTTCGCTCGCAAGCTCTGCATCCTCACCGGGCTTAAGCACGGCCGACTCGATCTCGTTCTTCTGATACCGGAGCATGTCCTCTCGCTGCGCCCTGTCGCGCTCTCCTGTTTCGAGCTCCGCCAGTGCCTTGCGTACGCCCTGCAAGCAGTGATACGCGTTGGCAAAGTCCGCGCGGAGGCCGTCGAGCCCGCCGAAGGCATCCAGCATGTCCATCTGATGGTCGAGAGCCAAGAGTGATTGGTGTTCATGCTGCCCGTGGATGTCCGCAAGGTTTGCGCCGAGCGCAGACAGCGTCGTGAGATTCGCGAGACTCCCGTTGATATAGACCTTGTTCTTGCCCGACGAGGAGAGGACACGCCGTACGATCAGGTCTTCGCCGGAATTTACTTCGATGCCCTGCTCATCGAGGAGGGAAACAATTTCCTTCGCGCCCGCGTGGTTCAATTCGAATGCCGCCTCGACTACCGCCTCCTGGCAGCCCGTGCGGATGAGGTCCGCGCTCGCTCGTTCGCCCAACGCCAGGTTGAGCGCATCGACTACAATGGACTTGCCCGCTCCGGTTTCGCCGGTAAAGACGTTCAGCCCCGGCGTGAACTCGACGCGCAGCTGGTCGATGATGGCGAAGTTTTTAATATTCAGTTCTTTGAGCATGATCCAACAACGCGCTCCCAGGCCCTTCCCTTCAGATCCGCCGGTACCTT